>CAZXBP010000165.1:0-6648 GCA_964639015.1 uncultured Nitrosomonas sp.
GAAAATCTGTGCTCGTTCTCCCACTCGGCTCGCTACGATTGCTTAAGTCCGACAGGCTCCTAGACGCCTATTTTTCTGATCTGGCGGACATGCTGTTCTGGTATTCCTGGAAATGTTCACTGCTGCAGAAGTATTTGCCGTCGAAACGAATGGCTTCTTCCTTGGGGATCAGAATATCGCACTGGTAACACTGAACGATATCGCCTTCAAGTATTTCGGTCTTTTTTTCAGTGCGGGCGACTTGCTCTGTGCTATCCATTGTCGTCCTTTTTGTCGCCGGAGCATTATTTTGCTCTTGTCTGACTGATTCCTCTTCGCTATCTGACCAGGTTGCTTTTTGATAATCTGCTGCTGAATAGTAGTCGTCAGCAGGCACCTTGACCGGTTCGCCGAGCAGGATTTCCTTATAACTGACATAGATTGATGCAAAAAGAACCGGGCTCAGTATGACGAGTCCGATATACGGCACCAGCAAAACGATAATGGATAATAAATTCAGAATGATATTGTAGACAAAGAAAGGAATGATATTTCGTATGCACGCCAGAAAGCTTTTTTTCATGGCGTTAACCGGTGAGAAATTGTGCAGTATGATCAATACCGGAGAAAAGATAAATGCCATTAGCAAAGGAATCTGCAGCAGAATGACCATCAAAAAAGACGACAGGATGTTGCTGGATATGCCGCCTATTTCACTGCTGTCGTAGCGTTTTCCACGTTCCAGCATGGCGATCAGATCGCTGCCGCCGGTTGAAAGGAACACGCTGTAGATAACCACCAGTCCAACCAGAAAAATGCCGCCAACGGTGATCAAGGGCGCTGTCCGGGTTTTGAACCCGATGAACAAGTGTGAGACTTCGATTTTCCGCCCTTGCTCCTGATCGCGACAGGCAACCATGATGCCGGCCAGAAAAACCGGTGCGATGAGCATGAAAATCAGCGGTCCGGCCATAGGAATCAGCAGGGAAAGCGTAATGACGATCAGAAAAGGAATGAAACAAATCAACATCCAGACCATTGGCGCTTTGCGAAACATTTGGAAGCCTTGGACGATCCAATACCATCCATGTATTGCGCTGACTTGACGAATTTCCATGGGCACTTCTCCAGTGTTAAGTTCGATATGACGATTTTTCGTTTTTTAATTACAGATTGGTTAGAAACAAGACTTATAGTTCCCGTGCTAGCAGGAGGCTTTCCGAGAATCAACTGATCTACTGCGGACGGCTTGGCTGGCCGGATTTTCCAATCCTTTTCGTTGAATAGAGCGACTATTCGCCTCAAATGATCGAAAAAATCCCGTTTAACCAGTCTCGCCCTCGCTGCGATCGCTATTCTCGGACAGCCTCCTAAATGTTTCCTATAACCAAAGTTGTTTCAGTTTATCCTGATTTTTCGAATGATGCTGTAACAGGGTTTTAAATTCATCCGGATTTTTTGCGTGTGTCAGCTCTCCCGGTCTGGGTAAATGATAATCGTACAAGCGGGAAATCCAGAAACGCAATGCGCCGGCGCGCAGCATGACGGGCCAGAAATGGTGTTCGTCCGCTGTCAACGGCCGGATACAGTGATAAGCTCTGAGCAATGATAATGTGCGCGCCTCATCCAGCGTTCTCTGTTCGGTAATGCACCAGTCGTTGACGACAATGGCCAGATCGTACAGCAGATTATCGTTGCACGCGAAATAAAAATCAATCACGCCACCAATGCGATGATCGGTGAAAAGAATGTTGTCCCGGAAAAGGTCGGCGTGGATGATGCCTTTGGGTAGGTTTTCCGGTTGAGATGATGACTGAAACCCCAGTTCGCTATTGAGTAATGCGCATTCCTCCGGATCCAGGAATGGCTGGATTTCCGGTTTTCGCGCATGCCACCAGCGTAATCCTCGCGGATTTTCCATGCGGGCAGGATAGGTTTGTCCGCAGATATGCATTTTTGCCAGTATGTCGCCGACTTCTGCGCAATGCTCAGGGCCAGGGTTTTCCAGAGATTTTCCCGGTAAACAGGAAACGATACATGCCGGTTTGCCGTTGAGTTCGCCGAACAATCGATTGTCACGCATGGGAATCGGTGCGGGACAGGGAATCTGATGATTCGACAAATGCGCCATGAGACTCAGATAAAAAGGGAGTTCGCTGACGGTTAATTTTTCAAACAGCGTCAGGACGAATTTATTTTGCGAGGTAGTGACAAAAAAATTGGAATTTTCGATGCCGGATGAAATGCCCTGTAGGTCGATCAGTTCGCCCAGTGCGTAGTTTCTCAGCCAGTCGGAAAGTTGTTTTTCAGTGACAGGTGTAAAAACGGACATGCGTTAATAACGTGGAAAAATACAAATGTATGCGGGTGTCGTTGAAGCGGACTGAACGATGCGGTGGATGCTGTTCTTGTCTGTCACGTTCAGAATTCAAGCAACCGCCACATCGGTGTGCTGACGTTGCTGCCGGGTTCGCCTGAATGTTCGTTGATACGGCCGCGATTTCTGACCATGTAGTAGGGAAAACCAACACGCGGCGTCACCTTGATCATGTACAACTCACCGTTCTGGCGATACTCTTCGATGGTATCTTCGCCGCGCTTGATAATCGTTATCTGTGGCTCAAGATCCGAATCAAGTTCCATTTCGGGAGGTAATGGTGGAGGCGCTGCCAACTCGGGTAAATCAGCATCGTTCAATTCGGGTAATTCCGGTATTTCGGGCAGCGGCACCAGATTTTTAGGTCTATCCGATTGCGCCATGAGCGGTAGCGCGAATAAAAGCGCAAAACTGAGCGGCAGGATCATTAATAATCGGTACATGGCATTATCCGGTGGTCTTTGTGTGGCGGAGCGGGTATTTTACCTAAATTCGCTGATGTTGGTTACAGATTCAACTGAATTTCACGTTCTTCGGTACTGGGCTCGAAACCACGGGTTTCGTAATGCTTGAAGATGGCGTTGACCACGTCATGCGGTTCATCAATAATTTGAATTAAATTCATGTCTTCAGGCGAAATATAGTTTTCCGCGATCAGAACATCCCTGAACCAGTCGATCAAACCGTGCCAGAAATCGGAACAAACCAGAATAATCGGCATTTTGCGCGTCTTTCCCGTTTGCACGAGCGTCAGTGCTTCCATGAGTTCATCCAAAGTGCCGAATCCGCCCGGCATAACGACATAGGCTGTGGCAAATTTGACAAACATGTATTTGCGCGCGAAAAAATGCCGGAATGACTGACTGATATCTTGATAGGGGTTGCGGCGCTGTTCATGGGGCAACTGAATATTCAGTCCGACGCTCGGAGAACTGCCGTAATAGGCCCCCTTGTTGGCTGCTTCCATAACGCCGGGCCCGCCGCCGGAAATCACTGAAAAACCAGCGTCGGAAAGCAGGCGTGCGATTTGTTCAGTCAGCTTATAGTGCGGATGATTCGCGTCGGTGCGCGCGCTGCCGAAAATGCTCACCGCAGGCTGAATTGAATCAAGGCGCTCTGTTCCTTCGACAAATTCTGCCATAATGCCGAACAAGCGCCACGATTCTTTTGCGGACCATTGCTTTTCCAGAGGGAGTGCGGTGGCGGGTTTATTTTGCAGGCTCATAGGATTTTTTAATGAAAATATTATTGCTGGTTGATGGTTCGTCTTATCTTTATCGTGCCTACCATGCACTGCCCGACTTGCGCAGTCAGCACAACCAACCGACTGGCGCGATTCACGGCGTTCTTAATATGTTAAGGCGTTTACACAAGGATTATCACGCTGATTATAGCGCGTGCGTATTTGATGCAAAAGGTAAAACGTTTCGTGATGAAATTTATCCGGATTATAAAGGGCACCGGCCGTCGATGCCGGATGATCTGGCTGTACAGATAGCGCCGCTGCACGCCTGTATCGACGCGATGGGGTGGCCGCTGTTGATTGTTGATGACGTTGAGGCGGATGACGTGATCGGCACACTGGCCAGGCAGGCCGAAAAACAGAACACACGGTGTATTATCTCTACCGGCGACAAGGACATCGCGCAACTGGTCAATGCGCATATCACGCTGGTCAACACCATGAACAACGAAGTACTCGACGAAGCGGGTGTTTATACCAAATTTGGCGTCAGGCCGGAGCGCATGCTGGACTATCTGATGCTGGTCGGCGACAGTTCGGATAATATTCCCGGCGTGGAAAAAGTGGGGCCGAAGACAGCGGTGAAGTGGCTCGAGCAGTACGGTTCTCTGGAAACCATCATTGCGCATGCGGCTGAAATCAAGGGCGTGGTTGGAGAAAATCTGCGCAGAGCGATTGGCTGGTTTGAAACTTCGCGCAAACTGGTGGAAATTAAATGCGATGTTGAGCTCCCCGTTGCGCTTGCCGATCTGACGATGAAACCGCAGGATACCCGGCGTCTTGCTGTGCTCTACGAGGAATTGAGCATGAAATCGGCGCTGCAGGAATTGCGTCAGCATGATACCGATCCTGCGGATGCAAGCCAAGGTGGCGCGGAAGGTTCGCATAATCAACGGCG
Source organism: uncultured Nitrosomonas sp. (assembly GCA_964639015.1). Taxonomy (GTDB): domain Bacteria; phylum Pseudomonadota; class Gammaproteobacteria; order Burkholderiales; family Nitrosomonadaceae; genus Nitrosomonas. Next base: position 4,498 of record CAZXBP010000165.1, read on the forward strand.
AGAAAATTATACCGCCGAATATCAGACTATTCTGGACGATGCACAGTTAAACGCCTGGCTGGAAAAGCTGAATGCGGCACAACTGGTGTCTATTGATACGGAAACAACCGGTCTGGATCCGATGCGGGCTGAGCTGGTAGGCATTTCGCTCTGTTTTGAATGCGGCCATGCCGCCTACATCCCGCTGATGCATCATTATATCGGCGCGCCGCGTCAGCTGGAGCGGCAATATGTGTTGGAAAAACTCCGGTGCTGGCTGGAGAATGCGGGCAAACACAAAGTCGGTCAGAATTTAAAGTATGACAAACATATTTTTGCCAATTATGGACTTTGTCTGAACGGCATTGCGCATGACACGCTGTTACAGTCCTATGTGCTTGAATCACACAAGCCGCATAATATGGATAGTCTGGCGCTGCGGCATCTGGACGTCAAAACCATCAGTTATGACGAAGTTACCGGCAAAGGGGCGCAGCGCATCGGTTTTGAGCAGGTTGCCGTAGAAACGGCGACAGACTATGCAGCCGAAGATGCCGACGTCACACTGCGTCTGCATCAGTATCTGTACCCCAGAATCCAGACTGATGCGCGGCAGTTGTCCATATACCAGGATATCGAAATGCCGGCCATGGAAGTTTTGTATGCCATGGAACGTTATGGCGTTTTGCTTGATCAGCAGTTACTGCAAAAGCAAAGCCTGGAACTCAGTGAGAAGCTGGATGTGCTGGAACAGCGGGCGTTTGAATTATCTGGACAATCCTTTAATCTGAATTCGCCAAAGCAGATACAGGAAATCCTGTTTGATCGTTTGAAACTGCCGGTTGTTAAAAAAACACCCAAAGGCGTGCCCTCAACCAATGAAGACGTGCTGCAGCAACTGGCGCTGGATTTTCCGCTGCCGAAAATTTTGCTTGAATACCGTACACTGTCAAAATTAAAATCGACCTACACGGATAAGTTACCGCAAATGATTAATCCGGTGACCGGGCGCGTGCATACAAATTACGCACAGGCTGTTGCGGTAACCGGTCGTTTGGCCAGTTCGGATCCCAATTTACAGAATATTCCGGTGCGAACGGCTGAAGGTCGCAGGATACGTGAAGCGTTTATTGCGCCCATGCATTGCAAAATTATTTCCGCCGATTATTCGCAGATCGAATTGCGCATCATGGCGCACATCTCACAGGATGCAGGCTTGCTCAAAGCCTTTGCAGCAGGGGAGGATATTCATAGCGCCACAGCTGCTGAAATTTTTGCTGTACCGGTGGATCAGGTCGATGCTGAAAAACGCCGTTACGCCAAAGTAATCAATTTTGGCCTGATTTATGGAATGTCGGAATTCGGCCTGGCGGCGCAACTCGGTATCGAGCGCAGCGCTGCGCGGGCATATATAGATCGGTACTTTATGCGCTATCCTGGTGTTGCCGATTATATGCAGCGCACCCGGGAGCAAGCCAGGACGACAGGTTTTGTCGAAACAGTGCTAGGCCGCAGGCTTTGGTTGACGGAGATTAACAGTCCCAACGGCAATCGTCGCCAAGGTGCGGAGCGCGCGGCTATTAATGCGCCCATGCAGGGTACGGCAGCCGATATCATCAAGCTGGCCATGATTGCCGTACAGCGATGGATTGCAGAAGCCCGGTTGCAAAGTAAACTGATTATGCAGGTACATGACGAACTTGTGCTAGAAGTGCCGGATCATGAAGTAGATACAGTTCTGTCCGGACTGCCTCGATATATGAGCGATGTGATCAGTCTCGATGTGCCTTTGCTGGTTGATATCGGTACCGGTAATAACTGGGAGCAGGCGCATTAATTAACAAATTTCTGCTGAAAAACTATCTGCGTCGTCGCTGAGGTGTTAAACCTAAAAGCCTCGGTTGACCGTTATCCGAGATAGCTAACGATATGAATACATGAAACAATTCGAGTAATGCCGGTTCATCCGGATGATGAGTCAAACGATGGTGTTTGCAGCACGCCGCTTGTTAATTTTTGCTGCGTTACAATTCGTTGTAATAGCGCGTTATTACGCTTCACGCTTCATTGTGCCTTGCCAGAAATAAAAATCAACGCACTTTAAATTCCATTCAACAGAGGTTTTTAGTCTCTTATCAGTCAAATCATCTCAAATTATGATAAGAATTTTGT
>CAZXBP010000166.1:0-6482 GCA_964639015.1 uncultured Nitrosomonas sp.
CCAATCTGCATGATGTGATTATCATTCTTGGCTTTTTTGCATTCTTTCAGTGGGAATTTTCACTGACTGTGCTGGCCGCGGTGCTCGCGGTGCTGGGGTATTCAGTCAACGAATCCGTGGTTATCTTTGACCGGATACGTGAAAACTTCCGCAAACTGCGCAAGGTGGAGGTGACTACGGTTATCGACAACGCAATTACACGCACCATGGCGCGAACAATCATTACCCATGGCAGCACGCAGATGGTGGTGATTGCCATGCTGCTGTTCGGCGGGGAAGTGTTGTATTACTTTGCGCTTGCGCTGACGATCGGAATCCTGTTCGGTATTTACTCATCAATCATGGTTGCCAGTCAGATTCTCTTGCTGCTTGGCGTCAAGCGCGAGGATCTGGTTAGGTTGGAAGAAAAGAAACCTGAAAACGACGGTGCTGTTGTCTGATTTCGCTGGCAGGATAAAAGTGGTGCGTCTCGTACAGGAAAACTTCATATTGAGTGAAATAATGTGATTGCAGAAATCATTGCATGGATTGTCAGCATCGTCGGCAGTCTTGGATATCCCGGTATTTTTCTTCTGATGATGCTGGAATCCAGCTTCGTACCGTTTCCGAGCGAAGTTATCATGATTCCGGCCGGATACCTTGCGTCAAAGGGCGAAATGCATATTCTGATTGCTGTGCTATGCGGTCTTTTCGGCAGCCTGGTCGGTGCGCTGATCAATTACTATCTGGCGGTCTGGCTGGGTCGTCCGTTATTGCTGCAGTACGGAAAATATGTCATGTTTAAAGATATACATCTGCAAAAGATGGAAATCTTTTTTCAGCGCCATGGCCATATTTCAACGTTCACCGGCCGACTGATCCCGATGATACGCCAGTATATTTCGATTCCCGCCGGTCTTGCGCGCATGAATATTCCGATGTTCTGCTTCTACACCAGTCTTGGCGCGGGTATCTGGGTTATTATCCTGACCTTGCTGGGTTACTTCATCGGTGAGAATGAAGCACTGATCACGGAATATCTGCGGGACATCATCGTCGTGTTGTTCATCGCCTGTGTGATCGGCGTAGGCATATACTGGCAGCGGCAACGTCGCTCCAAATAATTTCCATGGATTGATCCGACAATGAAGCCCGCGCAGCCTAAATCCATCATTAATAAAAAATCCGGCCGACTGGCTATACGCAATGCTGTTCCGAAAGATGTTCCGGCGCTGGTCGCACTGGTTAAACGGGTTTACCAGGAAACCGACATACCGGTTTATTCGGAAGGCGCGTTGATGGGACAGATCAATAATTTTCCCGGTGGCCAGCTGGTGGCGGTGTATGACCAGGAGATTGTCGGTTACTGCGCCAGTTTTCGCATTGCGGGAAAAACAGCCTTAAAACCGCACACCTGGGTGGAAATAACCGGAAATGGTTATGCCTCAAGACACAATCCGGACGGAGAATATCTGTATGGCATGGAAGTGTGCGTCGATCCGGCTTTCCGGGGTTATCGAATAGGTCAGCGATTTTATAATGCGCGCAAGCAGCTGTGCCAGGAATTGGGTCTGAAAGGTATTATTTTCGCAGGCCGGTTACCCAGCTATGCCAGAAAAGCCAAACGTTATCCTGATGTGGATGATTATGTCGCGCAGATTGTGCAGAAAAGAATGCGCGATCCGGTACTTACATTTCAGCTGCGCAACGGTTTTGAAGTATTGGGCGTTATCAGGAATTATCTGCCCGGCGACCGTGAATCGATGGGCTGCGGCGTACACTTGATATGGCGCAATCCCAGCGTGCCGGAAGAGGCCGAAATAAAGCGGCACAAGAACTATGGCGGGCGCGTGCAGGAAACAGTGCGCGTGGGTACCGTGCAATATATGATGCGCAAGGTGAATTCGTTTGAAGAATTTACCCGTTTGATCGAATATTTTGTCGATGTTATCGCGGATTATAATGGTGACTTTGTCGTTTTTCCCGAACTGTTCACTTTGCAGTTGTTGTCAATCGAAGATCAACGCCTTTCACCGGCCGAGTCGATTGAAGCGTTAACCAAATACACGGAACGCTTTACCAAATCAATGCGTGATCTGGCATTGCGCTACAACATCAATATCATCGGCGGTTCGCATCCGACACATATGCCTTCCGGACGGGTGGAAAATATTTCCTATATTTTTCTGCGCGATGGCTCCATTCACAGGCAACCCAAGATACATCCGACTCCGGATGAGGTTTATTGGTGGAATATCGAAGGCGGCGATACACTGAATGTCATTGAAACCGATTGCGGTCCCATCGGCGTACTGATTTGTTACGATGCCGAATTTCCCGAGTTGTCCCGTCATCTCGTCGACCAGGGCGCCTACATCATTTTTGTGCCTTTTTGCACCGCTGTCCGGCAAGGTTATTTGCGGGTACGGTATTGCAGTCAGGCGCGCGCGATTGAAAACCAGGTTTATGTGGTGATGTCGGGTAATGTGGGCAATCTGCCCAATGTCGCCAATATGGACGTTCAGTACGCGCAGAGCTGCATTTTGACGCCATGCGATTTTCCGTTTGACCGGGACGGCATCGCTGCCGACACCACGCCGAACGTTGAAACCGTTGCAATTGCCGATCTGCGCTTCGATTCACTGCGTACTGCGCGTAATGCGGGTACAGTTCAGAATTTGAAAGACCGGCGTCATGATTTATATTCCGTGCACTGGCGCGGCAAGTAGGCATTAATTATGATTAATTCAGAAAAAATCAGTATCCGGCTGGCGCTGCTCGGCGGGTTGACGGCAGTATCGGCTGTTGCCGCATACCGCCTGGATTGGTTCGGTTTTCAGATCGCCGTGCCGGGATTAGCGATAGCGGCACTGTCCGGCATGCTGGCTGCCGTGTTTGGCGTAATTGCTCTGTTCAATGTAATGCGCCGGCGCAACAGCGCCTTACCGGCCTTGACCGGCATGTTACTTGGGCTGGTAGTCGCCATGCCGATTCTGTTTTCCGTGCTGACGGGTTCCGGTGTGCCGCGTATCCATGATATTTCCACCGACCTGGATCATCCGCCGGATTTCAATGTCATCAAAGGTCTGCGGACTGCGGTGGATAATCCGCTCGATCGAAAATCACCGGAAAATCTCGACCAGTTACAGCGGGAAGGCTATCCCGATCTGAAACCATTGCTGCTCAATCGTGCACCGGGGGTTGTATTCGAACAGGCGCTGAAACTCGTCGAATCGCGTGGCTGGCATATTGCCGAAGCCTCCGCAGCAGGCGGAATTATCGAAGCGACCGCAGTAACACCCATTATGGCATTCAAGGATGACGTGATCATTCGCATTCAAGGTGCCGGGCAGACAACGCGAGTCGATATGCGCTCGGTATCAAGGGCGGGGGTCAGCGATCTGGGTGTGAATGCGAAGCGAATCAGGCATTTTCTGGCTGATTTGGACCAACTGTAACACGATGTGAATCTGGCATTTTCGGACGCTATTCACTGACGAGTAATCCGACAGAAAAGCTGTTCAGAATATCAGCTGCGTAAAAAAAAGACTGATCACCAATAGTTTTGCTGCTGACTTCTTCATTGGTGAACACATTGCGATATTTCTTTACGCACCCGTTTTCGGGAGCCTTAATCATTGTGTTTTCCCAGATAGAGTGACCGATAGGCAGATCATTATCTGTTACCATAAGTGAAGTGAATTCACGGACAGCTACAACGATAATTTCTTTTTCTTCAAACAGACGCGCAAATGCGCAGACGTGATCCGTTTTGGAGCCTTGCACAGCAAGGTTGGCATATTTTCCATGTTCGAACAGTTGTGGAAACTGGTTGCGTAGCGTAAGGATTCGCCAGGTGAGGTAGAGTTTTGCATGGCCATTATCGATCTGTCCCAATAGATACCGGGTGAAATTTGATAATTTTTCACAGACCTCGTATTGCCTGATAATTGTTTGCAAAGCAAAACGACGCTGAAAATAGTCAACAGGTTGGCGGTTGTCAGGATCAACCAGATTGAAAGTCCACAACTCGTTGCCCTGATAGATGTCGGGTATGCCGGGGACTGTCAGTTTCAATAGTGTTTGTGACAGACTGTTAAAAAACCCGTAGCGTGAGATGCGTTGATGAAGCGGCAGAAAATCGGTTAGAAATGCATTATGTTCAGGATTCTCCAGAAGCGCCTTGATGAAATAGCACAAGGCTTCTTCATAGGCATTGTTGGGATTGATCCACGAGGTATGTAGCTTGGCTTCTCTAACTGCTTTAAGCATATAAGTCTCAATGCGCAGGTGGAATGCTTTAAGTGCCTCAGAATCCAGTTCTCCCGGCGGCCATGCGCCGATCAGCGTTTGATATATCAGGTATTCGTCGTTACGCGATGGTGCTCGTTCATTATCGATCAATCGCTTTTTGCTGCTGTTTAACCGGTTCCAGCGATTCAGATAACGCTGCCACTCATTGGGTATTTCAGACAAAACATTGATTCTTGAACGTACATCTTCACTGCGTTTGCTGTCATGCGTGGATGTGGTTACCATTGAATACGGCCAATTATCCAATCGCTGCTTGTTGGCCTGATGAAAAGCGGTGACTGAAGTGCCAAATGCGCAGGTATTAAACCCGACATCGTTAAGCGATATTAGCCGGTTATAGATATAAAACGTCGTGTCTTCCAGGCTTTTGGCCATGACCGGTGCAGTGTATTGTTGAAATTTCAACACAAATTGAATGATTCTGCGCCGTATGTTGACGCTGTAATCATCCAGATGTGTCATCGTGAGTAAACGCTCAATAAAATCAAAAATCAGGATATCCGATGCAGGGTTATTTTTTTTTGCCCGTGCAATAGCCCAGTGCAGGTAGCGCAGGTCAATCTCGCTGATTTTTTCGTCAATAATGTAAGTGCGATAAACCGGAAAATAGGTGACCACTTCGCTTACTGCATTACGTAATGCTTGAAATGTGAAATCTCTCGTGTGACGATTGGTTTGTGCAATGCGATTGAGTAAATTGGCTAATACGGTCAGTTCACTGGAAAGTATGTGGTGGATGACAAGTTTCTTACGGTCATAAAGCAAGTCCTCAAAATTCAGATTCAAACCGATGAACCGGCTGTATATACGATCAAATTGACGCTCGGATTGCTGGCGAACAAAAATTCCATTCAATGAGAATGCCGCGTCATAACCTGTGGTGCCGCTCACAGGCCAATCAGCAGGAAGGTTTTCAAAACTTGCCAGAATTTTTTCTATCCATAAACAGAAAACGGCCTTATTTTGATGTGACAGATGTTCTTGCTCCTGTCGAATAAGATTCTGCAACTGATGATAATAGGTGCAGGGATCAGTCAATCCGTCAGGGTGGTCGATGCGAATGCCGTTAATTTGTTCGTTATGAATCAGGCGTCGGAGATATTGATGTGTCATATCGAATACCACATCATTTTCCATGCGAACAGCAGCAAGTTCATTGATATCGAAAAAACGCCGGTAATTGATTTCTTCAGTGGCGACTTTCCAATAAGACAAACGGTAAGCCTGTGTCTCCAGCAAATGATGCAGTCTGTTAAAACTGCTTGGTTGCGCTATATCACCATTAAAACAGGCGACATTGACCAATATCATGTTGTAAATTTCCGGGTATTTCCGGCAAAGTTCAGTCAGGAGATGCTTGCATTTCTCAACACCCTGGTGGCGTTGATCCCGCCGGTTAGGTGATAAATCAGTACGACGTGGCAATGCTTTGCACTCTGCGATGTACTGAGTGAGCGCTTGAAAGCGATCGGTGTTGGCGTATTGCTCAGCGAAACGGGTGATCTCAAGTTCAAGGATTTGAGGATAGGTGTGTGGATCTATCGGAAATAAATGATCATAGTAGCGTATGGCAAAAGTACCTTTTTCCCTGTCGTATTCGAGTCTCAGTTCGCCGTTTTCAAGTACTGCGCCAAAATGATCTCCCAGAAAGGGCAGTAGAATCTTATTATTCAGGGCAGGGTTGGCCGGATGCCAGTCAATGTCAAAAAATGCAGCGTAGACTGACGATTCGCCATTTTCCAATACATGGAGCCACCAGGCATTATCATCACCGCCAACCCCCATATGGTTGGGTACAAAATCGATAATCAGTCCCATTCGATACGCATGGAGCCGGGCTACAAAGGTGTTAAATTCCGCTTCAGTGCCAATTTCCGGATTCAGTGCGTTATGATCGACAATATTATAGCCATGCGGGCTGCCTGCGCGCGCCTTGAGAAAAGGTGATGCATAGATATGACTGATTCCCAGTGCATGCAGGTAATCGACGATGGCATATGCATCGTTAAAGGTAAATTTCTGACTGAATTGCAGGCGGTATAATGCGGTTGGTACCTTGCAGGAGTTCATTATTCAACCTAAAAACCTCAGTTGAATGGGATTTAGAGTGCGTTGATTTTTATTTCCGGCAAGACGCAATGAGGCGTAATAACGCGTTATTACAACGAATTGCAACGTAGCCGGAATTA
>CAZXBP010000167.1:0-6448 GCA_964639015.1 uncultured Nitrosomonas sp.
GTGCTGGTGCACAGCTACTCCAATCTGAAAATGGATGCGCGTGTCAGTCAGAGCGGCTATGAACCCGGCGCAAAATTGACGCTGAATGTGGCGCTGACACAATACGGTATTCCGTTGACGACCAAAAACCATGTCAACGCAACTGTGTTGCTGCCCAACAAGCAGACTAAAACGCTGCATCTGGCTTCTGTCGGAGAGGGTATTTATGAAATCAGTCTGATCGCCGAGATGCCGGGCGCTTATCAAATCCGCTTCCGCGCCGAGGGCTATACGCTGAAAGGCCGTCCTTATACGCGTGAGAAAGTGCACAGCGCCTTTGTCTACCGGGGGGGTGACAAACTGCCTCCGGCAAGCGGGGAAGGTGCTTCGGATACTCGGGAGCAACTCTGTGGCTTGTTGAAATGCCTGCTGGATGATAAAAATCTGTCACGTGAGTTTAAAGACAGACTGCACAGGCAGGGTATTGATGTCGATGGTATCGTCAGATGCCTGCAAGGGTATTGTGGCGACAATCCATCCCGATTGACTGCGGCGAGCGCGCTGGAGCAACTGAAAACTCACTATACTGAATTGATCAAGGTGTATCAATCGCTGGAGTAATATGCAAGTCAACTGTTAATGCTACGATGCGGCAACATTGCGTTGCCGCATCACTCCTGTTAATAGCAACCGGTATTAACAAACTGAACTTCCCAGTTCATCGAATTGCCGCGCTGATTCATTATCACGTTGTATTCGTTTCCATCGACTTCAACGCAGGGTATCACCAGCTCACCGGACCCCAGATTGGCATGCGCCCGGAACGGCGTAAACGGACCCGTCGGCGTGCACGCGCTGATGTCGTATTTGACATAGCCCGTTACCGCCGCGCTGTTTTCAAAGTTTGACGTGGCAACATAGGCATGACTGCCGACCACCTTGACATCCGTTGCGCCGGGAATCGGGATCTGTATTGCCGCTGAAGCGCCTGGAATAAAAGTCCCTGTAGCAGTATTAAACGAGCAGGATAGCGCCGAATTGGGCGAATCCGGAAAAACGGATAAAAAATCATCAGCCGCAAGCAAAACCGCATTTCCTTTTAAAACCACCATGCGGTCGGCGTGACACGTCATCGATAACGTCGCGCCCAGCACAGTAATGCCCAATGTAATAAAAAGCCTGTTCATGTTTTTCCTCCACAATGAATGTCATGCAATCAACGCATGATGCTATGAATTATTTCACGATTCTTCTGTGCGTCAAAATGCACTTTTGCATTTTCAATTCACACCGGAACATGGGTTCACCCATTAGCCGTCCTGAGTCAATAGTCCGGGCAAAATTCTCGCCATCCGGATGAGCCGGTATTGCTCTGATTGTTTCATTTATTCATATCGTTATCCATTTCGGATAACAATCAACTGAGGTTTTTAGGTTCAATCCTCTTCATCTCTGGGCTGACCTTTACTCCTGCGCGTCTTTCGCCTGAAGCACCGAAACACAGCGAAATCTTTGACTTCTTTGTGCTAACCGAACCGGAATGCAGTCATTTTTCGACCGATTATCACAGTGTTTGACTATCGAGCCAGCTTTCGGTACTTCAGTTTTCAGAAAAAGGTGGTTTATTTTTTCCCCATACCTTCGCGCGCGCATGAAGACAAAACTATCGGCCCAGCCCAAAAGCCTGGAAACGCTCAATCACCAGGTCGTCAGTATGGCACGTCTTGCTAGACTGCCAAACATGCCCCACGCCCTCAACCACATAACGGGCGGACGGCGCTTTTCCGCCGGAAGCAATCTTCAGATGCACCTGATTGGATGAATCGCCACAAACCGAATAATTGGAGTCAACTCGATCATGAATGGTGTTTTCGTTGACTACGCGCGCCTGCGCATAGCTTTCCTGCCAGGAAAAATGCTCGCCGGATCCGGTGTATTCATCGTCCGGCGAATCGTTAGTGCCATTTATCATGACAAATGGAATCGCCGGCACCGCCGCCGCATTCCATTTCCAGGCCTTTTCGGGGGTGCGGCGCAACTTTTTACCAACCGCGCACAATCCGCTGAATGTTTGCGGAATTGCCGGGCGCATTGCCCAAACCGACCATACCAGGCCGCCGCCGGCGGAGAATCCGCACAACCAGACACGTCTGACAAAGCTGAATTTGATACGGATATAAGCTTCGAGCGAAGCTATAAACCGGACATCGATCAAGTTGTCAATGGCATGCTCGGGGATATCGGATTCCCAAGGGTTGGTCCATCCCGGATTAGAACCGGTCACCAATCCTTGCGGCGCAACATCGATCACCTCCGCGCGCGGGCGGATACCGTTCAGAAATTCCGTTGCGTTGCCATTGCCGCCGTGCAGCCAGATAACCGCATCCGCCGGTTTCGTAAGCGGGTCGCGATACGCCGCTAGACGTTTGATATTGTCAGACATAAGGTGCGGCGTGGGATAAGTCATCGTGTCACTCCGATTGGCGGACAATGGAAGAAAATCCCGCTGGCGCCGTAATGCTAAACCAGCCCATCCGGATCAATACCGCGAGCCACGAGTAAATGCCAAACGGCGCGTGAAACAAAGGTCGTCCAATAACCGTTGACGGCCAGGTCATTTTGTTTCTGAAAAGCCGAAAGTGCGACATCGCTCGCGCGCCCCCAATCGCCATCGACACCATCGCCATTCGGACCGAAACGGCCCAAATCGTAACCCAGCTTGACCAGCGCGCGCTGCCGTTGCGTTGCTGTCCAGAATGGCGACCAAATATCCGGAATACCGGGATCCTCATAAATCCCGCGCAGTACCCGGGCAAACGGAAATCCTGCCACATCGACTTTATATCCGGGACAAACATCGTGATGACCGTGATGATCCCGCCAAGTGATCGCAGGCCAGCGTTCGATAATTTCACGTCCGACCTGAATCATCATTGCTATCTGTTCTTCCGTCCAAGGTTGAATCAGCATCGCCTGCTTGCCATTGGGAGAATGCGCCTTGATCCAATCCGCACCGGCTTTTACCCCGTCGCGCGCGTAACCGATGTTCACGGTTTCAACGCCGATGGTAGCGCGCGCTCCCTTGGTATTCTCATTCGATGGTCGCCCATCCCAGCGTAAAAGCTGGTTTTTACCCGCGTGCCATGACCGGTTCTCGAGCGCTACATAGCGGTCAATGCCATCGGAAAAGCTCCGCCCCACCCCGTAATGCGCCGACGCAATTCCTCGTTGCGCCGGATGGCTGCCACCGATGGTATCCCGGCATCCTTGCAGATTCCACGATGCTGTCCAATGCCAAGTCATTCCCATCGGCCGATGCTGTGTCGCACCGGTCCAGCCTTTACCGATTGCATTGCCGGCTGTTAAAGGAATCATGAATTTCTCGTTGATCTCCACATGCACTGGAATATCTCCTCTGGGGTATTTTTATGCACTACATCGTTTTTCTCTTCCAATCATTCATAAGCAGATTGCTTGTAACTTGTTCAAAATATTAGCACAAGGCGCCGCCATTAAACTGAGGTTTTCAGGTTGAGTAATACAGTCGATGCGCCTCCTTACGGTCGGTACATCCTGCCGAGCTTGGAAGAAATATGATGAAGCTGATAAATAAAGTAATTATTATATGGCGTATAATCAGACGGTTAAATTTTTTGAATGAAATGCCCTGTATATGATTCCCCAACCGATACACATAGATACCGCAATTCTCGGCCAGGAATTGCCTGATTCGGCAGATGCCCGGTTTGGCATGCGGTTGTTGCAAAGCCTGTGGTCGTCCCGGACACGAGTGGTCTCGGGTATGACGCTCACCGAAGGCTTGGCGCTGATGCCGGCCGGCAACGATCAGGACTTGGTGTTGTGGGTCGAAAGTCCGTGGATTTCACCTGACCGGAATTGTCTGGCGCGTCTGCACATGGCTTTGAGTCTGGGCGCGGATATTGCCTGGGCCTGTGATTCGGAAAACCCGGCACCCATGCCTGCTCCCGGTTACGCAACGATGCGCGGCATGGAACGTTTTGTCGCCGAGCACCCTGTTCGTTCCGTCCCTGTCGCGGCGGATCATGCCGCCAAATTTGGCCTGGCAGGCCGCGCCGGGTGGCAGCGTTATTTGGCCGGAACGGCGCAAGCGGTTCGTGTTGCCGGCGCCTGGGTACACGATGCCAGCGGCTACTTTGGTTGCGAACGCCGCGAAGTTCTGCCGCTACTGCCAACCGGCATGCAGAAAATGCTCGATGTCGGCGGCGGTGAAGGCGGTTTTTTATCGGCAGTCAAAGCGGCGTATCCCGATGTATTCACGCAACTGGTGGAACTTGCGCCCGGTGCGGCGGCGATAGCGCGCACCAGGCCCGGTATCGATCAGGTTTGGGTCGGTTCGTTTTTTGACTGGCAAACCTCGGATCGTTACGACTGCATCAGTTTTCTGGATGTGCTGGAGCATCTGGTCGATCCCGAGCAGGCCTTGTTACATGCCAAAAGTCTGCTCAGTCCCACCGGCGCTATCGTGATGTCTTTGCCGAACGTCGGGCACTGGTCGGTGGTGGCCGATTTGCTGGAAGGACGTTGGGACTGGGCACCCGCAGGTATCCACTGCTACACTCATGTCCGCTTTTTTACACAGCAGACGATAGAAGACATGCTGTTGCGCGTGGGTCTCAAAGCTGAAGTCTGGGAAACGGTGCAACTGCCCTGCCCACCGGACTGGATAGCGCAATGGAACACACCGGGGCTGAGACTCCACCGAGACAGCCTTGATATTCATGCCTATTTAATCAGGTCCGTGCCGTCTGTATAAGGCGGCACAGGCCGGCTCCAGATTGCAATATGCAGATAACCTGCTTAAGAATTTCCCTTGCGTTACTTAACTATCAGATTCCAGGACATAAAGCGTGTAGGAAATAGTCACAGTATTTATATCAACCGGGATTTGAGGGTCAATGGCAAACTTAACCGGCATCTGTTTAATTTCGCCCGGTTCAATTACTTGTTTGGTAAAGCAGAAGCATTCGATTTTTTTCAAATATTTTTCCAGGTTACGCGGGCTGTAGCTGGGTATTGCCTGGCCGGTAATGGCAATCTTTGCGTTGTTTCTGACTTCATAGATGATTTCCGTGTATTCGCCGGGATGCGCTTTAATGCTGGACTGTAATGGCTTGAACTGCAAAGCGGCGCTGTGAATATTGGCGTCGAACTGTATTGAAATCTCCCGTGTCATGTCTACTGTCCGGGTTTCTTTAGCCACTGCGTCCAAATTTGCCACCGGCTGTCGAATACCGGTCACTTCACAGATTTTTTCATACATTGGAACCATTGCATAACTGAAACCAAACATAACCACACTGAAGAAAAACAGCTTTTTCAAGATCGTTGAATTATCCTCAGTCGCGTTTTCTATCCTTGTTTCATGGTTGCTGTCGTTTATCATTTTCACCACCTTTATAAAAAAGTTTGGGTTATGTTGCACTCAATTGGATTGACCTGGGTTTCTGTCATCATTCAGCGGCACAGATTATTTTGCCGCATTGGTTTCAGTTCCATGTGTATAAGATTTGGCTTATAGACATGAGTATAACTATAAGGTTCATCATGTGTTGGTGTCGGTGCGAAATGGGCCAGCTTGTACCCGTTGAGCACAGGCGGGGAAATCGGCGTGTGGGAGTGAAGTGGCTATTGGTTGCTTATCGGCAACGTGCGAGGTTGAGCGGAGTCTGACCTCCTGTTAATCCGACCGCTTTATGTCTGACAGATTCGGGGTAGAGCAGAAAACAGACTTTCGTCTGACCTTTCTCATCAAACCGTATGTGATTTTCATGCACATTGATCAGGTAGGAAAACGGAAAATATCGAGTCGCAACATTCAAGATACAATTAGTTTGCATCCGAATGCTTCAACAATTTTGGCGATAGTATCGAATTGCGGATTGCCGCCTTCTGACAGAGATTTGTACAAGCTCGCCCGCGTTACCCCGATCTGTTTGGCTATTTCGGTCATGCCCTTGGCGCGCGCGGCGGTGTCCAAGGCGTGAATCAAGTCGGGTGTGTCGCCAGTCTTTGCAACCTCCCGCAGGAATTCGCGGATGTCCTCATCGGTTTCAAGGTGGGCTGCAATGTCAAGTTTTCTGGTTTTAGCAGTCATTTATTAATCTCCAAGCATTTCAAGAATGCTTCTGCTGTGACTGCTTGCGCCGCCGGATGTTGATGGCCTTATGAACAAAAGCCAGCCAGCATCAGGTATTCACCGGCAAACAGGCCGGTCGATGCGAGTATCAGCAACAATGCGCGCATGACCGGCTGTTCCAGCATGGGCTGAAAAATGCCACCGTTGATTTCCTTGAGTTTTCTCACGCAGTGATGACCGTCAGGATCAATGTTGTCCACCAGCTTTTCGGCGCTCATGACCGCGGCCTGTTTGATGGCCGTAGGATGTGCTGAACGCAGTGAAGCGCATCATTCACAATTGATGCGCCTC
>CAZXBP010000168.1:0-6331 GCA_964639015.1 uncultured Nitrosomonas sp.
CTGTCCACACCAGGTAAGCCAGCAAAGCAATAATCACCAGAATCTGCAGCGTCAGGCGAACCGCTGTCGGCTTGACATAGTCCATCAGCACATTGCGCACACCTACCCATGCGTGCCAGAACAGCGCCGCAAAAAACAGGAATGTCGCGATACGCAGCCATGAATGCCTGAAAATGCCGGACCAGGCCGCGTGATCCTGAGGCGGGTCAATCGCAATCAGCGCCGCCAGCACTGCAATGTAGACAACCATGAAGACTGCCGTGATTCGCTGCGCCAGCCAGTCCCGCAGTCCGTAGTGCGCCCCTGTAACAATACGACCGGATTGCCTTACCATAACGCCACTCCGATCAACAGGGTCAACAGTACACTGATCGCCAGCACCCATTTACTGCTGGCGCGTGCCTGGGCAAGTTCGATGCCGTAATGCAGATCCAGCGCCAGATAACGGATACCCGCGCACAAATGATGCAGAAAGAACCACACAAACAAAACCAGCAGCAGTTTCAGACCCGGATGCTGAAAAACCGACTGCACGGCCGCAAAGCTTTCGGAGGATTCCAGCAGCATATGCAATCCGTACAACAGTAAGGGAATGCCCGGAAAAAAAAGCAAAATACCGCTGATGCGGTGCATAATGGACACGATAGCTGGCAATGGCTGAGTGATCTTGAAGAGATCCAGGTGCCTGGGGCGCTGATGTTTTAATTTCGCTTCCATGCGTGAGACCTTAAAGTGATAGATTTCAAAGCTGGCTGCTTATCCAGGAGTCTGTCGGTTCGGTTCACTGGATGCGCATTTCCATATCAAGTTTAGTCTGTAATACAACATGACACAAGCCATAACTCTCCGCCGCAAATGCTCACCGGATCACAATCGGACTGCGCCGATTTGACTGAATCCCGAAATCACGGAAAATCCAGTGTTCATTCATGCATTGCAGGGATTCTTATGAATTCAGATACACTCAACGCCGCCCGGCGCGCCATCAATCAAGCGTATCTCGCCAACGAAGCATCGGCAGTTCGGCATTTACTGGTGCAATTATCCGACTATCCGGCTGGCACGGTTTCCAGGTATGCGCAGGAGCTGCTTGAGAAAATACGTCGTAAGCCGCGCCGGAACATACTGCATCACACCCGGCAGTCGATCACGCAGGCATTTCTGACCGAGTATCAACTTAACAGCGATGAAGGCATTGCGTTGATGACCATTGCCGAGGCCTTGTTGCGCATTCCGGACAAAGCCACACAGGATCGTTTTCTGACCGACCGGCTGAGCGCAGCGGATTGGCGTCCGCCTGCGCATCACAGCGACTTATTAACCCGCATGGCAATTGAAGCGCTGGCTTTTTCCGGATCAATGGAACGGCGGCAATTGCAGATGCAGATGACCCGGCAGCAGTTTCACCCGGTAATTGAAAGATTGCTGCTGCGTTTGGGACAACCCGTGATACGTGCTGCCATAAAAAAGGCAATGCATGTCCTGGGCGCGCAATTTGTATTTGCAGAAACCATAGAACAGGCCGTTTGCACATCCGCCGACACAAGCGGAAATACTGGTTGCGCCATACGCTACTCATTCGATATGCTCGGAGAAGCCGCGATTACGGCAGCAGACGCGGATCGTTTTTTCGTCGCTTATCAGCAGGCCATTACGCAACTGGCGGCAAGCCATACAGCTGACACTGAAGATTCCGCCGGCCTTTACACAAGACCGGGCATTTCCGTCAAACTTTCCGCACTCTATCCACGCTATGAGCCGCTTCAACACACGCATGCCGTGCCTGAACTGACATTCAGACTGTCGCAGCTTGCAATTCAGGCGCGCAAGGCAGGCATTACCCTGACCATCGATGCCGAAGAGAGCGAACGCCTGGAAATGGCGCTGGATATTTTTGCAGCGGTTTTCATGCACCCGAAGCTGGACGGCTGGCCCGGACTGGGGCTGGCTGTACAGGCTTATCAGAAAAGCGCCGTTCATGTTATCCGCTGGCTTGCGCAACTGGCAAAATGCAGACAGTGCAGAATTCCTGTCAGACTGGTCAAAGGCGCGTACTGGGACAGCGAAATCAAGCGCGCGCAGGAAAGCGGCCTGGATGGCTATCCCGTTTTTACCCGAAAATCGGCGACCGACATCAGCTACCTGACCTGCGCGCAATTGCTGCTCAGCGCGTCGGATTGTTTTTTTCCGCAATTCGCCACACATAACGCGCATACCGTTGCCGCCATTATGCAGATGGCGCAAGGACACCGCGGTTATGAACTTCAGCGGCTGCACGGCATGGGCGATGCACTGTATCAGGCCATTCAAACGCATGCGGATCAATCAATTCCCTGCCGCATCTACGCGCCCGTCGGCGGACATCAGGATTTACTGCCCTATCTGGTGCGACGTTTGCTTGAAAATGGCGCAAATACTTCATTTATCAATCAGGTCGAAAATCTGGATATAGCCATAGACGAAATCACCCGTGACCCGGTCGCTGTCTGGTTGAATGGAAAGCCGGAGGGATTGCCGTTACCCGCCGCGCTGTATGGCCCTCAACGCCGTAACGCGCTAGGACTGAATCTGGCTGATCCGCAGATCCGGCAACAGATTCAGCAAGATCTGTATCAGCGCGCGAGTAAACAGTATCAGGCTGCTCCATGGATTAACGGTAAAGCGCATGCAGGCCGCACACAGACGATTACTGCCCCCTGCGATTATCAACAAATCGTAGGCGAAGTAATCTACGGCAATCGGGAAGCGGCAGCCGATGCGCTGGATGCCGCTGCCGCCGGTTTCGACAACTGGCGCCTGCAACCCGTCGAACAACGCGCGGCCTGTCTGTTGAAAGCCGCCGACCTGATGGAGCAACAGCGCATGCATCTGGTATCGCTTTGCGTACGGGAAGGCGGACGCACGATCAGGGACGCACTGGCCGAAGTACGCGAAGCGGTTGATTTTTGCCGCTATTACGCGGCGAACGCACTGGACTTGTTCAGCAACCCCATCAATCTGCCGGGACCGACCGGAGAGATCAATCAACTGTGTTATTCAGGACGGGGCGTTTTTGTATGTATCAGTCCCTGGAATTTTCCAATCGCCATATTTACCGGCCAAATTGCGGCAGCGCTGGCTGCCGGCAATACGGTGATCGCCAAGCCCGCCGAACGTACCACGCTGACCGCAATGGCATGTGCGCGCATTTTTTATCATGCCGGCATTCCGGAATCGGTATTGCATTTTCTGCCCGGCAAGGGCGCTGAAATCGGTCCTCAGCTGATCGGGGATCACCGTATTGCCGGCGTCGCTTTTACCGGTTCCACCGCAACCGCGCAGTGGATCAACCAGCAACTGTCCGGCCACCCGGTCATTGTCCCATTCATCGCGGAAACCGGTGGTCAGAATGTATTGATTGCCGACAGCTCCGCGCACAAGGAGCAATTAGTACAGGATGCCGTGTTATCCGCATTCAACAGCGCCGGACAGCGCTGCTCGGCGCTGCGGGTATTGTTTGTGCCGCATGAAACCGCAGAGCGGATCAAGGCGCTGCTGATCGGCGCAATGCAGCAACTGCGACTTGGCTCGCCCGCCGATTACGCCGTCGATATCGGGCCGGTCATCAGCGCATCCGCGGTAACGCAACTCAAAGCCCATGTCAACCATATGCGCGCGCTGGGCAACACAGTTTATCAACTCCCCCTGCTTTCCGACGCCACCCATTTGCAGCCTATGCGGCGCGGTTATTTTTATCCGCCGACGCTGATCGAATTGAATGCGATGCATCAGCTGGGCGAAGAAGTCTTCGGGCCGGTGCTGCATCTCGTCCGCTATGCTTCCAGTGATCTGAATGCCGTCATCGAGGCTGTCAACGCCAGCGGTTATGGACTGACACTGGGCATTCACAGTCGTATTCAGCACACGATTGAAACCATCCGGCAACGCGTCCGGGTCGGCAATATCTACATCAATCGCAACATGATCGGCGCAGTAGTCGGCGTACAACCGTTTGGCGGCATGGGTTTATCCGGCACCGGCCCGAAAGCGGGCGGCCCGGATTATCTGCGCCGTTTTGCCGTGGAGCAGACGGTTACCGACAATGTCGCAGCATTCGGCGGCAATACCGGTCTGCTGGCGCAGGATCTGCTTTAACCTAAAAACCTTTTTAGGTTAAACAGGCTGTTAACAGCACCCGGACACCGGTACAAACCACTTTATCCATCCGAAACAAAAACGATGTGAAAATCGGATTAACCATTTAATTTCTAGGGCTTATTTTAGCAAAAACCGTCTGTTTTTATCAATTCTCTGTCTTTATTGCTATCAAAACTTGCGCAACAGGATGCTGAGAAAATCTATCCGGATACGAGATCAACCATTGCAGAATCGGATAGAATGACAAACGACAAGGTACCAATACGCAAAAAACCCTGAACCTAAAAACCTCGGTTAATCGTTACCCACAATAACTAACAATATGAATAAATAGAATAATATGAACAATACCTGTTCATCCCAATGGTGAGTCACACTATGGTACTTATAGCACGCCGCTTTTTAATTCCGGCTACGTTGCAATCCGTTTTCTCACGCTTTATAGAATGAAATTCAATCCTCAACGACGAAAGACATTTACCGCGATTCTGCTGTCGAGTTTGTTCCTGACTGCCTGCGCATTGGGTCCGGACTACAAGCGCCCGGGTATTGAAGCGAATGAACAGTTCCAAATGAATCAGCACGAAGGCGAATCGATTGCAATGTTGAACTGGTGGGAATTTCTGCACGATGAAACACTGCAAAAAATGATTCTCCAGGCGCTGGCAAATAATCAGGATCTTAAGCGGGCTGTCGCCGTGGTTGATGAATTTCATGCGCGTTCGAGAATCGCGCGGATGGATTTCCTGCCCAAACTGGAAGGCAAGGCAAATGCGCCATTTTTCGGTACATTGGGTGGATTCTCCCAGGCCGGCTTTCCCACCGATTTTAACTATTTCGGTAACACCGCGCTAAACTGGGAGATCGATGTGTGGGGAAGAATCCGCCGGGCGACTGAAGCCGCCCGCGCCGACCTGTTTGCCCGGGAAGAAAACCGCCGGGCAATCATTCTCACGCTGGTCAGCACCGTTGCGCAGACATATTTTGATCTGCTGCAGTACGACATGCAGCATGAAATCGCGCTTCGCGCGCTGTCTTCATGGGAGGAGTCAGTCGCCATTTCCCGGGCGCAGCTGGAAGGCGGCCTGATATCACGACTCGATCTGGATCAGTTTGAAGCCGAGCGCGCCAATGCTGCCGCACTGGTGGCGGAATTTGAACGGCTGATCGTACAAAAAGAAAATGAACTGAATGTACTGTTAGGGAAAAATCCGGCGCCAATCGTAAGAACGCATACGCTGGCACAGCAATCCATGCCCCCGGAAATTCCGGCCGGATTGCCTTCCGAATTGCTGGAGCGACGACCGGATATCTTGCAGGCAGAGCAGGCACTGACTGCTGCAACGGCCCGCGTCGGCATGACAAAAGCAATGCGTCTGCCACGCTTCTCGATCACCGGGTTTATGGGTGTGGCCAGTCCGGCGTTATCCAATCTGTTGCTGTCGGATGCGGATTTCGGCACAGGCGGCATCGGACTTGCAACACCGCTGTTTAACGCCGCCAGCCTCGGTTTCGAACAACGCGCAGCCGAAGCCCAGGTTAGACAGGCGCTGGCGCATTACAGGCAGACAATACTGTCCGCTTTCAGGGAAGTCGAGGATGCGCTGATCACGATCCGCACGTCCCACGACCAGCGCAGGGCCAGGCAGCAGCAGGTTGAAGCGCTGCAATCCGCGCTGCATGTCGCGGATTTGCGATACAAAGGCGGCATTACCAGCTATGTCGATGTACTGCTTGCCAAGCGCAATTTGTTTCAGGCGGAATTCTCGCTGACTGAATCGCACCGTCTGCACCTGGTGTCGATCGTTCAACTCTACAGAGCACTCGGCGGCGGCTGGAATCCAGGAGATCAATATGAAGAATAGCGCATTCCACCCGAATTCCCCTGCTTACACACGCACAAGCCGCAAAAGAGAACCGCATAACACAATGACGAATACCCAAACACCGCCAGATCTGGCGCAATCACGCAATCATGAAACGCCGTCAATAATCCGAGCGGTGTGGCTGACGGTATTAGTCGCAGGTGTAGCGCTGATCGCAACCGGCTGTACCGCCGACCAGCCCATAGATGCACCCTTGCTGCCGCCGGAAGTGGAAGTGATCACCGTCACCGCGCAAACGGTTCCGGATGAACCCGAATTTATCGGACGCACCGAGGCTTTTCGTCCTGTCGAAATCAGACCGCAGGTTT
>CAZXBP010000169.1:0-6329 GCA_964639015.1 uncultured Nitrosomonas sp.
TTTATTCATACCGTTAGTCATCGCGGGTAACGGTCAACTGAGGTTTTTAGGTTTATAGCATAAATGCGGCGGTATGTTTGCGAAATCATCTCTATTCTGCCGTATTTTCGATGCAGCTGATCAGGGTTCGTTCAGCATGCGAATATTTCACTATTTAAGATGAAACATCCTCTTGGGTATATAAAGCGTCTCTAAAATTTTGTAGTGATTGCATTGCCTGTTGTGTTGGAGACGCTTTGCTGGTCTGTCGGATTTCAGGCTGACGTTTCGTTAAATTCGGATGTGAGCAGACCTGATATTAAAGATCCGGTGAATTGACAACGGATCAAACCGGGTGATGACGAGTATGTCTGACAATTTAACCTAAACACCATAATCCGGATGAACCAGCATTGCTCGAATTGTTTCATGTATTCCTATCGTTAGTCATCCCGGATAACGGTCAGCTGAGGTTTTTGGGTTTAATCCAGTAAATGATTGTTGATGGCGTAGCGGATCAGCTGCGCATTATTTTTAATGTTCATTTTTTCCAGCACCCTTGTGCGGTAAGTGCTTACGGTTTTAACACTTAATGATAGTCTGTTTGCAATCGCGGTTAATGATTCACCTGTCGCAATTGCTTTAAAAACCAGTAATTCCCGGTCTGAAAGTTTTGTATGAAGCGGTTTATGTAACGCAGACTGGGGTTCAAACAAAAATTTTTCCGCCAGATCAGGATTGACATATTTCCCGCCAGCTGCCAATCGCCGTATGACAGCGATCAGCTGATCCGCCGGACTGTCCTTGGTGAGATATCCAGAGGCACCTAAACGAATGGCGCGGATGGCGTATTCATCTTCAGGGTACATGCTTAATATCAGCACCTTGTGCGCTAATTTTTCGGTTGACAAGCGCTTGAGTATTGTGAGTCCGTTTATATCGGGCAGATTGATATCCAGCAGGATGAGATCAAATTGGTTATCACGGATTTTTTTTAAAGCTTCCTTGCCGCTTGCTGCTTCAGCAACAATCGCAATATCAATTGTTTCGCCAAGGATTCGTTTTAAACCATCGCGAAACATGGCATGATCCTCTGCAACAATGACCTTGATCACGAATCAGATAACCTCATGGTATAGTTTGGTTTTGTCACTACAGGGATTTTAACTGTGACAACCGTGCCTTTGGCAGGCGTTCCTTCTATGATTAATTCTCCTCCCAGCTGCTGAGCACGCTCGCGCATGCCCATAATGCCAAAAGATCTTCGGTTTGTCTGTTGCTCTGTGTTGATTCCTCTCCCATTATCCGAAATTTTGAAACAAAAAGCATTGTTCATTTCGATTAAGCCTATTTCAACTGACGATGCTTCAGCATGTTGCGCTATATTAATCAATGCTTCCTGAATAATTCTGAATATGGATGTTTCGTTGTCTTTTGTCAGTTCCGGGAAATCGAGATAATCCGGATTCAAAGTGCAGCAGATTCCATTGCGGGTTTCAAAGTCACGCACCAGCCACGCTAAAGCTTCGACGAGGCCGAGATTATCCAACGCGTTAGGCCTTAGATTCTGCGAGATACTCCGGACAGTGTTAATGGCTTCGCCAGCCAATTGATGTAAAAGGCGAATCCGTTCATTTAAAGCATTCTCGGCTACTTTTCCGGACAACCAGTCCAGCTCCAGTTTTATTGTCGCCAGATTACCGCCGATGACATCATGCACTTCCCGTCCGATGCGAGTGCTTTCAACTTCCCGAACGTTCTGCAGATGCATGGTCAAGTCCCGCAGATTGGCCAACATGCGTTTATGTTCAGTTACATCTTCCATTAAGCAAACGTAATGGATTTGTTCTTCAGGAGTAACTTCGAACGGCGCGAATGTCATTTCCACCCAGATCGTAGAGCCTTCTGCGTGGACAATTCTTCGACAAATTTTATGATTATCCGGCCTGTGTTTTTTTAAAAACAGCATGTCGCACGCATAGGTCTCAGCCTCATCCGGATGAATGAGATCGCTTTGCCTGAGCAGCATTAATTCTTCGATTGTTCTGCCAGTAATCAATGCATACTTCGGGTTTATATCGAAAAAGGCTTCGTCGCAGAGATTAAAGTGCGCAATACCCAAGGGTGCTTTTTCAAAAATAGTTTGAAACCGCTGTTTGATCCTTTGGGTGCGTTCTTCGGTACGCTGCCTTTCAACAGTATAGCGCACCAGTCGTGACAAGGCGCATTCGGATAAAATATCCTTTTCAAGATAATCCTGTGCGCCAGCTTTAATGCACTGGATGGCAAGCTTTTCATCTCTGGTCACCGTTAGCACGGCAATAGGCGTACTGGTAATTTTTTTGAGTTTCGTAATTGTTTCCACACCACTGCTGTCACTTAAATGGAGATCGGATAAAATCAGATCAAAATGATATTGACGAATCAGAACAAGTGCTTCGGAGACAGACTCGGTATGCGTCACTTTGATGTGGCTTTTTAATCCTTGAAGTAATCGGTGTTGAATGAGCAGCGCATCGAACTCGTTATCTTCGATCAATAAAATATGAATTTTTGCTTTTTCCATGCAGACGATGCCTCGATTGTCAGTGTAATGGCCATTGTTATGCTGTCGGTCAAAATTACGCGTCAGATGCCGTGTGCCAGGCTGCGAAGTTTTTTAAAGGCTATGTGGAGTAAATAACCCGTTGATTGCTTGGTCATGAATAAGTAGATGAAAAAGTCTATTGTACATTTGAGTGGCATTGTGCGGCCAGTGTAGCGAAACATTGATGTTGATGCGCGTCTTGTCAGGACTCGGAGCATGATTGAGTAATAATTTGCAGGTCAGTTTTTTTAAACTGCTTCTGCAAGGCAAACGCCTGTGTGTCGAGGTTGTCGATTGGTCTGGCGCGAACGGATGTGGCGGGTTGCAGTAATTGCAACAAAGCTGTTTCTTCTCGGGCTGGGCGTCAAGCTATGTAAAGTCGTTTCAGCAAATGCCGATAAATGTTCGGTTATTCTTGGAACTTTATTATCGACCAGGTCAGGTGTGTATGCATGAAATTTTAGATTGTGACAGCGAATTAAAAGACGCTGAGCGTGAATATAAATTCACTGTGCAAGATTTTGAGCGTGTAAAAAAATTGATCTATAACCGCGCCGGCATTTCGCTTTCATCCAGTAAACAAAACATGGTGTACAGTCGTCTTGTCAAACGTTTAAGGGTGAACGGTTATGCTTCATTCAAGGAGTATCTGGATTCACTGGAGAGCCCTAATAGTCATGAGTGGGAGGCATTTACCAATGCGTTGACAACAAACCTGACCGCCTTTTTTCGTGAACAGCATCATTTTCCCATTCTTGAGCAGCATGTAGAGAAGCGCAGGAATAATGGCAAAATCCATCTCTGGTGCAGTGCTTCATCAACAGGTGAAGAGCCTTACTCGATGGCGATGTCAATGGTTCAGATATTTAATACGCTTACGCCACCGGTACATATTCTCGCGACAGATTTGGATACGCAGGTTCTGGCTAAAGCGAAGGCGGGCATTTATCCTATGGAAAAGCTAGAAAAGTTGCCCAAAGAGAAATTGAGAAAGTTTTTTTTTAGGGGCAAGGGAGTTCATGCGGGATATGCGATGGTGCGTCCTGAACTGCGGAACATGATTACATTTCGGCAATTGAATCTGCTGGATGCTAATTGGCCTATCCGTGGGCCGTTTGATGCGATATTCTGCCGTAATGTGATGATATATTTTGATAAACAGACGCAATATAAAATTCTGAAAAAGTTTGTGCCCTTACTGGCACCCAACGGCCTGCTGTTTGCGGGGCACTCCGAAAGCTTTCAGCATGCAGCTGATTTATTTAAGTTACGAGAAAAAACAGTATACGAGCTTGCCAAATAATGACCGAGGAAACGCATGACTGAGTTTATCGATGAACAAATCGCAACAAATTTATATTTTGATAATAACTTTAATATGCAAGCTGTCAAGCTTCTGCCGGGTGAGTATTTTGTTACCAGCGGAGATATGCTGCTGGTGACAGTGCTGGGTTCCTGTGTTGCTGCTTGTATTCGCGACAGGCAGAACGGGATCGGTGGTATGAATCACTTTATGCTGCCTGATAGTGGCGGTTCAGACACAAATTCGCCGCTGAATCCGTCCGCGCGATATGGTGTGTATGCGATGGAGATCCTGATCAATCAATTACTGAAACTGGGTGCTCGACGAACCAATCTGGAAGCAAAGGTATTTGGCGGAGGTAATGTGATCAGCGGTTTAACGCAAGCTAACGTTGGTCAGCGTAATGCGGAATTTGTATTACAATTTCTGCATACTGAGGGTATTCCAATAACCGCAAAGGATTTGATCGATATCTATCCTCGTAAAGTCTACTTCTTCCCAAAAACCAGTAAGGTATTGGTCAAGAAATTGAGAAATCAACATAACGATACAATCAGGATACGTGAAAAAGATTACGGCAGGAGATTGAATAAATCCACAAATAGCAATAAATGCAATGTAGTGGAGCTTTTTTCCTGATATATATAACTTTTGCTAAGCAAGTATGGCACATCATGAAAAGAATCAATGTACTGGTTATAGATGACTCAGCACTTATCCGTAAGTTGCTAACCGAAATTATTAACGGTCAGCATGATATGACGGTAGTCGGCTCGGCTTCGGATCCTTTGATGGCGCGTGAGATGATTCGTGAAATGAATCCTGATGTATTAACACTGGATGTTGAGATGCCGAAAATGGATGGTCTGGATTTTCTGGAGCGTTTAATGCGTCTTCGGCCCATGCCTGTAGTCATGGTGTCAACATTGACGGAAAAGGGATCGGATATTACTTTTCGCGCACTTGAACTCGGGGCCGTCGATTTTGTAGCCAAACCGAAAATTGATATTGCCAGTGGACTTAAAGCGTACAGTGACGAAATCGCCGGTAAAATAAGAACAGCTTATTCTGCACGTGTGAAACGATTTGTTCCAGATAAAATAGTGTCGAAAAGTGTGTCCGCAGATGCTGTATTGCCAGCAATATTTAATAAAACCGTTTTTTCAACAGAAAAACTGATCATTGTTGGCGCTTCAACGGGTGGTACTGAAGCGATTAAGGAATTTCTGATTCAGTTGCCGGCTGGTTGTCCGGGTATTCTGATTACGCAGCATATGCCGGAAGGATTCACAAAGTCATTTGCCAACCGGTTAAACAGTCTTTGCAGGATATCGGTGCACGAAGCTCAGGGCGGAGAACGTATACTGCCGGGGCATGCGTTTATTGCGCCGGGGCATTCACATTTACTGCTTAAACGAAGTGGAGCGAATTATATAACTGAGTTGAATCAGGGGGAGCCGGTAAGTCGTCATCGTCCCTCGGTAGACGTACTTTTCCGTTCCGCTGCGAATTATGCGGGTAAAAATGCTCTAGGCATTATCATGACGGGTATGGGCAAGGATGGTGCGGCTGGAATGCTTGAAATGCATCAAGCCGGTGCTTATAATTTTGCGCAAGATGAAACAAGCTGTGTTGTTTATGGTATGCCGAAGGAAGCAGTGGCGGTCGGCGCGGTTGATGAAATTGTGCCATTACGAGATATGGCGCGAAGAGTATTAGCTAAAGTGACAAGTATGGGTGCTCAGCATATACGTGTTTAGAAAATTTTCATGTTTGATATCAAGTCATTGAGGTAACCTATTGTTAAAATGTGTTTTGTTTTGCGATGTGATTTGTTATCATTAGCGTTCATTTTGCAAATCAGATCCAGTGTAGGCTATGCGACAAATAAAAATTGTTTACATTGTTTTAACTTGTGTTCTATGTGCTTTTCTGATCGTTGGTTGCGGGTCTTTGCCAGATAAAAATGCAAACAATTATCAGCTAAAATCAAAACAGATTACAAAAAAAACCGGACCGCGAGTAGCAATTGTTAATGAACTGTATCAACAACATCGTGAATGGCAGGGTGTTCGTTATCGCTTCGGCGGCACAGGTAAGTCGGGCATAGACTGTTCTGCATTTGTTCAGTTGACATACAAATCAAGGCTGGGCATTCACTTGCCGAGAACAGCACGCCAGCAATCCAGATTGGGCGCAGAAATTCGCAAACATCAACTGGCTCCGGGAGATCTGGTTTTCTTTAGAACCGGACCAACTTCCAAGCATGTTGGTATTTATCTTGAAAAGAACAAATTCCTCCATGCATCACAACGTAAAGGCGTGACAATATCGCGTTTAGATAACGTTTACTGGCAATCCAAGTACTGGAAGTCTGTTCGCCTGTAAAATTGGTAAGGCTTAATCCTAAAAACCTCAGTTGACCGTTACCCGCGATGACTAACGGTATGAATAAATGGA
>CAZXBP010000170.1:0-6263 GCA_964639015.1 uncultured Nitrosomonas sp.
ATAACGCGTTATTACAACGAATTGTAACGCAGCAAAAATTAAAAAGCGGCGTGCTATAAACACCATAGTTTGGCTCATCATCTGAATAAAGCGGCATTGCTCGAATTGTTCATATCGTTAGTTATCCCGGATAACGGTCAACTGAGGTTTTTAGGATTATACACACCGCGTTTCAAAATTCGTTTTTTTATGATTTCTCGTTTCGTCCGGTAACGTGACTGCCGATCCTGCATCCGCGAGGGTTATTGACAGCCCTGCCATTGCCAGTAATACATCGGATTTGGCCGGGGTGTCGGCGCGGACAGGCGTGCAAAATAGTTTTTTTCACGCAGCCGTCGGAATAGCGATGCGTCAACCTCAGCCGTAGGACCGTTGCCGAAGCGGCCTATCGCAGGAATCAGCTGTGGCGATGCGCCGATTTCCAGCAGCCAGGCGTCGCGCAGTTCGGCGGGAACCGGGAAAACCAGTTTTTCCTGATTGGCAGTGATCAGTTCAGCGTACGGTGCCTTGGCGGGCGGCAGGCGTTTATTGAGTGCGTCGATCAGTTGAAAACGCATATCGCTGCGCAGGTGTTTCTGCTGATAGGGTGGCCAGCCTTGAGCGATCAGTCGGTCTTTGGCGTGCGAATGCTCGTAATAATGCAGGCATCCCGCACCGGGTTCCAGATAGAGTCGGTAGCCGTGTTTTTTTAAACGGTGCATCAGATCGGTGTCTTCCCAGTACATGAAGAAACGCGGATCAAACAAACCGCCGCAACGCTGAATCGCTTCGCGGCGGATCAGCACATGCCCGCCGGATAATGCTTCAACCGCTATGGCTGCGGTGCATGTCCAGGCCTGCAATGCTTTTTTGCGGAACTGAAGCGATGGATACGTGGACAAGCGCGGAATCGCTTTGGAAACGGCTTCCCGGTAAAATCCGGACAGCGATGGGTAAGTACTCGGCGGCATCAGAAACCGGCAGCCGTCGTCCCAGTATGCGCGCGGTCCGACAGCCCCGGCATCCGGGTGATTTGCCAGACTGTCAGCGAGTTTGGACAACGCGCCGGGCAGCAGGCGGGCATCCGGGTTGAGCAGCAGTATGAATTCGCCGCCGGACTGTGCGAAAGCCAGATTGCAGGCGCTGGCGAAACCGGTGTTTTCCGGATTGCGAATGTGTGTGACTTCAACGGGTAACTGCGCGTTCAACAGGGCATGTTCGGCATCGCTCACGCTGTTGTCGACGACGATGATTTCGGGCGTGGCAACGGCGTGCTGCGCTGTTATTGAAGCAACGGCATTAATCGTATGCCGGGCAGTATGGTAATTGACCAGTATGACAGAGATCATGGGTTTTCAGGGTGAGTCCGCGTGGGTACGATTAGCATCGCGTAATCGGGCTTTAGTGTTTTCATGTTGCGTCTTAATGCCGGACTACGCAAGCTCAATCCGGCCTGTTCCGACCTTGATAAAAACGCATGGCGTAGCGCCGTCCGAAATTGCGCATGGGGTTTTCCAGAATCCGGTACATGATAGCGGAAATCATAAAGGTGGTCAGTATCGATGCGGAGAACAGTGCAACACCGGTGAATTCGAAGAATGTGCTCATCAAGGGCGGCATGGCGTTATGGAACAGGTAGACGCCGTAGCTGAGATTGCCCATGATGCCCGCCAGCCAGATCAATGAAGCGGTAGTGTTCGCGTGCCGGTAAAATGCCACGCAGGCGATGATGATCCATTGATAACCGAGCGCGCACAGCAGATTGAACAGACCGAAAGTCATGCTATTGATGGTATTGCCATGCACGACAAAACCATGGCCGAGGGCGGACAGCAGCAGCAGTCCCGCAATGCCGTACAGAAAGCCCGGCAACCTGCCGCAGTTTTTGCTGATCAGGTAAGCCAGCGTGCCGAGCAGGAATTCCGGCAGAATGCTGGACAGGTGATGGATGAGCACCAGTTTTGCATGTGTATTTTCCGGCAGAAAGTGATGTGCCCATAAACCGGTCAGCAGCGTCAATTCCGCCAGGAGCAGTAATACCGGTGTTGTGTTGCGTATTTTCAGCAAAACCAGCAGCCCGATCAGCAGATAGAATTCGACTTCCACCGGGAGAGACCAGAACGCGGGGTTGTAATAAAACGCGATTTCTTTCGAAATCGTGGTGTGCAGGAACAGCGCGTGCTGCAGAACGATGCCGTTGTCCCATGTCTTGTGCGGCAGCAGAGCGTAGAAAATAACCGCGAACAGAAACAGCGGATAGATTCTGAACGCACGCCGGATAGCGAACGCAGCGGTATTTTCCCGCGCTGGTGAGAGCAGCAGGGGCGCGAAAACAAAACCGCTGATGACAAAGAAAAAATCCACGCCGGTGTACAGAAAATTCATCCAGCTGCGTTCCGCGTCCTGAATCAGTACGGCGTAATGGCAAAGCATTACCATGATAGCGGCAATGCCGCGCAGCAATTCAATGACCGGATTGATATTCGGCGGCTGGCGGTCAGTGTTCATTCTGGATTTGCGCAGGTCGTGCAGGCCCGACTGGCAATGCGTAATCGGGCATATTGTCGGTTAATGAAAATCAGTGTCTCCGCACATCAGCCACCAGCTTAATTGCCGTTCGTCGACCATCTGCTTGTAATCGGGTGTGACATAGACGCCGGAAACTTCCTGTGTCGCGGAAGGTTCGGGCAAATGGCGGAGAATGGCGGGCGTCATCCAGCTGAACAGGCGTTTCCGGCCTGTGCGGTGGGCGATATGGCACGCGGTTTTTAATAAAGTGGTCATGGATTCCGGCGGTCCCAGCAGGTCGAGCAGTTCCATATCGCTGCCGGCTGCGTGGTCGCGTAATATGACTATGCCGACGACCCTGCCGCTCCAGCGTTTTGCAACGATATACGCTGTATAGGCATGGCTGGGGTGATTCAGGTAGCGCCATTTGAAAAAACCGGCATTTTTGACGGGAATCAGGCAATCCGGCAGGGCGGATCGCATGGCTTGCCAGAGTCTGTCGACGATCGTTTCATCCTGTAACGTCAATGGTCTGGTTTTGAGCCGCAAGGGCACGCCTTGTCGGTGGCGTTGCGGCGTCCAGCTGACTTCCAGAAAAGTGTCGGTGCGCGTATACCAGCCGGTTTTTTCGCCCAGCCTGGCATGCCGGTCGGAAGGGAAGCCAAAAGCAAAGCGATAAGGTTTATCCGGCCCCGCCTGTTCGTTCAGGAACGTATCCGCAGTATGCATGAACGGGCCTCTGCGCGTCAGAATGCCGCGCATCCGGGGCGCTACCATGACATCGCAGATCTGCGCCGCATTTACCGTTGCGCCATTGAGACTGAATAAGCGGGGAATGCTGCCATAGTAGGCGATGATGCTGTTGTCGACGTGCGCCAGCATGCCGGGTTTTTCCTGCCGGGCGTATTTCCACTGCCAGAGGCCGTCAGGCATCGCCTGGCCGAATGACGACTTGAAGAGTTCGAGCAAAGCGTCCTGATCGCGCGGCGTAGCCCAGCGGCATTGCCATTTGGGGGTGTTGTCAATGCTGCCGATGGATTTCATGATTGCGTCTGGCCGGACTCGTTCTGCGCGTGACCGATATCGCTTTGCCAGCGGTGCGGCATGGCGAAGTAGCCTTGCAGGCGACCCTTCTGGTGTACCGTAAGCGTTGCGATGCCGATGGCGGATTCATAAACATGGATGCCGCGTTCGCATAACAGATGCGCGCTGATCAGATATTCACCCTTCAGCAGCGGCAGTTGATCGAACGTCAGGCAGATGCTGCCGCTGCCATCGGGCTGGCGCACTGGCGTGATCCGGTCTTCCCAGGTGGCGGCGCTGGTGATCGTGCGTGCATCCATGCTGTGAATCGTGACGGCGACATTGGGGCAGGGCAGTGCCGGGTCGGAAGCAAAGGCAATCCGGACGGAAAGTGATGACTGACCGCTGATAACCGGGGCATCCTTGCAATTTTTGCCGTCAACCAGAATGCTGACTTTCTCAAGATGCGCATGACCGGCGGCGAATTGCGATGATTCTGTCGATTGCGGTGTCTCGATGGGTAAAGATGATGTGGCGGATGCGGCTTCGCCGTTTCTGGCCAGTGCGCTTTTGTCGAGAAAAATCTGGTAATCGGCCACCACTTTTGCCGCGTCGCCGTCGGCGATCATCCTGCCATGGTCAAGCCAGATCACGCGCGAGCATAAGGATTCGACCTGAAACATCGAGTGCGAGCAGAACAGGATGGTTTTTCCACTGTCACGCAATTGCATGATACGGTCAAATGATTTGCGCGAAAAGGCGCCGTCACCCACCGATAACGCTTCGTCGATCACAAGGATCTCGGGATCGACGTTGATCGATACGGAAAAAGCCAGACGTACAAACATGCCGCTCGAATAGGTCTTGACCGGCTGGTCGATAAAATCGCGGATGCCGGAAAATTCGATAATATGCTCGAGCCGGTCTGCAATTTCGGCGGAACTGAGCCCAAGAATCGCGGCGCTCATGTAGATATTTTCGCGTCCGGTAAATTCGGGATTGAACCCGGCGCCAAGTTCCAGCAGTGCGGCGATGCGTCCGTTGACTTGCAATTCGCCGCTGGTGGGCGTAAGCGTGCCGCAGATCAGTTGCAGCAGCGTCGATTTTCCGGAGCCGTTTTGCCCGACAATGCCGACGACCTCGCCATGTGTGACGGTCAGGTCAATGTTCTGCAACGCCCACAGTTCCCGGAAGAATGTCCGCCTGCCGCGGCACAGAAACTGCTTGAGCCTGTCGCGCGGATGGTTGTATAGCTGATAGCACTTGGAAAGACCCGCGGCATGAATCGCGGATGCGGAATCCGGTTTAGAGAACATCGGCAAATCCCTTGCGTGTTTTCTGGAACCACAGCAACCCGGCCCATGCCGTCAGAATGCCGGCGACATAATAAATCATCATGCCTTGCCATTCCGGCAGTTGCCCGAATAGGATAACCGCGCGCGACTGTTCGATAATGAATGTCAGCGGGTTCAGAAACAGATAGTCGCGAACAGGTTCCGGCAGCGCCGAAACAGGGTAGAAGATAGGACTCATGAACAGCAGCATGGTCAGAATCAGACCAATGAACTGCGTGATGTCGCGGATAAAGACGCCGATTGATGCGAGCAGCCAGGACAATCCCATAATCAGCAGCAGAAAAGGCAGCAGCACGACGGGCAGTAGCAGCACCGTCCAGGAAATCGTCTGACCGACAGCGAGTAAAAAAACGAATAAAACGCAATAACTGATGGTGGCGTGAAAGAGCGCCGCGCCGAGCGTGACCCAGGGCAGAATTTCCAGCGGAAAAATAATGCGTTTGACATAGTTGACATTATTCAGAATCAGCGTAGGCGCGCGCGACAGGCAATCCGAAAACAGATTGAATACAATCAAACCGGCGAAAAGCAGCAGCGCGAATTCAAACTTGCTGTCAATGCCGCCGACCTGATCCATGCGCACTTTAAAAACAACGCTGAAAACAAACGTGTAAATCGCCAGCATCAGCATGGGCGTGACCAATGACCACAACAGGCCGAGCAGAGACCCGCGATAACGGCCGGTCACTTCGCGTTTGATCATGTGCAGCACAAGCTGGCGCTGTTTCTTCAAGCAAAGAAAAATATCGAAAACCGGGATGATTTTAGGAAATCGCAATTCAGTTGAAAGTGGTGAGTACCAATTGGTAATCGGGATTATCGCAGATTCGGCGCGTATGTTTAAAAGATATTTGGAAAGTTTTCTCCGGTTCGTCACGTCCGCGCAGGCGGCATCCGGCTTTTCCAGTGAAAACATGGATTCCCGCTTTCGCGGGAATGACAAAAGCACGTAGCACGTAGCACAAGGTTGGGGTGAGGTAACGAACCCCAACGTAACAGACTTTAATGGCCCGCCCCGGCTTGAAAAGCTGAAAAGCATTCATTGGTACCGGAATTATAGTAAAATTCATATTAAAGTAGCTTTTATGGATTACTTTTAAATTATTGCCGGTAGTGTGTTCTGTTAAAGTTTCGCACTTGTTGTAAATGTGCAACAAGCGGGTTCGTTGAGTTGGGCTTTTTACTTGCAAACCAAAGCTTATTTGTGCAGAATGCAGCATGACTTGGCTTTTGGGTGATTTTCTGTTAGATCTGTTTTGCTGTTAGCGGAACACAAAATGAAACGTGTAGCGCAAAAAGCAAAATGTGTTCTGGTAACAAAATGACCAAAAGGCAATGTGATAGATTAAAATGATAAGTGAAAAGCTTGCAAGTGATTTACTATCGTAATAGTAATGT
>CAZXBP010000171.1:0-6220 GCA_964639015.1 uncultured Nitrosomonas sp.
CGTTGATTTTTATTTCCGGCAAGGCGCGATGAGGCGTAATAACGCGTTATTACAATGAATTGCAACACAACGAAATTAAAAATCGACGTGCTATAAATGCCATAGTGTAACTTATCATTCGGATGAACGGGTATTGTTCAGGTTGTTCTATTTATTCATACCGTTAGTTATTGCGGATAACGATCAACTGAGGTTTTTAGGTTAAAATGAGGCGTATTCAGATTTAACAGCAGAACGGCGATTTTAACGCTTAAGCGCCGCTGAAGTAGTTACAATATTTCGGCGGCATACAATTTTCATTCTCAGCAATCATCAATGACGCAACCCGGCGGGTTCGGCAGTTGCCTTTTTCTTCTCCAATGACTGCGGATCAAGCACAGCGACGGTCAACTGGTCATCATTAAAGTATTTTTCTGCGACAACACGAATCTGTTCGGCAGTAACAGCCTGCAATTTCTCCAGCATCGTATCAATATCCCGATAGGACAAACCCACGCTTTCCAATCGGCCAATCTGCATCGCCTGAGCAAAAATAGAATCCAATTGAAAAACCTGACCGGCAACAACCTGCGCTTTGACACGATTCAATTCTTCTTCTGTTACTTCTTCTTCGATCAGCTTCTTGATTTCCGCACGTATCGCCTGCTCCAATTCCTCTACAGTCTTGCCTGGACTCGGCGTACCGCTTAAAAAAAACATTCCCGGTCCTCGGCCTGTTGCGCTGTAGCCCGCACCGGCTGAATTGGCGATCTGCAGTTCGCGCACAAGCGATTTATTCAATCGGGCCGAGGCATGACCGTCCATGATATTTTCCAGCATTTTCAGAGCAAAAGGCTCCCAGTCACTCTGTATGTCTTTTATGACTGGAGCATGATAACCCATCATGAGATAGGGCATTTCAGCAGGCGCCTTAACAGTGATCCGTTTTATTCCCAGTTGCGGTGACTCGATTTGCGGTTTGCGCTTATCAATCGCTAACAACGTGCGTCGAGGTATGTCGCCGTAATGTTTCTGAACCAGTGACTTGACTTCTTCAGGCTTGGCGTCGCCAATAATGACCAGAATGGCGTTATTAGGGGCATACCAACGGTCATACCACTGTTGCGCATCGCTTGCCGTCATATTCTCGAGATCGTTCATCCAGCCAATAACCGGCCGCCTGTAGGGATGTGACTGATAGGCAGCCGCCATCATCTTTTCAAACAGCAATGACCGCGCCTGGTCGTCGGTACGTAAACGCCGTTCTTCCATGACAACATTGATTTCTTTGGCAAATTCTTCTTCAGTAAGAAGCAAGTTGTGCATACGATCAGACTCCAACGCTATCGCCAATGCGAGATGATCTTTATGTAATTGCTGAAAATAGCCAGTGTAATCACGACTGGTAAATGCATTATCACGCCCACCGGCAGCGGCGATTCGTTTGGAAAACTCGCCGCCGGGCACATTCTTAGTGCCTTTAAACATCATATGTTCCAGCACATGAGCAACGCCTGTTACGCCATTCAATTCATCAACACTGCCCGCTTGATACATCAGCAGGGAAACAATAACGGGCGATCGGTTGTCTTCCTTGACGATCACCTTCAGACCGTTCTCTAGCCTGTATTCGTGTGGGTTGGCAAACGCAGTAGCCACCATTCCGGAAAAAACGGTTATCGTGAGAAAAACAACCAGACAAGTTACAAAGCGAATTGACTTCATTTTTGCTAACCTAAGCATGACTAAACAGAATAAAATTGGCGATTGTGAAATGTTAATGCTACGAGGATAGAGCCTACCAGAATGTTTAATTTTTTTAAATCTAAAAGAAGCCGCACCGAAGATGAAAAAGCAGTCGAGAGAGAGGAAACCGCAGAGTATACAGCACTGAACTCTCAGCCAAATAGCGAAATACCGCAAGACACTGTTAAAACATCGCTAACTGTTGAATCTGAGCTGGAAACAACGAAAAGCGAAGCGGTTCAGAAAGAAGCCGGACCGATGGGTTTTGCGGAGAAGCTGCGGCTTGGATTGACACGTACGCGTCAAAATCTGGGCAGACAACTATCCGGTCTGTTTGGTGGCGGCAAGATTGACGAAGAACTCTATGAAGAGCTGGAAACCATCTTGTTGACCGCAGACACCGGCGTCACTGCAACAACACATTTGCTTGAAGATTTGCGCAAACAAGTCAAAAAAAAGGGATTGACCGATGCCGCGGAATTAAAAGCTACGTTGAAGGAATCACTGGTGGAAATGCTAAAACCCTTGGAACGCTCGCTGGACACAACCACAAACAGTCCTTTTGTAATTATGATTACCGGCGTAAACGGTGTTGGCAAGACAACATCGATCGGTAAGCTGGCGAAATATTTCCAGTCACAAGGCAAATCCGTGCTGCTAGCTGCAGGAGACACTTTCCGGGCCGCAGCGCGTGAACAGTTGATCGCCTGGGGTGAATGCAACAAAGTAACCGTAATTGCACCGGATACTGGGGTTGACAAAAAAAATGATCCGGCAGCGGTGATCTTTGATGCCATCAATGCAGCCAAAGCACGAGGAATTGATATTGTACTGGCGGATACAGCCGGACGTCTGACCACGCAACTGCACTTGATGGAGGAAATTAAAAAGGTGAAACGAGTTATTGGCAAAGCGATTCCGAACGCACCACATGAAGTCATGCTGGTGCTTGACGCGAATACCGGCCAGAATGCCGTAACACAAGTGAAAGCTTTTGATGAAGCGCTTGATGTCACCGGACTGATCCTGACCAAACTCGACGGCACTGCAAAAGGCGGTGTTGTAGCCGCGATATGTGGACAGTATCCGCAGAATCCTCCCGCGCTGCGATTTATCGGCATCGGAGAAGGCGTTGATGATCTGCGGCCATTTAACGCCGGCGAATTTGTCGACGCACTATTTGATTGATCATCGGCTAACATTAACTCCAATTTCAACAATGATTCAGTTCCGACAAGTCAGTAAACGCTTTCCTGACGGTTACATGGCGTTAAACAATATTGACCTTAATATCGATGCCGGCGAAATGGTGTTTATAACCGGTCATTCCGGCGCGGGGAAAAGCACTTTGCTCAAATTGATTGCCGCCATAGAGCGCCCGACATCGGGCAACATTACTATCAATGGTCAAAATATCGCACAAATCAAACCTGCTGCACTGCCATTTCTGCGTAGAAAAATCGGTTTTGTTTTTCAGGATCACAAATTACTGTTCGACCGCACTGTTTTTGAAAATGTAATGCTTCCACTACAGATCAGTGGTTTTGATCAGAATACCGCTGCCAGTCGCATACGCGCGGCACTCGACAAGGTGGGTCTGTTGAGCAAAGAAAATGTATTACCGATAACGCTCTCGGGCGGCGAACAACAGCGGCTTTGCATCGCGCGCGCTGTCGTGCATCGTCCTGCGGTTCTGATCGCCGATGAGCCTACCGGCAATCTTGATTCGGCTTATGCGCGGGACATCATGGCGATGTTCTTTTCGTTTCATCAGGTCGGCGTCACCGTATTAATCGCAACACATGACACGGATTTACTGGAAAACAACAGACATCGCGCTATCGTTCTGCGGCAAGGAAAACTGACAGTATGATCAGAGCATGGCTTCATCAGCACTGGCACGCTTACACCCTGACGGTTAAACGCCTTTTATCAGCCCCGGTTACCAATCTGCTCAGTATACTGGTGATGGGTATCGCAATCAGTCTTCCGGCCGGCATCCTTACGCTGATGGAAAATCTACACACCATTTCCGGTCAGATATCCATTTCGCCGCAAATAAGTCTTTTTCTTAAGCAGCATGCAACTCAGGATGACATTGATCACATCAGAACGAAACTGGGAGAACACAAACTTGTCGTGCGCTATCAATTTGTGTCCAAGGATCAGGCGCTATATCAATTGCAGCTGGACAATGGATTGAGCGAAGCCGTACATAACCTGGCACACAATCCTCTGCCGGATGCGTTTGTGGTCGATACACTGGATGTCAGTGCGGGCATCATTGATCAATTTCGTGCCGACATGCAAACCTGGCCTGCAATCGAGCATGCACAGTTTGACTCAGCATGGGCAAAACGCCTGGAAGCACTTATGGATTTTGGTCGCATGCTTGTATTCGTGCTATTGACATTACTTAGCATAGCTATCGTCGCCGTTATGTTCAATACTATACGACTGCAGATTCTGACTCGGCAAACAGAAATAGAAGTATCCAAACTGATAGGCGCAACAGACGCTTTTATTCGACGTCCCTTCTTATATTTCGGTGCCCTTCAGGGTTTTGCTGGTGGCATTACTGCCTGGTTAATTATTACTTTCGTTCTGCGGATCCTGAACGATGAGCTCCAAGCCATTGCCGGATTATATGCCATGGATTTACACTTACACACCACTGGATACGGAGACACCATCAGCCTGCTGCTATTTACGACATGGCTGGGCTGGTTAGGTGCGCGCGCTTCGGTGGCAAGCCATCTCTGGCAGATTGAACCACGCTGATATCAATCTTCCAGCGCATTAAAAAACAAGCAGCACGTTGGCGATTTGCTTTGACATAAAAATGAACCATTAACATGGTTTAGCACTCTCATCTCAAGAATGCTAAAATAAAAAAATTAAAATTTTATTGATTACAGTATAGAAAAGAGGTGCGTTTCATGACGAATGCTTTAACTATGCCTGCAATGGGTGGCAGTCTCGAGAGTTATATTCACTCCGCGAATTCGTTCCCACTGCTGTCTCAGGAAGAAGAAAACAAGCTTGCGAAGCGTTTGCGCGATCATGGTGACATCAGTGCTGCACAGCAGCTTATTTTGTCGCACTTACGATTTGTTATAGCAATTGCACGCAGTTATAAAGGTTACGGCCTGCCTCAGGCGGATTTGATTCAGGAAGGCAATGTGGGCCTGATGAAAGCAGTTAAACGCTTTGATCCCGAACGTGGTGTCCGACTGGTGTCATTTGCTGTGCACTGGATTAAAGCCGAGATTCATGAATTCATTATGCGTAACTGGCGGCTGGTTAAGATTGCAACGACCAAGCAACAACGCAAATTGTTTTTCAACCTGCGCAGCTTAAAACAAAGCCTTGACACCATGAATCCTCAGGAAGTTGACGACGTTGCAAAGCAATTGAATGTAAAACCAGCAGAAGTAGTTGAAATGGAAAAACGTTTCAATGGTAACGACATATCACTGGAACCCCTGTCAGAAGATGAAGATGAGGGTTTTAGCCCCATCGCGTACTTAACCGACGGCACAGAGCCTTCACAAATACTTGAAGCAGAGCAAAGCAGGTCACTGCACAGTGATGGCCTCCAGCAATCACTGTGCAGCCTGGACGAACGCAGCCGTCATATTATCGAGGCGCGCTGGCTGCGAGAGAAAGATACGGCAACGTTACATGAACTTGCTGATGAGCTAGGCATATCCGCCGAGCGTGTGCGTCAAATAGAAGCCAAGGCCATTCAAAAGATACGTCAGAAAATGCTATCACACTGACAAGAAATTATAACGAGTAAGGTTAGATTGTGATCGCGAAGCGAGCCACAATCTGAACCGATTGTTGGACAAGCCCGGTGGGGCTGTCATGATCCTGCTTGTTATGGAAATATCTCTCTGACCGGTGCGGCGCCATCGGGTTCTGTTCCGCGTCATACC
Organism: uncultured Nitrosomonas sp.; assembly: GCA_964639015.1. Taxonomy (GTDB): domain Bacteria; phylum Pseudomonadota; class Gammaproteobacteria; order Burkholderiales; family Nitrosomonadaceae; genus Nitrosomonas. The sequence continues at coordinate 5,667 of CAZXBP010000171.1, forward strand.
CAAAATTTCACCGCTAAAAGTTGCCATTGCAGTAACCTGTTCCGCTCAACCTGCCATTCTTGATGCGTTTTCACCTGATTTCACCCTTTCGCAGGGCGAGTGCGCCCCACCCTGCCAAATCCGGCAGGGTGGCGGTGTGTGTTGCGTTACGTGGCCATCTCCCTGTTTGACGCAAAAATCCGTAATCGGTGAGTGAATGTTTTGATGCGGGTACGGACAATCTTCATCACTCCGCCACAACACTTGCAGCGTATCACCGTGCGTGGTTGCGGTGGGGGGAGCACGACATGTTTGATCAGTTGCGCCAGTGGGATCAGTTTGCTGTTGGGATGCAGAAAGCCGAAGTTGCGGGCGCGGCGGTAACCTTTGGGCAAGATATGTTTCAGGATCAGGCGCAGGAATGCCACGCCGCTGAGCATGCGGGTTTCGCTGTTCTGGTAGCGGAACGTGACGCTGCCATCGCGGTTTGCAACGATATTCTTCTCGGGCAATATGAATCGCCCCGGGTTTACAGGAGACTCTATTTCTTGAGAGGATAGAGTAATGAAAAAACA
>CAZXBP010000172.1:0-6214 GCA_964639015.1 uncultured Nitrosomonas sp.
CTATATCATATTATTCAATATAATCATGTTGTTATAGTTTCTGAGTAAGCTCTACTCTATATTCTGCACCTGTTCTCGCATTTGTTCGATCAATACTTTCAGTGTCATCGAAGTTCTGGAGATTTCGATGTCGACTGATTTGGAGCCGATGGTGTTGGCTTCGCGGTTGAGTTCCTGCATCAGAAAATCAAGCCGTTTGCCGACTGCGCCGCCTTTGCTCAGGATGTGTTCGACTTCGTCGAGATGGGTCTGCAAGCGGGAAAGTTCTTCATCAATGTCGATCTTCGACGCAAAAAAAATAATTTCCTGACGAATGCGATCTTCGTCAAGGTTGTCAATCGCTTCCTGTATGCGCGTTTTCAGTTTTTCTTCGAAAGCAGTGATGAGCGCCGGAATACGGGGGGCAGCCTGATCAAGCTGTTGACGTATCTGATTGAGGCGTTCCAGCAGGATGCATTTTAATTTTTCACCTTCGCGAGTACGGGTAGCCTGAAAGTCTTCCAGTGTTGTAAGCAATAACGTCATGGCGTATTCACGCAGTGCATCAGCCGGCAGCGTATTGCTGCCGAGGATGCCCGGCCAGTTGAGTATGCTGGCGACAGACAGACTTTGCGCTTCGGGGAGTGATGACCGGACGGTGCGGTCAAGCTCCAGCAGTTTGTGCAGCAGGGCCAGGTTTAGCTGCCGGGGTTCGTCGAAGCTGTCCAGTGGTGTGAAGTTCAGCCGGCACTCTACTTTCCCGCGATTGAGTTTCCTGGCGATGGCTTCCCGCATGCCGGGCTCCAGGGAACGGAAATCATCCGGCAGACGCAACTGCACATCAAGGTAACGATTGTTGACGGCACGCAATTCCAGATTCAGCGTGCCGTAAGGCGTCGCCAGTGTGTGTGTGGCATAACCGGTCATGCTGCTGATCATGGAGTGCGCCTTTTCCGTGAGTGATGGTGAAAATATAACCTGTCGAAGGGATGTTTATTGCGTCTGGAAAACAAGCCCGGCATGTTCGCGCATTTTATGAAACTGAATTGACGGCCAGTTTTCTTCAGCCACGCTGATTTCCGCGCCGTATGAGGCCAGGAAGGTCGGCGCGTTAACCGCATCATACGCAATCCGGTGTGCGTTGGCTTCGATGAAACGTTGAAGTTCCCGCTGATCTTTGGCGGTAACCCAGCGCGCAAGTTGATATTTTGCCGGCGCTATGCGTGCGTCAACAGCGTACTCATGCTTGAGCCGGTGTGTAACCACTTCGAACTGAAGTACGCCGACTGCGCCGAGCAGTAGCGTGCTGCCGAGATGAGGCCGGAACACCTGAATGGCGCCCTCCTCGCCGAGCTGGGTGAGGCCCAGTTTGAGCTGTTTGCTGCGCAGCGGGTCGGCGATTTCGACCGTGCGGAAGATCTCGGGCGCAAAAAAAGGCAGGCCGGTGAACTGTAAAGATTCACCTTCGGTCAGCGTATCGCCAAGCTGTAATGTGCCGTGGTTGGGAATGCCGATGATATCGCCCGGATAGGCTTCTTCCAGAATGTCGCGGCGCTGAGACAGAAATGATACGACCGAATTGGTGCGGACATCCTTGCCGTTACGCACGACTTTTAAATTCATGCCGCGTTTAAACTGACCGGAGCAGATGCGCAGAAAGGCAATGCGGTCACGGTGCGCGGGATTCATATTGGCCTGAATTTTGAATACCACGCCGGAAAAATTTTTTTCATCCGGTAAGACTTCGCGCTGCATGGCGTGGCGCGATTCCGGTGAAGGCGCGAGATCGACCAGAGCGTCCAGGATTTCGCGAACGCCAAAATTGTTAATCGCGGAACCGAAAAAAACGGGCGTCTGATGGCCGGCGAGAAATTCTTCCTGCGCAAATTCCGGCGTGGCGCCGGCGATAAGTTCTATTTCCTGCTGCGCTTCACTCAGACTGGAACCAAAACGCGCTTGTATCGCCGGATCGTCAAGCTGAGCGATAAATTCTTCATCGGTGCCGGCACGGTCGGCGCCCGGTTTGAATACGCGCATGCCTTTGCTGCGCAGATCAAAAACACCGTAAAAATGGCGGCCCATGCCGATGGGCCAGGTGAATGGAATTGCGTCCATGCCCAGTGTGCGTTCAATTTCGTCAATCAGGTCCAGCGGCGGTTGTACTTCCCGGTCCATTTTGTTGACAAAGGTCAGAATGGGCGTGTTGCGGGCGCGGCAAACTTCCAGCAGGCGTAATGTCTGCGCTTCAACGCCATTGGCGGCGTCGATGACCATCAACGCGGCATCAACAGCAGTCAGCACACGATAGGTGTCTTCGGAAAAATCCTGATGGCCGGGCGTGTCAAGCAGATTGATGACGCAGTCGCGGTATTCCATTTGCATCACTGAACTCGCAACGGAAATACCACGTTGCTTTTCGATTTCCATCCAGTCCGAAGTGGCGTGTCGGCTGGCTTTGCGTGCTTTAACGCTGCCTGCAATGTGGATTGCGCCGGCATACAATAACAATTTCTCGGTTAAAGTCGTTTTGCCGGCATCCGGGTGAGAAATAATGGCAAACGTACGGCGGCGCGTCACTTCAAGTTTAATGCTCATGGTGATTCGAATTGTGCTCCTGTGAATAAAGATGGCAATGGGTTATATGTGTCGCGCTGATTGTACTGGCATCAGGATAGGCCTGGCGGCATACCGGCATGACCATCTGGCAGCGCGGATGAAAGTGACACCCCGTTGGCGGTGAAGCCGGTGAGGGTATATCGCCCTTAAGTTTGATCAAATCCGTCGCGGATGCCTTGCCGATTTGCGGCACGGCGGACAGCAGCGCCTGTGTGTAAGGGTGTCTCGGTTTGCTGATCACTTCATCGGTGAGACCCTGTTCAACAATCCGGCCTAAATACATGACTGCAATTTCATCGGCGAGATACTCTACAACCGAGATATTATGGGTGATAAATAAATATGCAAGTCCCAGATCGTTCTGCAACGATTTCAGCAGATTCAGGATCTGCGCCTGAACGGATACGTCAAGCGCGCTGGTGGGTTCGTCGCAGATCAATAATCTGGGATTGACTGCGAGGGCGCGTGCAATGGCAATCCGCTGACGCTGGCCGCCTGAAAATTCATGCGGATAGCGCCATTTGGTTTCTTTCGGCAAACCTACGCATTGCAACAGTGCATCGACGGTCGCTTCATGCGGAAAAGCCGTTGTTGTCGATGCAGCGGATTCTCCGGATGTTCCGGCAGTGATTTCTGTTGCAACATTCAGCGCACTCATGCCTTCCTGAATGATTTCAATGATGCGCATTCTTGGATTCAGGGACGAATACGGGTCCTGGAAAACAAATTGCAGCTGTGACCGTAATGGACGTAACCGTTGCCTTTCCAGTCCCACTAATTCCTGCTGGTTATAACGCACGCTGCCCGCCGTCGGCTGGATTAACTGCAGAATGCTCTTGCCTACTGTGGTTTTGCCGCAACCGGACTCACCGACAAGCGCCAGTGTTTTTCCCGCGGAAATATGCAGAGAAACACCATCAACCGCTCTGACCTGACCAACGATGCGTTTAAAAAAACCTTTGCGGATTGGAAAATGTACTTTCAGACCGGAAACCTGCAGCAATGGTTCCGCTTTTTGTCGTTGCGCGGCGGGAGTTGCCGGGGTGGGTATTGCTTCGGGCATGCGCGTCATATTGATCTGTGCTGAAGACGGATCATAGAGGTGGCAGCGTACCGTATGAACAGGGGAAATATGTTGCCACTGTGGAATGGTGTCATGACATCGCGGCATTGCATAGTCACAGCGATCGGAGAAACGGCAGCCGCTGAATGCCTGAGTCAGCGGTGGTACGGCACCACTGATCACGGCCAGTTCCTGATTGCGCTTTTGTTTGCCGGGCAATGATGCAAAGAGTTGTTGTGCGTACGGATGAGCGGGATGGTTAAAAAAATTCTCACGCGGTGATAGTTCGACAATTTCTCCGGCATACATGACGGCAATGTGCTGCGCCATTTCACTGACCACGCCCAAATCATGCGTAATCAATAAAATGGCCATGCGATTCTGTCGCTGTATTTCACGCATGAGATCCAGAACCTGCGCCTGTATCGTTACATCAAGTGCGGTGGTGGGTTCATCTGCAATGAGCAGCTCAGGTTCGCCAGCCAGCGCTATGGCGATCATTGCACGCTGCTTCATGCCGCCGGAAAACTGAAACGGGTATTCGTGCATACGCTGTTTTGCATCAGGAATGCCGACCTGATCCAGCAACTGGAGGATCCTTTTTTGCGCTGCCGGTTTGTCCAGTCTGAAGTGCTGTGACAGGACTTCCGCAATTTGTTCAGCTATGGTCATGACAGGATTGAGGCTGAGCATGGGTTCCTGGAAAATCATGCTGATTTGTTTGCCGCGGACCTGGCGCATGGCCGATTCCGGCAATTGGAGTAAATCCCTGCCATTCAGGTTTATACTGCCTGTCAGGATTTCTCCGGCGTCGGGTAACAGTCGCATGATCGACAGCGCCGTCATTGATTTGCCGCAACCCGATTCGCCGAGCAGCGCAAACGTTTCACCCCTGTTGAGCTTGAATGAAAGGCCATCGACAGCACGCACCGGAAGTTTTCCGGTGTGCAGCAGGGTTCTTAAGTTGTTGATTTCCAGTAGAGCGCTCATGTTGGAGCCGGATTGTTTTTTTGTGTGCTGGCGCTGTTTTGTGAGAGTGTTTTGACGCGCGGATCCAGTGCTTTCTGTACCGAATCAGCGAATAAATTTGCACTAAGCACCAGAAGAAACATAAAGCCGAAAGCTGACAGCAATGTCCACCAGACCATCGGTTCGCGCGCCATTTCAAGACGCGCAGCGTTAATCATGGTGCCAAAGCTGATCATCGACGGATCAACGCCGACACCGACATACGACAGCACGGCCTCGGCCAGGACCAGTCCGCTGAAATCCATGACGGTGGCAATTAATACAATATGCATGACATTGGGCAGAATATGGCGACTGATAATACGCCAGTGCGATACACCAAATGCATGTGCGGCCTGGATATATTCCATTTCGCGCAGTTTAAGCGTCTCGCCGCGCAGCAACCGGCACAAGCTGGTCCAGCTGGTGATGCCAAGAATAATGCAAAGACATAATAAACGGACATCGGCGCGTTCGGCGATCGTCTCAAAGTATTCAGCATGCGTCTCAATGTAAACCTGCATCATGAGGATAGTGGCTGCGATCAACAGAACGCTGGGAATTGAATTCAGCGTCGTGTAGATATACTGGATGACATCGTCGATCCAGCCACGAAAATAACCCGCTGTAATTCCGAGTAACAGTGCAAAAGGCAGCATGATCAACGTTGTCAGCGTACCGATGATCAGCGCGACGCGGATGCTTTTCAGCGAAAGATAAAGTACGTCCTGTCCGACCTTGTCAGTGCCGAGGACGTGATAATGCGTGGCCAGCATAAACAGTACGCCAACTGCGACGAAAATGAAGCCCAGCGTGATCAGAATCGCATGCCAGGAAATTTCTGTAGTGCGTCGCCAGACGGATTGAACGCATATTGCAAAACGCTGATGCGTGCGGCGCGCCATGTTCAGGCATAACAGGGCGTGAAATATGATCCAGAAAAACAGTCCCAGCCCGATGCCTTTGACAATGCGAACGTTGATGTCTGACTGATGTTCTAAATCCGGGTCTGTCAGGTGCGAGCCGCCGTATTCCAGTCGGGCAAAAGCACGGATCCGGCTGCCGTCGGGTAGATTGAAAGTTTCTTTTGCATACAAATGCGTGGCGAGCGGCGCTGAATAGGTTTTTTCAACATTGGTGCGCAGTGGCGTGAGCAATAGATCAAGGACGCTTAACACTTCGGCGCTATAAATTGTGTCGCCTTGAATGTTCTCATGTTCCAGTGCTGGTCGGAAATGCAGCGTATCCAATAAACCAACGATAATAAAAAAAACCAGAACAGACAGTGCTGACATGCCGCTGGCGCTATGGCCAACCCGCCGCCAGGGTGCCAGCAGATGTTCATTGCCGCGTACATACCAGACAAAAACAGACGCCAGGAACACTAACAGGAAAACGAGCGCATCGGTCCAGAGGATAACGGGAATAAAAGGCATGCTGATATGAGGTTGAAAGTAGATAGCAATATTGGACGGAATATGAGTGGTCTGTTTTTATCCTAAAAACCTCAGTTGAATGGGATTTAGAGTGCGTTGATTTTTATTTCCG
>CAZXBP010000173.1:0-6199 GCA_964639015.1 uncultured Nitrosomonas sp.
TGACATGTCATAGTCCGCGCTCGCAGCACTACTCGTTCCATACGTTGTTGCCATGATAGTTTCTCCTTTTGGTTTTGTATCATTAGAAATTAATAATCACTAATCAATTAATGATTTCCGAATTTTAGAAACCATACATTAAAGATGGTTTTAATCAAAAAAAGTTTCAAAAATTACAAATTTTTTGTGCCCGCCAATCGCATCATGAAAGACCTATACAACAAAAAAATAATGAAATATGGCACCGCCACTCCTTCTTTAGCGTTAAGCCAACAGATTGCTTTTAGCACATTTAATGCACATCCAGCGGACTTCATTGACAAATAGGTATTGCAGCAGACCCAGTGTTATACTTTTTACTTCAAAATCTTTTTGGGAGCGCAATTAATGAAAAAATTTTTTCTTTTCCTGACATTGTCATTTTTCGCAGTGAATCTGATAGTAATTGATGCGGAAGCTAAACGCATGGGAGGCGGCAAAAGTTTCGGTAAGCAGCGACAATCTCTCAATCAACAATCGACACCGAATCAACAACAAGCAGCTGCACCAGCACAAAATGCCGCAGCAGCGGGCGGAAGCAGCAAATGGGGCGGCGCACTAGCCGGACTGGCCGCAGGCGGCTTGCTGGCTGCTTTATTCATGGGTGGCGCATTTGAAGGGATCAACATGATGGACATCCTGATGCTGATCCTGATTGCCGGGGGCATTTTTTTCATCATCCGCATGATGCGCAAACCGCGCACTGTCGAGTATGAACGGCCATTGCAATATTCAGGCGTCAGCACTTCTACCCGAGACAACGTAACACAGCCGCCGTTCGACCAAGCCGCGGGAACGGCGACAGCTCGCAACACGGAAACACATCACTCAAACATTCCGGCCGATTTCAAAGTAGAGCCTTTCATAAGAAACGCAAAAATATCGTTTATTCGTTTACAGGCCGCCTACGACATTGGAGATATCAATGATATACGCGAATACACGACGCCGGAAATGCTTGCAGAAATCAGCTTGCAAATTCAAGAACGCGGCAACATACAACAAAAATCCGAAGTTATGTTTCTTGACGCGAATCTATTGGATGTTGAAACAAGCCATGACTCTGCAATTGCAAGTGTACGGTTTACCGGCCAGATGAGAGAATTACCAGATGGCGAGCCCGAGGCCTTTGACGAAATATGGCATGTGGAAAAAAACTTAAACGACCCTGATTCTGTCTGGTTGCTTGCCGGAATTCAGCAGTCGTCCGACATAGAGCTGACTTAAAGTGCCATAACATCATCAACAAGACCATCCCGCATATGTTCCGTTGTGAACATATGTGGGGATTCTTGTTTTTTCAGTGCACATACATCTATACATGATAAAAGCGGCCGCGCACCATCGCTCATAGAACCAGTCTACGACAATGTAAGTGGCAGTTTTTTATATTTGCGACGTAATGTATTAATAGTTTTCAGAACTGCCGGTTGCCTGATAATTTTGATTTCCAATTGACGTTTTCTGGGAAAATCCATTAACGACAGACCTACCAGCATAGTCAGAATGCCTTGCCCAGGCAGGAAAAGCATAATAAAACCTGCGATCACAAACACAAAACCTGAAACATTCTTAATAATCAATCCCAGAATACGCAGCAAAGGATGATGATCTTTTAGCCAGTGCCGAGCATTGCGTGTATCAAAATAATCATGCGGCAAATGCACAAGAATAACAGGGATGATAATCAGCGAAGCAAAAAAACTGACTAAAGAGATTAGCGTCAGATTGATCAGTATCTCAACTGGTATTAATTGCTCTATTGTTATGAGTAGATTATCCACCATATTATCAGTCGCTTTGAAAATACGCTGGCACAGGCTGTTTACACTTTTTTGTCATGAAAAACCGATATACCTATTAGGTCACACAATACAGTCTTTACTCGTTAGGATGCAACGGCGAAAGTCAAGCAGAATCACGGTTCACGGAAATTCACCCATAAGCACATTCTGCAATACAGGCGGAGGCGATATATCGCAATAATTTCGAATCTGTTTTAAGTCTTTTACGCAAGTGCACACTAAATCCGTAAGAATTTTGGGGTTAAATTCAAAACTCATCTTTCATTGTCAGAAAATGTAGGTTAGAATTTCGGTACGTAACGGTCAAGAGGTGAGCAACAATAAGACTGTTATGATAAAAATAATAATATTTCCAGCAAGTTGTGAACGCTCAATAAAACAGAAAGATGCGCTTCACGAGCAATCAAAAACTGGAAAACAGAGAAATCTGTGTTATGTTTTTAACATTTCCCGCTTTTTTGTGCGGATGTTTTTTTCAGATGAGTCGGTTTTTAATCGATTTAAATGGATTAATTTAAGAAAGTCAATAATTCACAAGGAGATTAAGATAATGAGTGATGATTCAAACAGAGCAACTGATGGACAAACACTGAAACTTATTGGTATTACAACGGTAGCATTTATAGTAATCGGTTTAATTGTATACAGCATGTAAATAAACTTGGCTATAAAAGGGTACACAGACATATATTCCAGGTGATGGGGGATGTCTGTGTACTGTTTACGGAAGCCTACGGGTGGTCTTGTTTGATTTTTCCCACACAACCTGCTCAACCGCCAATCTGTCAGCATCCACCGCGTGACTTTTAATCCTTCGGCCTTTCACTAGTTCTATTGTTATCTTAAGCAACCAATGCCTGGTGGCCCAGTCAGTCTTCTGCGACATACCTTTTCTTTATGAGCTGCCTCCCAAGCTGTTATTCTGCGAATCCATTTACGCGCACAAATTACCTGGTTCCTTTTTAAATCTGGCGGATCTTTCTTTTCAACCTGAGCTGAAATATATCAGCAGTGTTCAGACATCAATCACTAAACCCCTGGTAATTGCTGCAGGCGTATCATTGTCGATGGCAATCAACGCAGATGACAACGAACCGAAGAGAAGGCATTCCTGCCCGCAAATCGGCATCACGCAAAGTATCAAACTATGGTAAGTTATCCGCTCATTAACATCAGCGAAATGCGTTAATTGAATAGAGTCTGTGAAAAATAATCCGAATAATCATTTTGCAACGCAAACCCGAAAAGCATTAAAAGAACAGGCATTTAACTGGTCTAAAAACTTCTCTCTTCCCGAAGCTTGCGCACTGGCCAGACGCTTAAACGAAACCGAGCCGCCCGAAAAAGAATTCAGACTTGGTATTATTCACACCTACACCAGTGACCTTCTGGATCCGTGGCTGCATTTTCATGCCGTCATTCAAGGCATAAACCTTAAGACTTACCACGCCCCGTACGGACTAAATCTGATGGAAAGTCAGAAGGGCTCCGGTCTGCACGCCCACGTACCTGACATGATTCTGTTCATGCTGACACTGGAAGATATTCATCCGGGATTCTCACAACCAGATTTCAGTCTGCATTTAAATCAGAGAAATGTTCTGCTCGAAGAAGCAGTCGAGCGCATACTCGAAATTCTAGCCATGTTTCGCGCCAACACATCCGCACGTATCGTGTTGACATTATTGCCACCTGTTATGCCGCCGGCATTGGGAATCTATGATGCGCAATCCGAGTATTCCGGCAACCTATGGCGAGCATCCTTAAAAAAACAACTCGCCACTGCACTGGATAACACGCTCGAATCAACCCTGTTCTTCGACATGGATCAAATACTTGCCGATATCGGCGGGTTTCATTTTTTCGATTTCCGGTTCTGGTATGCCTCGCGTTTTCCATTCACGCCGTTAGCAGCTAATGAATTTGCGCGTCGACTGGTCAACTTGATGGCGATCTCTGTTTATCCCAGGGCAAAAGTGATTGCGCTCGACGCTGACAACACTCTGTGGGGAGGAATTATTGGAGAAGATGGTATCAACGGTATTGCACTGGGACCGGAATATCCCGGCAATACCTACGTCGCTTTTCAGCGGCGGTTGCTCGACTTGCAAAAGCGTGGATTCATTCTGGTATTATGCAGCAAGAATAATGCCGAGGACGTACACGAGATTCTGGACAATCATCCCCATCAAATACTGCGCAGACACCACTTTGCCGCCGAGCGCATCAACTGGCTGCCCAAAGTCGACAATCTTGTGTCTTTGTCAGACGAACTGAATCTCGGTCTGGATGCATTCATATTTGTAGATGACAGCAATCATGAATGCGACATTATACGAAGCCGACTTCCACAGATTGAAGTGATACAGACACCATCAAAACCCGTCGACATCCCCATGTGTCTCGAACAGGTCGCCAGACTTGAAATACTTTCTTTAACCGAAGAAGATACATTAAAAACACAATTGTATGCACAGGAAAAACAGCGAAAACAATTCAAGCAGAATGCGAATACACATGGCGGCGATTTAAACAGTTATCTCGCATCATTAAAAATGAAAATGCGCATTGAAATTGATTCCAGGAAAGATATCGCCCGGCTGGCGCAGTTAACTCAGAAAACCAATCAGTTCAATGTAACGACACGGCGCTACAGCGAACAACAGATCCTTGATTTCATCGAATCGAACACATGGACTGTGAGCTCATTTACACTAAGCGATATTTTTGGCAACAGCGGCATCGTCGGTCTGGCTTTATTTCACAAACAGGCTGATGACGAAATCGACATCGATAATTTTCTGATGTCATGCCGCGTTATAGGAAGATCAGCTGAAAGCGCCTTTTTATACGCCATGCTGGACTATTTCGCCGGGATGGGGATTATCCAAGTTAGCGCAACGTATATTCCGACACAGAAGAACAGTCTGGTTGCTGACTTTTTCAGCACGCACGGCTTCACCCCCGGAAATGAAACGGGTCGTTTCAAACGGAACCTGTCCGCGTCACCACCGGACAGAAATTTATTCCCGCCGATCGAAATTGAAATAGAAAATACCGGCGCATAATGCTGCTATCGACTTAAAAACAACTTACAGGTTCGAACAAAATGAGTGTATTGGAACAAGTCATCCATGTTGTTGCAGAAACGCTGAATGTTTCGCCGTCAACCATTACCCGGGAAAGTACTGCGGAAAACACTAATGGTTGGGATTCGCTTGCGCATGTTAATCTGATGATCGCAATTGAGCAGACATTCGATATCGTTCTGGATGTCGAAGACTTTGCCAAGCTTAATTCGATTCTATCGATTACAGAATTCATAGAAAAAATGCAACCTGACCAGGCATAACCGCTCATGGACTGGCTTCATTCTGTTTCAAAGACGGCAAAGCGTTTTTTGCCGGACAATACATTCCTCAGGGTACGGAACGGTTATTATGCGCTGCGCAAAACGCTGACACCGGTTTTAAAAGTTATCCACGGCACATTCGACACCGCAGCATTGCGGCAGCATTTTGAAGAAACCCTGGATCCGGACTTTGAAATCCTGATGGTACACAGTTCGGTGAATCATATGCTGCCGTATTATGACGGCAGTCCGCTGGAACTCGTACGCATGCTGATTGATTTCTGCGGCCCGGAGCGAACACTGGTCATGCCGGCGTTTTTCTTCGGTGACCCCAGAATTGGCTCGGTAATCGATACATTCAAAGCAAATCCGCTTTTCGATCTCAACAAAACACCCTCACAGATGGGGCTGGCGACCGAGCTGTTCAGACGTACAAAAGGCGTGATTCAAAGCCGCCACCCGGTTTACCGGGTGTCCGCGCTGGGACCACTGGCAAAAGCATTGACTGAAGGACATGAAAATGCGTCGGGACCTGCGGGAAGCGGTTCGCCTTTTGAATATATGGCAGGACGCAATACACTGATCATCGGCATAGGAAAATCATTTGATGTAATGACGCAAACGCATCATGTAGAAGGCATCATGGGTGACGCATTTCCAATACCGAGAAAAGCGGATACTGAAGAAAATATAATTGTTACCGTGATTGACGGTCAGGAGCAGATTCCGGTGACCCTGCGCAGTTCAGGCATTCAGGGCCATTTCAACATCGCCAGACTTCCGCAGCTATTGGACAAGGAAGATTTGAAGCTCTGGAAATTTCATCATGTTCCCTTTTTTGCTGCAAAGGCTCACACAGTAACCAGCAAGTTGATCGCGGCGGCAAAGCGGGGAAAAACTTTGTACGATCCCTTTTAATCAGGAAATAACCCTGGATTACTATTCAATCTAAAAACCTCAGTTGAATGGGATTTAGCGTGCGTTGATTTTTATTTCCGGCAAG
>CAZXBP010000174.1:0-6126 GCA_964639015.1 uncultured Nitrosomonas sp.
ATAGCCCATCAAAATTAGTGCCAATTCTATCAAATATTTAAAAAATAAGAAACATATATCGAAATTTTGTAGCGCTTGCAAACTGCCTGCAGCACATTTACTCAGTGAGAAATTTTCAGAACAATGATAACGTTATACGTTATAGTAAATCCTGGAAAATATATATTTATCCTGCTTGAATATTAAGCATCAATATCTCTCCCCGCCGGGAATGAGTAGCGATGATTAAAGATAGATTACAAAAACATATGTTCATCAAAACATACCAACACACAATAACGTTTAACTGCCGAATTTACTGATATAGAAAGAGCATGCAGACCAAAGGAGTATTCATATCATGACTTTATTTACCATCACAAATCGCGATAATTTTTTTATGCCTGCCGCTACCGGTATGCTGCTTTTATTTTTACTTTTTCCAGCATCGCTGAGTGCTGAAGTCATTGGCAGCGTATCGACCAAATTCAAACTGCTCGGCGCAAATGACAAAATAGTCATCGAGGCATTTGATGACCCGGACATAAAAGGCGCCACCTGTTATCTCAGCCGCGCAAAAACCGGAGGAGTAAGCGGCGTGGTCGGCATTGCTGAAGATACTTCAGATGCATCGATTGCATGCCGGCAAGTCGGGCCGATCACCCTATCTGAAGATATCAAAAGCGGCAAAGCCGATGGCGATGAAGTCTTCAAAAAAAGCACCTCTCTGCTTTTTAAGTCGCTGCAGGTAGTCCGCTTTTATGATCCCAGAAGAAACGTACTGATTTACTTAACCTATAGTGACCGCATTATCGAAGGATCACCCAAAAACAGCATTTCCACTATTCCGATAATGCCGTGGCATTGAAACATGGATTGCTGAAAACACTGAAACCTCAGCAATCCATCCGCTTTACTGTTGAGAAATCCGCATAACTTTATTTGCCTGTTCAATACGAAAATGATGCAGAATATTCATTCCCAACAACGCTTCATCGAACATATCCGGCAAAACAACTACTTCTATATCATTCAGCTGAAATGCGCCGAAAGTGATTACAGACACAATTGCCATGCAGGCATCTACGCCACCGTTTGCAGTCATTACATGATGCGGGATGCATTCTCGAATGCCTGCGCGCTCTGCAATTTTTGTTGAAACCGAGACATATGTTGCGCCGGTATCGATCAAAAAAAGAATCGGCGTATCATTAATGGTTCCCGCGCTGAAATAATGACCGTTATTCGCCTGCAGCAACTCGATTTCTCCCGCACCGATAATCTCCAGTGGTCGTTGCATATCCCTCTGATGGGCCGGAAGACGGACACTATGAGCGAGCGCCAGTTGAACCGGATCAATACCCGAACCGTAAAATTCAAGTGCCGTTATCATACTCGCTTGCACTGTAATTCCGCCATCAACAATAATTTTTGCACCATCAGAAAATCCGGTCTCCAGATCGCACCATACGGAGCCCACGAAAACCTGCATACCATAATGACCAACAGGCGCGCTAAAATGCACTGCCTCACCCGGCGCGACCGAGATGGCAAAGTAATGCGTCGAATCCGATACATCGGACAATAATGCGATCAATGGATGATCGTGTTGATTGTCGATCTGCACACCGGCATACTGCGCATCGGTGCGATTCATCACAGACGGATCAATGACATGCGCAGATCCATGCGGCGGCAATAACCGGCATTGTTTCGACTGCGCGCTAACACTGGATGTATGCACTTCAACCGGAACATGAAATACAACCGGCAATATGTAGTATCGGGACAGTATTATCAGAATCAGCGCCAGAATCAGAACCACCACTATCAACAGCAACGCATTCCGAACCGGTGCTTCCGCTTTCTGAGTACAAGCTTCCGATCCTGCCTGCCTTCTGTCAGTACCGCGCCGTGTTTTATAACCACCCCGTTCCGGCATACTCATCCTTTTCTCTTTTCTACCCAGCAAGATAATTCATGAGTCTTACGGTTATTTAGCACACCGGCTTAAGAAGAGCGCCAATACACTACCGACAAAGAATGCGACACCTTCCAAAAAAACACCAAAAAGAAATGAAATCAACCCGCCTGCTCAGCGATATAAGTCTTTATCGCGTCTACGTCAGCATCCTTGACGACAAATCGTTGCGGCAATTTTTCCAGATGCTCATAGCCTGCAGGCCGGGGCGGTTCTTGTCCGATAGCTTCCTGTATGCTCTCAGAAAATTTGGCGGGTTGCGCGGTTTCCATGCAGATGAGCGGAATATTTTTTTCACGTAAAGCGCATCCGACTTTCAACCCATCAGCCGTGTGCGTATCAACCAGCACGTGGTATTTCTGATGTACTTCCCGTATTGTAGCGATGCGTTCGTCATGATTACTGCTACCGGACACAAAACCGAAGTCCTCGATTCTTTTAAAAAACGGCGTTCCGGACAAATCAAAAGCCCGGCCTTTGTCTACACGGGACCACAACTCGGCAATCTTCGCAGCATCCCTGTCCGTCAGGTCGAAAATAAAGCGCTCAAAGTTGGAAGCCTTGGAAATATCCATCGACGGACTGCTCGTATGCCTGGTTTCACTGGTTGCACGTGGCCGGTAAACACCTGTTTTGAAAAATTCGTCGAGTACATCGTTTTCGTTCGTCGCCAGAATAAGCTGCCTGATCGGCAGACCCATCATGCGCGCAACATGTCCGGCGCAAATATTGCCGAAATTACCTGACGGCACTGCAAAGGCAACCTCTTCATTATTCGATTGTGTTGCTGCGAAATAACCTTTGAAATAGTAAACAATCTGTGCGGCGACACGCGCCCAGTTGATTGAATTAACTGTGCCGATACGATGCGCCTGCTTGAATACATGATCATTGCTGACCGCTTTGACAATATCCTGGCAGTCATCAAAAACGCCGCGTATGGCAATGTTGAAAATATTTTCATCCTGCAGCGAAAACATCTGCGCGGTCTGGAAGCGGCTCATTTTTCCGTCCGGCGACAGCATAAAAACACGAATCCCTTTTTTACCGCGCATGGCGTACTCCGCGCTGGAACCGGTATCGCCAGAGGTTGCGCCAAGAATATTGAGTTCTTCCCCGGTTTTGGCCAGCGTGTATTCAAACAGGTTGCCGAGCAACTGCATGGCGATATCCTTGAAAGCCAGCGTCGGCCCATTGGACAAGGCCAGAATATGGAATCCGGGTTCCAGCGTTTTAAGCGGCGTGATATCATCACTGCCAAAAATTTCTGCGGTATACGTGCGATTGATGATCGCGCGCAGATCTTCGGCGGGAATATCGTCCATAAATAGCGAGAGAATTTCAAACGCCAGGGACTGATAGCTCATACTGCGCCATGCCGCCAATGTTTCCCTGCTGATTCGCGGATAGGCCTGCGGAATTGCCAGTCCACCATCAGGCGACAAGCCGCTTAACAGGATTTCGGAAAAAGCCTTTGGCGTCATCCCGCCACGGGTTGAAATATAGCGCATAATGGATTATTAATAATTTTCAGGACATAAACACACTTACTGCTCAGTTACCGCTCAGTTCTTCGATCCGGATCCGCGCCACCCTGCCTGTCACAACGGGTAGAGCCTCAATTCTCGCAATTGCGGCATTCATGTTTTTTTCAAGGTTTTTATGCGTCAGCATAATGATATTGACCGAGCTGCCTTCATCGATGGCTTCCTTTTGTATCATCGCGCTGATCGAAATATTAAAATCGGCCAGCACGCGCGTGATCTCCGCAAGTACGCCAGGTTTATCAATCACCTGCAAGCGCAGATAACAGGCCGCTTCGACCTCTTCCATCGGCAAAATCGGGATATCGGCTAACGCGTCAGGCTGAAAAGAAAGCACCGGCACGCGATGCAGCGGATCAGCGGTCTGCATGCGTGCCACATCCACGAGATCGGCGATGACCGCGCTGGCTGTCGGCTCCGCGCCAGCGCCCGCGCCGTAATAAAGCGTCGCGCCAACGGCATCGCCCTTGACCACAACCGCATTCATCACGCCTTCCACATTGGCCAGCAAGCGGCGTTCCGGTATCAATGCCGGATGCACACGCAGCTCAATACCCTTATCGACTCGCCTGGTAATACCCAGCAACTTGATGCGGTAACCCAGTTCCTCGGCATAACTGATGTCTTCCTGCGTCAGTCTGGTGATACCTTCAATATAGGCTTTGTCAAACTGGACAGGAATGCCGAATGCAATCGCCGACATGATTGTTATTTTATGCGCCGCATCAACGCCTTCTATATCATAGGTCGGATCTGCTTCAGCATAACCCAGTTTTTGCGCCTGCTCCAGCACCGGCGCGAAAGGCAGCGATTTCTCGCGCATTTCCGACAGAATAAAATTGGCCGTGCCATTGATGATACCCGCGACCCACTCTATCCGGTTAGCCGTCAATCCTTCACGCAGCGCCTTGATGATCGGAATCCCGCCGGCAACGGCCGCTTCAAAAGCAACCATGACGCCTTTTGCACGCGCGGCTGAAAAAATTTCAGTACCATGATTCGCCAGCAAAGCCTTGTTGGCGGTGACGACATGCTTGCCCTGAAGAATTGCTTCCAGTACCAGATCTTTCGCAATTGTTGTCCCGCCGATCAGCTCAACGACCACGTCAATCTCCGGATGTGTAACGACATCCAGCGCATTATCGGTCACAATCACACCATTGTCGGCAAAACCGTTCGCCCTGGCCAGATCGCGATCGGCAATCATGGTGACGACAATACTGCGGCCGGAACGGCGGATGATTTCGTCCTGGTTTCGTTTGAGCACCGTGTACGTGCCGCCGCCAACAGTGCCAATACCAAGCAATCCAACTTTTATGGGTTTCATAGTGAGTTCTTAAGTTTTTATTGGACAAACAATTTCAAAAAAAAGGATAAACAAAAAGATATCAGACAGTCAGGTTGAATGCCGCTTGCGATAGCGTTGCAGATAATGCGCGATACGGCTTACCGCCTCGGTCAGATCGTCCGTATTGGGTAGAAAAACCACTCGGAAATGATCCGGGTTCATCCAGTTAAATCCACTGCCCTGCACCAGCAGCACTTTCTCTTCCAGCAGCAAATCCAGTACAAACTGCTGATCGTCAATGACGGGATAGATTTTCGGATCCAGTCTGGGAAAAAGGTACAATGCGGCACGCGGCTTATAGCAGGTAACCCCCGGAATCGCGGTCAGCAATTCCCAGGCGACATCGCGCTGCCGCTTAAGACGTCCGGTCGGCAGCGTCAGATCATAAATGCTCTGATAACCGCCTAGCGCCGTCTGTATACCGAACTGGGAAGGCACATTAGCGCACAGCCGCATTGACGCCAGCATATTCAAACCGGCAATATAATCCGCCGCGTGACTTTTCTCGCCCGAAACGACCGCCCAGCCGGAACGGAAGCCGGCCGCCCGGTAATTTTTCGACAAACCGTTAAAAGTCACAAACAGCACATCATCCGCCAGCGATGCGATGGATACATGCCGCGCGTCGTCGTAGAGAATTTTGTCGTAAATTTCATCGGCATAAACAATCAATTGATGTTCACGCGCAATCTCGATCAGTTCAAGCAGCAGTTCTTTCGGATAAAGCGCACCGGTGGGATTATTGGGATTGATAATGACAATCGCGCGCGTTCGGGGATTGATTTTGGCGCGGATATCGTTCAAGTCCGGCAGCCAATCCGACTGCTCGTCACAGATATAATGCCTTGCAATGCCGCCGGACAACACAACCGCCGCCGTCCACAGCGGATAATCCGGCATCGGAATAAGCACTTCATCGCCATTGTCGAGTAAAGCCTGCATCGTCAAAACGACCAGTTCGGAAACACCGTTGCCGATGAAAATATCATCGAGCTGAACATTGGCGATCTGTTTTTCCTGCGTGTAATGCATGATCGCCTTGCGCGCCGCGAACAAACCTTTCGAATCACAATACCCCGACGCTTCCGACAAATTGTGAATCACATCCTGCAGTATTTCTTCCGGCACATCAAATCCGAACGTTGCCGGATTGCCGATATTGAGCTTGATGATGTGATGCCCTTCTTCTTCCATACGGCGCGCGCGCTCGAGCACCGGACCGCGAATGTCGTAACACACATTGGCAAGTTTGCTGGATTTCGTAATTGGCCGCA
>CAZXBP010000175.1:0-6099 GCA_964639015.1 uncultured Nitrosomonas sp.
GCGTCCGGGTGAAACCGGTTATCATGAGCTGGGTTATGATCAGTCAGCCGCCGCAACGCCAGCGCCGGTTTCAGCACCGGCAGAAACGCAGGCGGTTGCAGCGCCATCAGGCAAAGTCAAGTACGAACCGGAAATTACCGACTGGGCTGACGGCTGGAAACAGAATCCGGCGCTTGTTAAGAAATTCACCACGTTTTTCCTTGAGGCGTCACCGCTGGACGCACAGGATGATTTTGTCGAGGGCATGCGCGGAGAAGGGGAGTCGATACTCCAGATGTTGCAGCGGATCAGTCATGAAATCTCCTCACAAAGCAATCCCGACGATGAACTGAAGCATTTTGAGAAGCTCAATGCGCTGTTTCGCCGCGGTGTTGCGCCGAAAGTCAGCAGCGGCCTGTTTCAGGGCAGCGGCGAGCGGGGCTATAACTGCCGTCTCGACAGCCGGGAAACGAACGACTGGTACGGCGAACCGGTGCGCACCACCGGATTCGATTATTATCATGGCGCTACGCTGAATCTGCACTGCGGATTTTCTGAAGCGTTCTCGCCGGAACGACATGAAAAACACGACGATGCCAGGCTTTTTCCCAGTTCGCTGGCCAGCCTGCTGGATATGAATTCGCCGCCAAACGTGCTGAATATGACCTGGCATTCCATCGGGAAATTTATTTTTCCGTGGGCGGGAAAGTCGTTTGAACAAATCTCCGCGCGTAAGTTGAGCATGTTTCTGGATGAAAGCGACGATCTGGCCGAGCGCTATCCCGCAAGAGTCAAAACGCTCAAATCCTTTCTGGCCAGCAGACCACACTACATGCTGGTGGAAAAGAACCGGGAGCATTACTGGAAAGCGGATGGCGCTTATGCGAAATATCTGCAAAGCGGCAGCTGGGATAACGGCATGTCCGATGAAGACAAGGCATTCTGGGAACAGGAAGCTGCCGCGCACTGGGTGGACGGCAACAATATTCAGGACAAGCGCATCGTTGCAGCAGATCCGTTGATGCGTATTGTAGACATGAATTACCGCGTGCCCGATGCCTCCCTGCTGGCGGCCGCTGCGGAGGGGCCGACGCCCTTTGCACGGCAAGGCTATATTTTTCTGGGGACGGATGATCGGGAATCGGTGCTGGCGATGAATAACGGGCCGGAAAAAAAGAAAAAGGTATTTCAGTTTCATTATCGTTTTCCCATGATCGGCGGCCCGACACCCATCGGTTTTTGCCTGGATGAACTTGTGGAAATCGCTGATGGTCTGTATCTCGGTCAACTGATTTATTCAACGGCGCTAACGGTGCCTTTTCATTCTTCGGTTGATCCGGGTGATTATAAGTATCAGCTTTTTGGCTATTTTCTGTTGCTCGATGATGCCTGGCAATATCACCGGCTGGCGATTGGACTGGATACGTTGCACTAATCTGACAGGAGGAACCAAGCGATGCAGACAACGAATTTAAACCGTGGCGGTATAGCGATCGATCTTGAACATGGCGTTGTTGAGACGGGTGCGTTCAATGCGGCAGGCGAGGGTGTTCCCTGTTTTCCCATTCCCAATGACGCGCCGGAGCAAATCAGAACATTGCAGGATCTTGCGCTGAGCCATATCCGGCTCGGCGATTTTCCGGTGGTGGAAGCGTGGCGTAACCAGTTGTTTGACCCGGCATGGATACCGGAAGTCTGCGATGAATTGCCGCGTTTGCTGACCGAGTTTCTGCGCATACCGGAGAACGATGCGCTGCCGCCCGCGACGCGTCGTGCGCGTGCATTGAAGCATATTTTCAGCCATAAAACGCCGTTGGTGCGCAAAACCGATCTGCTGCCGGGGCAGACCACGACCAGTTTTGTCGGTCCGGTGGTGCATATGGATATGAGCGGGTACTGTATCTGGCCGGAACTGGAAACCATCGCGACACGATCGCAGAATCCGTTCAAAATCAAACCGGAGGTGGCCAGACGACTGAACGAGGAAATTTTTCCGTTCTGGCTGGAGCGGCGCACGGTTCAGGAAGCCGCGCGTTACGCGGATTACGATACCGCGGATTACGCCAATGATCATCGGGATACAGTGGATGGCGGCATGGCGGGCGACCAGCCGTCGATCGATCCGCCGCTAAAGAAACGTACGGGCGAAACGCCGAAGTGCCAGGAATTGTTTGAGCGCATCGCATTTTACCTGACCGATAAAGCCACGGCTGTTTCGCACACTGCGCCGGATTTCAGCCGTGTGCTCAGCTACGGCATCGACGGCCTGATCGCGCAGATACAGCTGGATATCCTGCATGTCAATGCGGCGCGCTTGACAGACGAGCAAAAGGTATTTGCCGAGTCGGTGATTACGGTTTACGAGGGCGTCAGGATTTATGCCGAACATCTTGCCGATGCTGCTGAGAAGGCTGGAAACAGCGAGCTGGCAACTATTTGCCGCAAGGTACCGGCAAAACCGGCGGAAACGTTGGCCGAGGCGCTGACGGCTGTATGGATCTGCTATCACCTGCTGTTGCAGGAAAATACCAATTTCGGGCTGTCGCCGGGCAGGCTGGATCAGACACTGAATGATTATTATCTGAACGACTGGCAGCAGCAGCCGGACGAAGCGTCAAAAGCAGCGTATACGCGGAAAGCGGTTGAACTGATGTGCCATTTCTTCCTGCGCTGCTCCGATCATGTGCCCTTGTCGCCGGAAACGGCAGAGGTTTTGTTTGCCGGCAGCGGGTCCAATCAGGCGCTGACGGTTGGCGGCACGCGCTATGTCGACGGCAAAACCGTCGATGCGGTCAACGATATGACCTATATCATTCTCAAAGCGACCGAAATACTGGCGATTCGCGACCCCAATGTGCATGCGCGTTATCATAAGGATGTGCATCATCGCGCGCCCGATGGCCGACCGCTGGCGCTGAACGAATTTTCACCCTATCTGCGGCGGATTTGTCAGGTCAACCTGATCACGCGCGCAACCCCTGCGCTACATGGCGACGCGCCGGTGATACACAGCATGGCGAATTATTATGCGCGGCACGATCATGTCACGCTGGAAGAAGCGCTTGCCGATGCGAATGACTATGCATCCATCGGGTGCATTGAACAGAACGCCGACCATAAGCACTATGGACATACCGGATCGACGCTGCTGGTTCTGCCCGCTGTGCTCGAGCTGGCCATGTTCGGCGGCAAGCACCGCAGTGACGGTATCGGTAAAAATGATCCTAATCTGTTTTATGGCAAGCCGGAATACACTACGCCACCACTGCGGGAAATGGCGTCGATGCAGGATTTTATCGACAGTTTTCAAGTTCAGCTCGACGAAATGGCGCGGCATTGCGTGCAGTTTAACAACTATCTGGGGCGTACTCTGGAAAAAGTGCGGCCTTCGCCGTTTTTGTCGGGCCTGTTTGATGGCCCGACCAACAAGCCCGGCGGCAGCGGCGCTAAATTCCGCGATGTTTCTTCCGGCGGTGCGAAATACAATTCATCCGGTGTGGCGATTATCGGGCTTGCCGATGTGATCGATTCGTTTTGCGTGATCGATGCGCTGGTATTTGGCGGCAAAATGACGGCCGATGAGCTGGTCGCCGTGCTCGACGCCAATTTTGATCCGGCAAAATTACCGGCAAACGAACGCCGGAATTTTCTCAGCACGCTGATCGCGATGATACGCAGACAGTTTTCGAATCGTGAAGACAAGCCGTCCGTCAAACTGACACCGGCGCGTTTGCAGGAATGCGCACAACTGATCCGTCTCGCGCCGAAATACGGCGCCGGTGTGGATGAAACCGAAGATGGGCTCTACAACAATGCGCTGGCGGTAAAATACACCCGCATGCTGACCAAAATGATACAGGATGTTTTCTTCAAATACCGCACGCACCGTGGCGGGCGTTATCTGACGGGTTACTGGAGTATGACCAATCATGCCGGTTTCGGCCTGCTCTACAAGGCCACGCCTAACGGCCGCCGTGACAGCGCATCATTTGCCAGCGGCATTACGCCATGCCCCGGCATCGTCAAAGGCAACGGCGATCCGGTGCTGCTGCTCGATCATATGCTGTCGGTTGTCAGTGTTGATCCCGATACGGTGCAAAATGGCTATACCTATAATCTGAGCCTGACGCCGCGCGGCAGGCAACACTTCAGGGAAGATACCGATCTGTTCGCCATGCATATGAAAACCTTCCTGGATCAGGATGGCGTGCTGGTACAGCTTTGCGTGACTTCGATCGAAGATTTTATCGCCGCGCATCAGGCCGCTACGGCGGCAGGCAGGGAAGGCGCGGGCGAAGCCGAGCAGCAGGCGCTGGCGCCGTATAAGGATCTGATGATTCGCGTGGCCGGATATTCGGCCTATTACGTGACGCTGAGTCCGCAAATGCGCCAGGAAATTATCGATCGCGCCAATTTTGATATGAAAAGCGGTGTCGAACAACATGCCGCGATGGGAGGTTGAAAATGCATGCTACGCTACCGGCACTGCCGAACGGTATTCATCATCTTTTAAAAACGGGATTGCAACTCGGTGAGAAGCAGCCCGAGCTGGCCGGATTGTTGAGCAAGGCGGAAGGCAGAATCCTTGCC
This sequence comes from uncultured Nitrosomonas sp., assembly GCA_964639015.1. Lineage (GTDB taxonomy): Bacteria > Pseudomonadota > Gammaproteobacteria > Burkholderiales > Nitrosomonadaceae > Nitrosomonas. Next base: position 4,570 of record CAZXBP010000175.1, read on the forward strand.
GGCGGCATGGCCGCGCTGATTAAACTGGGTTTTGGCTTCCTGATCAGCGAAGGGTTAAGTGAAAGCAAAGCGGCGCAGGCACAGGCGTTTTTTCAGGACAATTTCGTCATCAAAGACCCCTGCGCCCCGCACGGTATCCGTTATTACCAGGGAAAAATTCTCATCCGCACACGCAAATCGGATGATGACTTGAATGTGCTGATCCGGTTCTGCCCCAATCCGTCCGAACTTTACCTGGATACGCCGCTGGGCAGGCGGTTCAATCCCTGCGCTGTGGTCGACACGGAGGTGCTGAGCGAAGCGGAAGCGAACCGCATCGAACAGAATCCGGACAAGGTCGATCTGGTGATTCGTTTCAGGGACGCCAAAGCAATTCTGAGTCTGGCGCAACGGCCTGACGCCGATGTGGTGCAGCTGCTGCTTGAAAATCTGGTACAGATCAGCGGGAATTTCGGCCATATGTTCAAGTTCGGCGCGATCGGTAAAAATGTGCAGGCTGTATTGTCAGGAATGCATTAGTTTTGCTCGCGATGGGCGGCGGATATGAATGATCGCGGGCTGATTTTCGACATCAAGCGCGACAGTACGGAAGACGGGCCTGGCATTCGCACCGTTGTTTTTTTTAAAGGCTGTCCGCTGTCCTGTATCTGGTGTCAGAATCCGGAAGGCAAGCGGTTTATGCCGGAAGCCGATGTGAACGGTAACCGGATCGGGACGTGGTATACGGTGGATGAACTGGTTTATCGCTTAGTGCAGGATAAGCCGTTTTTTACCACGACAGGTGGCGGCGTGACGCTGTCCGGCGGCGAGCCGACGCTGCAGATGGATTTTGCCGGGCAATTGCTCCAGGCGCTCAAGCGTGAGGGGATTCATACCGCGCTGGAGACCAGCGGTTTTTTTGCCTTTGACGCCTTCAAGGAGAAAATGCTGCCCTGGCTGGATTTGATTTACTTTGATCTCAAACTGATTGATGTGGCTGAAAGCGAGCGCTATAGCGGACGATCCAGCAAGAAAATTTTCGACAATTTCTCGGCATTGATCAAAACCGCGAAAATTCCTGTCATTCCCAGAATACCACTGATTCCCGGCATTACCGCAACCGAACGCAACCTGAAAGGCATCGCGACATTTCTGGCAAAACACGATGTTAAAACCTGTGCACTGATGCCGTACAACCCGCTCTGGCTGGGTAAACTTGAAAACCTGGGGATTGCCGCGCCCCGTTATACCCATAGTCGCTTCATGACGACCGAAGAACTCAAAGCCTGCGCCGGTTATTTCACCCACCCATCCATCGCATCAATAAACCAGAGTTGAAGAGGCGTGATTATTCCTGCCAATATCACCATTCCGAGCCGGGGTAGGCTGGATTAGCGCAGCGTAACCTGTAGGTACGCTCTCATTTTGCAATTATTTTTTGGAAAATTGTGCTGCATCACTATTGAAAAATTTTCTGTCGTCGAAAGGCATTGCATTTTGAACCTAAAAACCTCAGTTGACCGTTACCCGCGATGACTAACGGCATGAATA
>CAZXBP010000176.1:0-6092 GCA_964639015.1 uncultured Nitrosomonas sp.
GGGATTAAGAATTAGGCAGGTTGGTGGTGAAAATGGGGTTTTCGGGCAGACACTATATACTTTAAAATGTGCTGATTTGAATTATCATCTGAACCGACAAAACCATTTCGTTTAAGGTAGAACAATTGACTTCGCCCGTTAAAGTGTTTGTATCTTATTCCTGGAAGATGGAACGTGACACCGGTATCGTGGACACGCATGAGAACCTGTGTCCGGAACGTAATATTCAATTTATCCGGGATAGCAACACGTTGCAACATGGTGAATTGATAAACGATTTTATGGATAATTTGAGTGGCGGGGAACATATCATCACCGTATTGCGATGCCTATTTCAAATCCATCTGGTGCATGTATGAATTGTTGGCAACCTGGCAAAAAGGTAATTTCAAAGACCGTACGCATCCTGTTATAGTCGATGATCTTTATTTGCAAGATGAAGATTATAGAATTGGATTGACAGACTTCTGGAAAGCGAAATATGAATCGGTAAAATCAAAATTGGACGGATATGATCCCACCGTTCTTATTGAAGAGTATAAGCGTGTCAAGTTATGCCGTGATATCTATCAGAACATCAGCGACCTAATCATTTTCGCCGCAAACCGTTATACAACCCCACTGAATCAACTCAAAGCACAGGATTATGCGCAAATACTCGATCCAATTCGTCTCAAAAGGATCGCTGGTCACGGTCAAACCGATGATGAGTTTTTAGTGGAAATCAGGGCATTACTCGCTGGTGATTTGAAAAAATCTGAATTGTTCAGAAATCATGTCATCAAGGATTGTGGCTTGAGTGTTGTCGATAATGACGGTTTGCATGGTTATCTCATCGATCAGTGCCTGAATGGTCAGTTTGTCGAAATTATTCAGAATCTGCAATCGGCTTTTCTGAATAGTTACGATGAATTGGAAAGTTCTGACACCACGGGAATAAACAGACTGAATCAAGCAGCGAAAGATGTGCTGTCCAAGCTGGTTCTATTCAATGTTAAAAATGAATGGATGGCGCAATATCGTAATGAGTGCATGCGGAATCAAGGTTACGAACAAGCTTTGCCGGACATGAGCTTTGGCGGTGTGGAAGTAGTCGTGTCGCGTGATGCCCAAACCATTCCCCGTTTTCGGTATGCGCCGCATGATTTGAACTTACAAGGCGGGAAGGGCGTCACGCTGGAATCCGGCTTTCGGTCGAAAGACGTTGTGCGGGATATTATCAAGAGACTGTATCATCGTGTGATGGAGCATGAAATATCCAGTCAGGGTGATGAAAAACGCGCACTTGATATCCTCCAAAAAACTATCAAACAGCGAAAGCAGCAAAAGAATCTCAAGCTCAGGAAAAATTACTTTTTGCTGCTCACAGGCGATTCGAATTCGCCTCTTTCCGATGCAGCTGTGCAGAAAGAAATCCGGGAGCTGTTGCCTGATTTATCGCTTATTCGTATCAAATCCGGAATAAACGAAGAAACCTTTATTGTTGAAGACGCCGAATTGATGGTTGCGATCAGTGAATTTTATAAAACCCTGGAAGAATATAGGCCCAAATGAATACAGAATTTCTCGAGAGAATCGGAACAGAAATTTCCAAACTTGACGCGGTAACGGAAATAAATTTGCCTTAGTACGGTTCATGGCCGTCCACGGTGCGCCAGTTTGACGAAAAAAGCATCAATGTGTTGAAAACCGCTTTGGCGGCGCGTAGACCGGTATTGCTGCGCGGCGAGCCGGGCACGGGTAAAAGCCAGCTGGCGCATGCGGCGGCGGTGGCTTTAAATCGTTTGTTTGTTTATGAGGTGGTCAATGCGCATACTGAGGGCCAGGACTTGCTGTGGAAGTTCGACGCGGTCGGTCGATTGGCGGAAGCGCAAACGATCAAGGATGGCGATGATAAAAAAACGCTGCTCGATACCAAACGCTTTATCTCGCCCGGCGTGTTATGGTGGGCGTTGGACTGGAAAGCTGCGCATGATGTTTATACAAGTAGCGAATACCAATTGTCATTACCTGAAGAACCGCTTGGCTGGCAGCAAGCCGATGGTAGTGTAATTTTGATCGACGAGATCGACAAAGCCAATGCGGAGTTGCCTAATAGTCTGCTCGAAATTCTCGGCAATAATGCCATTGAAATTCCGTGGCTGAAAACAACGATTGGCGGCAAAGCCAGCCTCCCGCCGCTGGTGATCATCACAACCAATGGAGAACGTGAATTGCCTGCCGCATTCGTGCGCCGTTGCCTGGTGTTGAATCTGGATCTGCCCAAAGATGAGTCAGATTTGACGAAATTGTTGATCGAGCGCGGGCAACTGCATTTTGGCGATCAATGTTTCCCCGAAGTACGCAAGAAAGCGGCTGGACTATTGATCAATGATCGCAGAATTGCCAAAGAAAAAGGTGTGACGCCACCGGGTCAGGCGGAATATCTTGATATGCTGCGTGCCTTGTCGGTATTGGCGAAAACAGAAAAAGAACAATCGGACATGCTGGAACAGATCAACGAATTTGCTTTGCGCAAATACCCGGTGATGCATAACAAGTGAAATAACCGATACAATTGAAAGATCATTTGTGCGCGGTAAAAGCAGTGTGAGCCGCGCAGAATTGTTATGGGGATTAAAGACGCTCGATCCTGAGCAACACGAGCAGATCGCGGACATACTCGGGTTTGAAAGATACCCATCCAGACGGAATAAACAGCCTGATGTAGAACCAGATCAAGGTGAAACAGGCGAAGATGATGCTGGCGATCAAGAACCAGATGTTATCAATGAATTGCAACGCGTTACTGCAACCTCCTCTTCCTATTACCGCATTACATCCCGTGCGATCGATCAAACGCAAAACCATACTGGAACCGATGAACTGAGTCTTCCGGACTGGCTTACCCAAGCATCACCCACGCTATTGACCGAAACGGCGACACGCATACCGTTATGTCATCAAGCCAGACCGTTGTATACCGAACTCGCTGACTGGCCGCGCGTACTGCCTTTTCTGCAGAAAGTGCTGGGGGATCATGTCGATAGGCGCGGGCCGGATACGGCGCGGCTGGTTAAACAAGTCGCCAAGGGGGAAATGATCCGCCGTATTCCGCGCAAGCAACGGCATGGCTGGTCGCCCAAAGCGCGGATACTGATCGGCATCAATGAGGATAACTTTCCGTACCGGCGCGATTTTATGCATCTGCGCGACCGGCTGTTGCAACTGCGCGGCGATGAGGGGCTGGATGTGCAGTATATCTACGACGAACCGGGTGGTGCTATCGCGCGGTATGATCAGCAACGCGAAATCATCGAGCCGTGGCGATTACCCGAACCGGGTACGCCGATTCTTATCCTCAGCGATCTGGCCATGCAATCGCAATCGCGCCAATCACTGTATGCCTGGCTGGCGTTTGGACAAATGCTCAAGGCGCAGGGCCGGCGCGCAACTGTGTTGATGCCGGTTGCCGAGCGGGATATTGATTTCCGCCTGCTGAGATATTTTGATTGCGTGGTGTGGGACCGGGCTAGTCGCTTCAAGCTGGCTAAAGGCGACGACTACCAACCGGAGAAGGACAGACGCAATCATGCAGAGAGTATCGATCAACTGCTGTCATACTGTTTTGCCAGTGTCCGTGTTGACAGTGGTTTGTTGCGTGCGATCCGTTATTTGGTGCCGGACGGTTATGATATCGGGCATGAAACTGAAATCTGGCGGCATCAGGTTGTGGTTCATGAAGGAGACGAATGGGGTTGGCTGGCTGACAGCAAATCAGGTTATCTGACAGATGCACAACGCCTGATTGCAGATTTGTCGTTTGAACAAAAACAAAAACTGGTGGAACTGGTTGGCCGCTATCACGCGCAATATCCTGACGAGCTGTATTTTGAGGCGATGTACAACCTGAAGCTGCTCGGATTGACGTTGCCGGATGAAGTGGATAGCGTAACGGAAACATTCATGCAGGACATGGTCGCCACCTACCGCGACAATTCAGATAACAGTCTGCTGCACGGCTGGATAAAGCGCCATCTGGCGCGGCATGAAGCGCCGGTCTGGCGGTACAGACACGATTATTGGCTGCCGTTTCTGGCGTTTGCCAAAATGCGGGATGCCCGGTTGAAAGGCGAGAGTGAAACAGAATGGCCGGAGGATATGACGCAACCCGAGATTGAAACGGCGTTACGGTATATCAATCAGACTCAGATTCGACAACTCTACGTGTTACGGCAGCAAGGTGAAAAATTGGAAATGGCTTCAGGGCATACCGTTTCGCTGACAACACCGGATGATTGGGAAAGTCATTCACAATCCGGTGCACTGGTGCTGAAGTTATGGCTGGAAGATACACGGATTTTTCATATTCATGATGATGGTCAGGGACATCAGCGCATTGTCAGTCTCGATTTAGAGCAAGCTGAGAGAAAGACATTTCGGTTTTCAGCGGGTGGGCAACATTCCTTCCAGATCGGTCATGAACGGTTCACCATTGACGTCATGGCGGCGCAACAGCAGAAGCAGGATTGGATGCAATTCATCGGCAGCGGTAGCGAAGGGCTGTACGCCGAATCGATGAATCAACAGAACGAAGTTTACCGCTGGTACTGGCACCCACCCGAATGGGGTGCTTCACAAGGGATGCTGCCCGGTTTCTGGTTTTATCTGCCTGTTTCAGCGGATACATTGAAACCCGATTGGGCAACTGATGCCGGCCGTGACCATTACGGTCTTTACGCTGACGCTGAAATTGTCGGGGTTATCCAGCGCTTCCGTTGGATTGAACCCAACAGTTTCATGATGGGCTCGCCGGAAGATGAAGTCGGGCGTTTTAACAATGAAACGCAGCATCAGGTTAATTTGACGCAGGGCTACTGGCTGCGGATACGGCCTGTACACAGGCGTTGTGGAAAGCAATAATGCATGGAAATCTCAGCTATTCTGAGGGTGCATCGAAACCGGTAGACAATATTGGTTGGAAAGAAGCGATATTATTTCTCGAACAAGTTAACTCACGCTATCCCATATTGAGATTACGGCTTCCGACCGAAAACGAATGGGAAAATGCCTGCCGAGCAGGAACGATTGGTGCGTTTAATTTCGATGGTGAGATTACGCTTGATAAAGTAAATTATCGGGGCACTTGGGATGATCAAGTAAATTGGCGTGAAGGTGCATTGAGAAAAACTGTCGAGGTTAAAACTTATCTACCGAATAACTGGGGTTTGTATGAAATGCATGGCAATGTGTGGGAATGGTGTCAGGATTGGGGTGGGGAGGATTATCCATCTGGAGCTGTGACGCTTTTGCAAGACTCAAATATAGGTACTTATCGCGTGTTGCGTGGCGGTTCTTGGATTGACGGAGGCAGGCATTGTCGTTCTGCTCGCCGCAATGATCTTGCTCCGCCGGAGCGCAACCTCTATGGTCCGTCTGATACTTACTACAATCTTGGTTTTCGTCTTGCCCGAGGTCATGAGCTCAGGCCGTTCAGGGTTTTGGGTAGGGTGCAATAACCAACGGGCATTGCATCGTTAACGTTGGTGCATGGTGCAATGCGCTGCGCTTATTGGCACCCTACAGGCCAACATTAATCCATTCGGGAGCATGATTTTATGCCGAATTACCGCCGCCTGTGGCATCCGGGCGGGACATATTTCTTTACGGTGAATCTGCTGCAACGGAACGGCAATGATTTGCTCACGCGGCATATCGATCTGTTGAGGAAATCGGTTTCGGTGGTACGGAAAGCGCATCCGTTTGTCATTCACGGCTGGGTGGTGTTGCCGGATCATCTGCATTGCGTGATTGAACTGCCGCAGCAGGATGCGGATTTTGCAACACGCTGGCGACTGATTAAAATCGGATTCTCCAAAGGGCTACCGCAAAATGAGGCACGCAGCCCTTCCCGCACTCGCCGTGGTGAACGGGGTATCTGGCAACGGCGATTTTGGGAACATCTAATCCGCGATGAACGCGATTTGAGTGCGCATATGGATTATGTGCATATCAATCCGGGGAAAGATATTGTGGTCTAGCGGGGCGCGGACGGGCCGGCTACAAGAGTTCACGATCGGGTGGCGGGAGGCGAGGGTCGCTCGGGGTGGGGG
>CAZXBP010000177.1:0-6083 GCA_964639015.1 uncultured Nitrosomonas sp.
CAAAATTTAAGAAAATTAACCGGCTGTCTTAGGCTCGTGCAATATTCGGGTTAGACCTGTCGTCAGCAGCAAGACAAGACAATTCACATCAAATCACACTAAAAAATACAAAATTATGCTAACGTGATTGTTTGCAGTTCATCGGAATCTTTCTGTCCCCCAACTTTCAGAGGAGCGAAACGATGCACAAACTATCATCATTACTGTTATCCGGCATGTTTCTGGTTTTTTGCGCGCCACCTTTGTTCGCGGACAAATATCATGGTGAATTTTGCTGGCAGGTTTTTGGCAGCTCACAGGAAAATCTGTGGAAATACAAATTCGGCATTTACGAAAAAGAAGGCGGGCATTATACCCTGTTCGGCTCGATCGACTACGGTCCCAATGGTCCCTCCGCTTCGCACGGTAATGCCATAGTTATTGGCAGTTCAATCAAGATGACGATTGTCAGCACGGATTATGAAGATGGTTATCAGGTCTGGAGTGAAACAGTGGCCGTCAAACTCGACAGCGCCACACTGAACGGCACCTGGGATGCACTGAGCCTCGAAAGTGACGATGGCAAAACCGACGTACTCGGATTCCGCAGCCGCGGAACGATTAACCTGGTTGCATGTTAACATTGTGCATACAACGATGCGCCAACCAGTCTCGAGAAAAAACACCGTCAATCCCGCGCTGTCACCATCACTTGTCTGATACAAAACCATTCAATGCATCCACCGAATGCAAAAACAACTTAATCAGCATTTTGACACGTTAATTATTGGCAGCGGCCTGGCTGGCTTTACACTGGCGCTGAATCTAGATCCGTCGCAGCGAATCTGTATCGTCACCAAACAAACGCTGAATGACAGCGCCAGCGGCTGGGCTCAGGGCGGTATTGCGGCAGCTTTATCAGCAGAAGATTCTCCCGAGAAGCATGTCCAGGACACCATGATTGCCGGCGCAGGCTTGTGTCAGGAATCAACGGTGCGCTTTATCGCTGATCACGCCCGGGCGGCAATCTGTTGGCTGATTGATCAAGGCGTCGAATTCACCCGCGATGAACGCAACGGTACCGGTTATCATTTGACTAAAGAAGGTGGGCACAGCGTACGCCGCATCATTCATAGCGGCGACGCTACCGGCAATGCCGTCCAGCAGACGTTGATCGAGAAAGTACGTAACGCGCCGAATATTCATATTTTCGAGCATCATATCGCGATTGATTTAATCACCAGCGACAAAGCTCGCAATAATCCCGGACAACACGACAGGCGCTGCCTTGGCGCCTATATTCTGGACAAAACGGATGGCTGCGTAAGAACATTTACGGCTCAGCATACGGTACTGGCGACAGGTGGCGCAAACAAGGTTTATCTCTACACCACCAATCCGGACACCGCCACAGGCGACGGTATCGCGATGGGCTGGCGTGCAGGTTGTCGCGTCACCAATATGGAATTTATTCAATTTCATCCAACCTGCCTTTACCATCCGCACGCAAAATCCTTCCTGATCAGCGAAGCTGTTCGCGGCGAAGGTGGTTTACTAAAACTGCCCAATGGCGAACGCTTCATGGCCCGGCACGACAAGCGCGCCGAACTCGCGCCGCGCGATATCGTTGCACGCGCAATCGACTTTGAAATGAAAAAACGCGGTCTTGATTGCGTTTATCTGGATATTTCGCATAAACCCGCGGATTTTTTGCGACAGCATTTTCCGACTATTTATGCGCGCTGCCTGGAACTGGGCATTGATCTGACGCAGGAACCCATACCTGTGGTGCCCGCTGCGCATTACACCTGTGGCGGCATTCAAACCGATCAATGCGGACGCACGGATTTAAACAACCTGTATGCGATTGGAGAAACCGCGCACACCGGCCTGCATGGCGCTAACCGTCTGGCCAGTAACTCCCTGCTCGAATGCCTGGTCATCGCCAGAACCGCCGCGCAGAATATCAATCGCCAACCGCCCGTCACGTCGCTGCAAATTCCTGACTGGGATGAAAGCCGTGTCACCGATGCCGATGAAGAGATTGTCATCTCGCATAACTGGGACGAATTGCGCCGATTTATGTGGAACTATGTCGGTATTGTCAGAACCACCAAGCGCCTGCAACGGGCACAGCGCAGAATTGAACTGCTGCGCGAAGAAATCAATGAATACTACACCCACTTCAGGGTGAGCAGCGACCTGCTCGAATTGCGTAATCTGGTGGATACCGCGGATTTGATCGTTCGCAGCGCATTGTTGAGGCATGAAAGTCGTGGACTGCACTACAGCAAAGACTATCCTGACACATCACAGGAAACGGAAGACACAGTGCTGCAAAAAAATTTGTGACCTGAAATGTCCGCGCTATCCAGACTAGTCATCAATCAGCAGATGACCAAAGAACGCAAAAATACCGATAGCTATTCCCGTAATGAACTGCGCATGCACACCGTGCGAGAATTTTTTAAGCTCCGCGGGTGAATAGCGCCAGGTTAAAAACAACCCGAATAATCCCTGCCAAATAACGAGTCCCAATAAAATCGGGAAAAACAGAATATGACTATAGCGTGAAAATCCCATCATGGATATATGCAGCAGAATAACGGCAACAGCCGCGATCCCGAAATAGATATGCGTTCGGTTCAACCAGGCCAGTAGATTGTTCAGCGCCGACGAACTGACCGGCGACACATAATCCGGCAGCAGGCGTTGCGCCAGCTTACCCTGACCCAGTACGAGCTTGAGAAAAGTACGAAAATAGATAAACAACAACAACCCCAATCCGATTTTTCCGAAAAACTCGCCTGTTTCAGTCAATACCGTTTCACGTTCCGCTGGAATTGGATGCACCGCATACGCATAAATGAAGTAAATCAGCGATATCATCGTGACTATTGCGGTATAAATCAGGATGTTGCGGATGTTACTTATTGATCGTTGCATAGACAGAAATATCGTTTATCGATGTCAAATTTTGATGTGTCGCTGTCATATTACCGAATACAGAAAAACAGGTTACTTGTTTTCCACCGCATAACCATACACCTTGATCACTTCCCACTTAAAGTCGTGGATAGGTGCATCTTCCGCCGGCAGCGCCATGGAAATTGCGCCTTTGGTTAACGGCGGCAGGTTCATTTTGATTTCATGAATCTTGGTTTCATGCGACATGGCATGCATGTCGCCCATCATATCCATGTGATGATGATCATGAATCGGTTCCATGCTGACCACCAGCCGGGTAATCAGATGCATGCTGTCGCCATTGTAAATACTGCCGCTGAAAATTCCCCAGCCGAAACCGGCATCGATTTTAAGCTGATCAATGCTGCCGCGTGGCAATTCATACGAACAGGGCGCCACCGAATCTTCCTGCTGTATGCACAGCACATCTGCCACGACCCCACCCGACAGCGCAAGAAACAGGATGACAGCGTACAGCGCAGCACGCAAGCGCCGGTAAAAATGTTTATGGAATTCAAGCATCATCACGCAATACCTTTTGATAAAAAAGCAGATTATAAATCGAATATAGCTTTCTCGCATGCTATCGCACACCATGATTTCATCCCCGGCTGCCGTTCACATACGCGGCTGTCAATTCATGACTCGGCGATTCAAAAATATGCTGGCAGCGGCCAAATTCAACAAGCTGTCCGGCGCGCTCCCTGACCCAGAAGAACGCCGCATAATTGGCAATGCGCCGGGCCTGCGCCAGATTATGCGTGACAATCACTATGGTGTAACGCCCCTGCAGACGGCAAATCAGATCTTCCACCACACCGGAAGCAATCGGATCCAGCGCGCTGCATGGCTCATCCATCAGCAGAATTTCAGGATTCAGCGCCAACGCGCGCGCAATGCACAGGCGCTGCTGCTGCCCGCCGGACAGACTGAGCGCCGGCGCATCCAGCCGGTCGTGCACTTCATCCCACAGACCGACATCGTGCAATACCTGCTCGATAATCGCGGCAACTTCGTTTTTCCGGGTAACGCCATGCTCATTGAGCGGCAGTGAAAGATTGCGGCGGATGGATAACGGAAAAGGCACCGGCTTCTGGAAAACCATGCCGATCCGGCGGCGCAGCGCCTGAATATCGCAACGCGGGTGATGAATATCCTGACCACCGACCAGAATCCGTCCCGTCACACTGCATCCTGGAATCAGATCGGTCAGGCGGTTGATTGCCGAAAGAAAACTGGTTTTTCCGCAGCCCGATGGCCCGATCAGCGCCGTAATGCAGCCCCGGTAAATATCGAGTGTAATCGTGTCCAGTGCGGTCTTGCCGTCATACCACAACGACAGATTTCCAACCTGAATTGCCGGCTGCGGCACGCAGCACGCCGGTCCGGTTTCCAGCGGTCCGAGTGTAAAAGCATTGCGTTCGCCATTCATGCGAGGATACGCCTGCGTTGCAGTCCATGCGCAAGCGTCATGGCCAGGCTATTAATGCCGAGCAACAGACTCACCAGCACCAGCGCAGCGGCATAGGCCGGCATGTCGCCGCCGGGCACATTCATCGACAAATCAAAAATATGCAATGCCAGCGCACGACCGGAGTCGAGCAGCGAACCCGGCATGCGGTCGACATAACCGCTGGTGAACAGCAATGCCGCTGTTTCAGCCAGCGCGCGCCCGATACCGATCAGCAGTCCCGCTGCAAGCGCGGGTGCGGCTGCCGGAAAGATCAGGTGAATCAGCGCGGCCGTGCGTGTCATGCCTAATGCGGCTGCCGACAACCGGTATGTATCAGGTACCGTTCGCATACCGGCTTCGGCGGTGCTGGTGAGAATCGGCAGCAGCATGCAGGCAAGCGTCAGCCCGCCAGACAGAATGGAAAATCCAAGTCCCAGGTAAATACTGAAAAAAGCATTGCCGAACAATCCAAATACAATCGAAGGTACGCCTGCAAGCACATACAGACTGAACCGCACCGCGCTGCCGAAGCGGCTGTCAATCGGTACAAACTCGGCCAGCAATACCGCCGTCGCCCAGGCCAGCGGTACTGCGGCAGCCAGCGCGATCAACAGAATCAGCAGGGTAGACACCAGAATCGAAGCAATACCGCCGGCACGCCCGGCATCGCGCGGCGATTCGGTCAGAAATGCCCAGGACAGATGCGCCATGCCGCCTTGCACGAGATCGGCCAGCAACCACACAAACACTGCGCTGACCAGCAGCACCGCCAGAAACATCAGGCTTTGCAGGGAAAAATCGCGGATTCTCTGTCTGACGGATACCGGTATGATGATTTCAGGCATGACGGCGCCTTTCCAATAATCCGGCAAGCGCCGACAACGCCATCACCAGCACCATCAACAGCAAACCCGAGACAAACAGAACAGCGCGGTGATCGTCCATGGCATACGCCATTTCAAGTACGATATTGGCGGCCAGCGTACGCACCGGATCGAAGATTGATTCAGGATATTGCACGACATTACCCGCAACCATGAGCACTGCCATGGTTTCACCCAGTGCGCGCGCCGCGGCCAGAATAATTCCGGCAATAATACCGTTACGCGCGGCAGGCAATGCAACACCGCCGATCATGCCCCAACGGGACAGCCCCAGCGCCGCGGCGCTACGCAACAACTCCTTCGGCACCGCGACAAACGCGGTATAAGCCGTCAGCGTAATCATCGGCAGCACCATCAGCGTCAATACCAGCACGGCGGCCAGCAGGCTCGCGCCGGGTGGATGCCATTCGCTGATCAAAGGCGCCAGCGTTGTCAAACCCCAAAAACCGAAAACAACCGACGGAATGCCGGCAAGCAGTTCTATCATCCGTTTATACAACGTCGCCAGTTGCGCCGGTGCAAAAAAGACGATGAACACGGCAGAAGCCAGTCCCAACGGCACTGCCAGCATGAGTGCTCCGATACTTGCCAGCAGCGTGGCCAGCAACATGGGCATTAAATGATATGCGCCTTCCAGTGGATGCCATGATGCATCGGTTACGAATCGCATCAGCGACAACCCGGTGAGGACTGGCCAGGACTCGAACAACAGAAACATCAGAATCATCAGCATCACCAGCGCGGCCACCATTGCACCGACCCGCAAAACCCAGACCAGCAGTCTGTCAGTCTGCATCCGG
>CAZXBP010000178.1:0-5961 GCA_964639015.1 uncultured Nitrosomonas sp.
TTGTTCCATTTATTCATACCGTTAGTCATCGCGGGTAACGATCAACTGAGGTTTTTAGGGTTAATCATCGCCCGTGTTCCGTCGGCCTGCGAAATCTCTGGCAAATTGCCAGGCAACCCGGCCGCTGCGTGAGCCGCGTTCCAGCGCCCATTGCAGGGATTCTTGTCTTATTTCGGGCGTTATTTTCGCAATACCGAAAAACGCCAGCCAGTACTGCACGATGATTAAGTACTGTTCCTGATCGAAGGAATAAAATGAAATCCACAAGCCAAAACGTTCCGAGAGAGAAATTTTCTCTTCGATCGCTTCGCTGGGGTGTACTTCCTCGCCTGAATGAAGTGTTGCGAGATTATCAAGCATATATTCCGGTATCATGTGCCTGCGGTTAGAGGTCGCATAAATCAGTACGTTTTCGGAAATCGCAGCGAGAGAGCCATCCAGGACAACTTTGAGCGCTTTGTAACCTGGGTCATCAGATTCAAAAGTCAAATCGTCACAAAACAGAATAAAGCGCTCCGGGCGCTGGTAAATAATTTCGACGATATCATGCAAATCGGTCAGGTGGTGTTTTTCCACTTCAATGAGGCGTAACCCCGATTGGGCGTATTTATTCAGCAATGCTTTGATCAGCGATGATTTTCCTGTGCCGCGCGCACCGGTCAGCAGGACGTTATTCGCGGAAAAACCCTGCACGAATTGGCGCGTATTCTGCTCAATGCGTGCAATCTGCGGTTCGATGCAGCGTAATGCTTGCAGTGAAATACGATCGGGATGCCTGATTGATTCAATGTAGCCATGATCAGCTTTTTTCCGCCAGCGGAAGGCTACGCTGTTCTGCCAGTCCGGCTCAGGGTAATCAGTTCGCAGCAGCCGTTCCAGATGTTCCAGCAATTTCTCCGTCCGGCCATATAACTGTTCCAGTTTGTCCATGCAAGTATTACTGATTTAACTCCGGTAATCGGCGTTAATTTTTACGTAATCATAGGATAGATCACAGGTCCATACGCAGGTCGACGCACCGCCACGATTCAGTACTACGCGTACGGTGATTTCAGCTTCGTTCATGACCTGCTGGCCTTCTTCCTCACGATATGCCGGCGCCCGCCCGCCATTTTCGGCAACCAGCACATGGCCCAGATAAAGCTGGATTTGATTAACATCCAGATCCGTCAGTCCGGCGTAACCAATGGCGGCCAGTATTCTTCCCAGGTTGGGATCGGATGCAAAAAAGGCTGTTTTGATCAGTGGAGAATGCGCAATGGCGTAAGCTACCTGTTTACATTCAGTAATATCTCTGCCTGATTCTACCTGCACTGTAATGAATTTTGTAGCACCTTCGCCATCGCGAACGATCATTTGCGCCAATTCTGCAGCAACCTCGGTAATCGTTTCCTGCAGCTGAATAAATTCCGGGCTTTCGGCATTGCAGATTTCACGATTGCCGGCTTGTCCGGTAGCCATTAAGATGAGCGCATCGTTGGTTGATGTGTCACCATCAACAGTAATGCGGTTAAACGATTGATCCGCCACATCGTGCATCATCTTTTGCAACAACGGTTGATCAATTGACGCGTCGGTTGCAATAAAACCCAGCATGGTTGCCATATTTGGCCGGATCATGCCGGAACCTTTGGCGATGCCGGTGACAGTGACCGTTTTATCCTGCAACGTTATTTGACGGGATGCGCCTTTGGGAACAATGTCTGTCGTCATGATCGCCTGCGCTGCGTCGTACCAGTTGTTTTCGTCAAGATCGGCAACTGCGGGTGGCAGGCCATTGATTACTGCATCGATTGGCAGCGGTTCCATGATGACACCGGTTGAGAACGGCAATATCTGCTGCGGCGTGCAATCAAGTAGTCCGGCAAGCGCCGTGCAGGTTGCATGTGCATGTTGTATGCCGTTGCTGCCTGTTCCGGCGTTGGCATTGCCTGTATTTATCACAAGGCCGCGTATCGAGGATTTGGCCAGGTTTTCTTTCGAAACAACTACAGGCGCGGCGCAGAAGCGGTTTTGCGTGAAAACGCCGGCAACATGCGTACCTTCATCCAGCGCAATAACCAGTAAATCCTTTCGATTGCGTTTTTTTATACCGGCCTCTGCAATACCGAGTTTAATGCCGGGTATGGGTAACAAATGTTCGGGAAGCAACGTTGGAATATTGACAGGCATAATGCTTTAAACGATTTTATAGTTATAGGTTATATAATAGTTAGCCTTAGTGAATATATACAAGCATTACGGGTAAGTAAAATTTATTTAATGAATAAAGACAAATACTGTGTTTCCAGACGTTGATAAGCAAAACGAACAATCGGGGAATTGTAGAGAGGACGTAAAGAAACGTCTGTTGCTGGGGATTACCGGTGGTGTGGCAGCGTATAAGGCTGCGGAGCTCGCGCGGTTGCTGACTCAGGCCGGGATTCTGGTGCAAACCGTAATGACTGCATCAGCATGCCGATTCGTCGGGCCGATCACGTTTCAGTCGCTGACCGGCCAAGCGGTATATACGGAATTATGGGAAACCAATGCGGCAAACAATATGGCGCATATTCAGCTTACACGAAACGCGGATCTGATTCTGATTGCACCTGCGAGTGCCAATTTTATTGCGAAACTTGCTTGTGGCATGGCTGATGATTTATTAAGTACGCTCTGTCTTGCGCGTGACTGTCCATTGATGGTGGCTCCGGCGATGAACAGGCAAATGTGGATGAATCCTGCTACACAGCGTAATATTCAGCGTCTGCTGGATGATGGCATCAGGATTATCGGACCGGCCAGTGGGGAGCAGGCGTGCGGCGAAGTCGGCATGGGGCGTATGTTCGAAGCGCATGCGCTATTGGAAACAGTGCAGGCGGCATTCAACACCAGATCGGCAATTATTCCCCAGTTGCGGCAAAAGCATGTGCTGATTACGGCTGGCCCGACCTACGAAGCGATTGATCCTGTGCGCGGTATTACCAATCTGAGTTCCGGGAAAATGGGCTATGCCTTGGCACAGGCTGCATTGGATGCCGGTGCAAAGGTCACACTGATTTCCGGTCCGGTCTGTTTGAGTCCACCGGCAGCGGCACGAACAATCCATGTGCTGAGTGCGCAGGATATGTTTAATGCGGTTGATGCCGAAATTGCCGGTACGGATATTTTTATCAGTGTCGCCGCAGTGGCGGATTATCGTGTGGCTGCCGCCAGTACGCAAAAAATAAAAAAGTCCGATCAGAGTATGCAGCTTGAATTAGTGCCGAATCCGGATATCCTGCAACATGTGGCTGATAGAGACAATCCACCTTTTTGTGTGGGTTTTGCGGCTGAAACAGATCATCTTGAACAGCATGCAGCACGTAAGCGTATGCAAAAAAAATTACCGCTGCTGGTCGCCAATCAAGCACAGGAAACTCTGGGAGCTGATGAGGCGGTATTGATTTTATTGGATGATGCAGGCAGGCATTACTTTGCCAAAGCGACCAAATCAATACAGGCGCGCAGGCTGGTCGAGCATATTGCGACACGCTATGCGCAACAACAACATCAACAATAGACTGAACATCGCATGACAACCATTGATATAAGAATACTGGATGACCGTTTGCGTGAACAATTACCGTCTTATGCGACGACAGGATCGGCTGGCCTTGATTTGCGCGCCTGCATTGATAAAGTGGAAACAATTGATGGCGGGCAGACACTGCTGATCCCTTCCGGCATAGCCGTGCATATCGCCGACCCCGGGCTGGCGGCAATAATCCTGCCCCGATCAGGACTGGGGCATAAGCATGGCATTGTTTTAGGCAACCTTGTCGGTCTGATAGATTCGGATTATCAGGGGCAGATTTTTGTTTCCTGCTGGAATCGAAGTAAGACGCCGTTTGAGTTGCAACCTTTGGAGCGCATTGCGCAACTGGTTGTCGTGCCGGTGGTGCAAGTCGGTTTTAATATTGTTGAGAATTTTGATGTAAGCCACCGCGGGGAAAGCGGCTTTGGCAGCACGGGTAAGCACTGATGCGTCGTGCAGGCATTCAGATTGTGATATTTCTGATGTTAGGCATGAATTGTGTCGCGCATGCGGAAATTTCTGTGTTGCCGAGAATTCCGCTGACAATCGCAAATCATGAATTACAGGCGGAAGTTGCGCATACGCAGCAAGCCCGCGCGCAGGGCTTGATGTTCAGGCCAACGCTGCCTGGGGATGTTGGCATGTTATTCGTTTTTCCGCGCAGCACTTACTATGGTATGTGGATGAAAAATACCATGATTCCGCTGAGTGTGGCGTTTATCGATGAAAAAGGGATAATTCTTAACATAGCGGATATGGAACCTTATACACTTGCCGCGCATTATTCCGCCGGGCCGGTTAAATATGCGCTGGAAGTGAATCGTGGCTGGTTTGCGCACAAAAAAATTCAGCCGGGAGCGTTTGTCTCCGGTCTTGAGTATGCGCCCGCTGCTGAATAATATCCGGGATTGAACTATCAATGTAGTCGCGGAAGCATGCCCTTCAAACCGCGCATCATTTTCGCAATACCGCCCTTGTTCATCATTTTCATCATTTTTTTTGCCTGCTCAAATTGTGCCAGCAGCCGGTTGACTTCCTGAACCGAAACCCCGGCGCCTGCAGCGATACGCCTTTTTCTTGATGCTTTCAGTATGTCGGGCTTGGTGCGTTCCTGTTCGGTCATGGAATTAATAATCGCTTCGGAGCGATTGACGACTTTTTCGTCAATATTGACATTCTGCGCAGCCTGACTTAATTGCGCAGGCAGTTTATCGAGCATGGCGCTCATGCCGCCCATTTTTTTCATCTGTTGAAACTGTGCTTTAAAATCGTTCAGGTCAAATCCTTTGCCTGACTTGACTTTTTGCAGAAGCCGCTTTGCTTCGTGTTCATCAGTACTGCGCTGGGCTTCTTCGATCAAGCCAAGAACGTCGCCCATGCCTAAAATCCGCGAGGCCATACGATCAGGATAAAATGCTTCCAGGCCGGTCAGTTTTTCAGCAACCCCGGTAAATTTAATGGGTTTCCCGGTTACATGCCTGACAGACAATGCGGCGCCACCGCGTGAATCGCCATCGAGTTTGGTAAGCACAACCCCGGTTAACGGTAATGCTTCCGAGAATGCTTTTGCTGTATTAACCGCGTCCTGTCCCTGCATGGCATCAACGACAAACAAGGTTTCTATCGGTTTCAGCAATGCCTCGAGTTCGCTGATTTCCTGCATCATGGCTTCGTCAATACCCAGACGGCCTGCGGTGTCGACGATTAAAACGTCGTGATGATGTTTGCGCGCATAATCCAGTGCGGCAAGGCCAATTTCTCCGGGCTTCTGGCCATCCTGAACCGGGAAGAAATCTGCGCCGGTTTGCTGTGCCAGTAATTCCAGTTGATGTATGGCCGCAGGACGGTAAATATCGCAGGATACCAGCAGAACTTTTTTCTTTTTCTGATCGATGAGCCATTTTGCCAGTTTGCCGCTGCTTGTGGTTTTACCGGCGCCCTGTAAGCCGGCCATCAAAATAACGGCGGGAGGCGTTGTTGCGAGATTGAGCTCTTCTTTTTCTCCGCCCATGATGGCGATCAGTTCCTGATGCACGACGCCAACCAGAGCCTGTCCGGGAGTCAGGCTGTCGAGAACATCATGGCCGACGGCCTTTTCTTTGACGCGCGCAATAAATTCCTTGACCACCGGCAGCGCGACATCTGCTTCAAGCAAAGCGAGACGAATTTCTCTTAATGCTTGTTGTATATTGCCTTCAGTTAACCTGGCCTCACCCTTGAGTGTTTTGATGATTCCTGAAAGACGACCTGTAAGATTTTCAAACATACCTTGAACCTCAGAAAAAAGTATAAAGTTTACTGCTGAATGACAAAATTGGTGAAATATGGAGAAGGATACTTTGAATTTATCAAAGCGCCATGTAGACTAAACAGCTTGTCGATATCTTTAATGAATGATTATTTCA
>CAZXBP010000179.1:0-5948 GCA_964639015.1 uncultured Nitrosomonas sp.
TAGGTTGGCTACGAAGATTTTAACTTTTTTGGTTCCGGCTTGTCCGGCTTAGGTTCAACGAGATTCAAAAAACATTTATCTATACTGATAACGATTATTTTAAATTTATTATATGAAAAGAAATTTTATTTCACCGGGCAGGTTTCTTGCAGGCAAAGCATCGGTTCTTGGTTTTGCCCTGATACTGTCGGCCTGCGGTGGAGAGCCGATCAGCATGGAGCCTGGGCAGTCGCTGGTGCGCGTCAATGGCGAAGAGATCACGGTCATGCAATTGAACGATGAACTGAGCCGCGCCAGAGTACAGGCTGAGCAGCTTGAGCAGGCTAAAAAGCAACTGCTGGAGTCGATGATCGATCTTCAGTTAATGGTGGCTGAAGCGCAGCAAAGCAAACTTGATCGTTCGCCAAACGTTATGCGGGCGATAGAGCGCGCCAGGAAGCAGATTATCGCGCAGTCATACATGCAAACAACGCTGAGTCAAATCGAAAATCCGACAGATGCGGAGATAAGCCAATTCTATGAGGAACATCCGGGGCTTTTCGCGCAACGAAAAAAATATACCCTGGCTTTCCTGCGATTCCCATCCGGCAGTCTGAATGATGCATTGCATAAAACCATTAAATCCGCCAAATCACTTAGTGATGTTGCACAATGGCTGGATAAACAGCAAATATCCTATCTGCGCGACGAATTGATACGGACAACGACAGATCTGTCGCCGCAAATGATTGCAAAACTGGAAGAAACCGCGAAAGGCGAAATGTTTCTCATGGATGAAAATGCAACCAGTCTGCTCATTGCGGTTAAAGATATTGAAGCGGATCCGGTCACCGTTGAAACAATCAAACCGCAAATCACCACGCATTTGCTGAATATCAAGCGTCGTGAAGCTGTTCAGGCAGAGGTGTCGCGGCTACGTGCAGCCGCAAACATCGAATATCTGCATGCTACGGCAGATACTGATACCAATGCGGCGGTAACCGCCGAACCACAGACAACACTGCCGTTAACCACTCAGCAGGATGATGCGACACTGGATAATATCCTGCTTCGGGACGAATCGATAGAGCGGGGAATCAGCGGTCTGAAATGACAGTCAATCAATAATGCGCAATTTGTTCTGCTATACCTCGAATAAGAAAAGGATAACCTGTTGGATTGCCGGGCTGTTGTTGTCAGGTTTCCTGCCTGTTATTTCAGCCGGCTCCGGTTATGCCGAATCCAGCGAAATTACTAAGAGTCAGTTTGGTCCGGGCGATGTACTTAAAATACTCGTCTATGGCAGCCCTGACCTGACGCTGGAGACAAAAGTCAACGAGAATGGAAAAATCACTTTTCCTTTGCTGGGTGAAATCGTAATCGAAGGTTTGACACCAAGCGCAGCCGAAAAAAGAATAGCCGAACGGCTTGAGAACGAAGGTTATCTGCGGAAACCGCAGGTTACTATTCTGACTTCGGCCTTGTATAGTCAACAGATTTCCGTGCTGGGACATGTTCGCAATCAGGGGCGTTATGCCATAGACGGCCAGCGCAGCTTAACCGACGTGCTGGCCATGGCGGGCGGCATCAGTCCGGATGGCGGCACTATTGTGACCCTGGTTCGCGCGGACAAGGGAGCTTTTGTTAAAGAGGAAATCAATATCCTTACAATTTTCCAATCCGGCGACATGGAGTTGAATCGAACGATTCGCGGCGGCGACCTGATCTACGTCGCGACAGCGCCCCGGTTTTATATTTATGGCGAAGTACAACGCCCGGGGTTTTACCGATTGGAACCTGGCATGACAGTTGTTCAGGCGCTGTCGACGGGCGGAGGACTGAATGTGCGCGGCACGGAACGCGGTGTTCGCATTCAGCGCCGCAGCGCTGACGGCGCACTGCAGGTGATCAAGGTAAAACCCGATGATCTGGTGCAACCTGATGATGTTGTATATATTCAGGAAAGTTTGTTTTGACCGATGGCGGCTTGCCGAATGTATTTGATAAAAAGAAACCAGGAAAAAACATAATGAACCCGCTGCAATTTGTCCGTATCCTGCGGGCCCGTTACAAGATTGTCCTTTTTGTGTTTCTGGTTACGGTGCTTACAACGTTGGCGATCAGTTTGCTGCTGCCGAAATCCTATAAAGCGGCCACAACGGTTTTGCTGACAAACAAAGGCGTTGATCCGGTGACGGGGCATACATTGCCCATACAGTTGATGCATGGTTTTATGGCGACGCAGCTCGACGTAATAAGCAGCACCCGAACGGCCCTGATGGTCGTCGAGCGGCTGAATCTGGATCAAAATCCGGTGATTCGCCAGCGATTTGAGCGCAGCGGTGAAGAAAGCAGTATTCAGCATTGGCTGGCGGCCATGCTGACCAAAAATCTATATGTCGAGCCATCGCGCGAAAGTAATGTCATTACTATCGGTTTCAGAGGCACGGATCCCGCGTTTGTAGCTGCCATAGCCAATGCATTCGCCGCCGCCTACCAGGAAATGAGCATTCGTCTCACAGTGGAGCCTTCGCAGCTGGCTTCGACTTATCTTTCAAATCAGTTGAACGTTCTGCGTGAGAATCTGGAAGTGGCACAAAGTAAAGTGTCGCGTTTTCAACAGGAAGAAGGCATTGTTGATGTCGATAATCGCCTCGATATTGAAACCAGACGATTGAACGAGTTGTCCAGCAAGCTGGTGTCGGCGCAGAATGAAATCATGGGGGCGGCGGCGGAAAGCGGGAGCGATCGCGCGGCAGGAGAGCTCAGCGTGGTGAATAACGCATTGATCAACGGACTTAAAGCTAATCTGGTTCAGGCGGAAGCCAGGCTGGCTGATGTCGAGCAGCGATTGGGCATCAATCATCCGGAGCATGAAGGTACCAGGGCGCAGGTTACTAAAATCAGAGCGGAACTGGCAAAGCACACTCGAGTAACATCACGCGGCGCGATCATTCGTGAAAATGAAGTTCGCGAGGCGCTGGAAGCACAGAAAACCAGAGTATTGGCACTACAGCAGGCGCGTGACGAACTTCGATTACTGTCCAGAGAAGCGGAGGGTGCACAGCACGCCTACGACAGTGCACTGCAGCACATGAACAGGATTCGACTGGAAGGCCGCTCAAATCTGTCGAGTGTATCGATATTGGATCCGGCGACAGTACCGGCAAGCCATGATAGCCCCAATGTGAGACTGAACTTGATCGTCTCCATTTTTCTGGGCAGCTTGCTTGGCGTGTTTTTCGGTTTACTGGTAGAAATGCTCGACCGGCGGGTTCGCTCAGATGAAGATCTGAAAGATGTATTACATGCGCCGGTTCTCGGCGGTATTAACCTTCGCAAACATTATGCAACGGGATTTAGATTGCCTTTTTTACGATTCGCTCACAAAACAACGCAGTAAAATTGAAAATGAATATTTCGGCACTACCGGTAATTGAAATCGATAAAACACACAATGCTGATTTTCGGCAGCGGCATGCACTGGCTCATCAGATTGACTGTTCAATTCCGGCACCGAAAGATGCGCAACTATCATCACCTGATCTGGCGGTTATCCGGCAGTCCGGCAGTGCGCTGGCAGAATCAATCCGCGCCATACGAACACAGTTGTTATTACGCGGTTTCCCATCCGGCAGGAAAACCGTAGCGGTGGCCGGAATAAGTCCTAATTGCGGCGCAAGCCTGTTTTCCGCCAATCTGGCCGCGCTGTTTTCGCAGGTAGGTAAAAAAACACTGCTTATTGATGCCGACATGAAAAATCCCGTCTTGCATCAGATTTTTAATCTGACCAGCACGAAAGGTCTGTCTGATGTGCTGGCCAATCGTGCTGTACTGAGTGAAACGTTGATTTCCATAAACGCATTGCCGAATCTGACGCTGCTGTTAGCCGGTGCAGTGCAGCCGGATTCATCGGAACTATTAAGCGCGCCGGTTTTCAGCGATGTAAGCGAAAACCTTGCAAAGCAATTTGATGTTGTTTTTTACAATACACCCGCATTTCTTGAAAGCACCGATGCGCTGATGCTGGCCAAGCATTCAGATTACGTATTGCTGGTCGTGCACAGGAATCAATCCCGACTGACTGATGTTGACGCGGTATGCAAACAGATTACCGATAACGGTATCGAAATCATCGGTTCAGTGCTTGTTGACTATTAACGAAACCGAATAAACTTATTATGCCGCTTACTACAACATATCGATATAATCTGAAAGAAGCATCCATGCTGTGGCTTCCTGTTGCGATCGGTTTGATGGTGTTATATCTGCCGACCTTTTATGATCTTGCCAATGGATTGTGGACAAATGATGAACAAATTCATGGTCCGATTATTCTGATGCTTTCCCTTTGGCTGATTTATCGCAAATGGCCTGAAATGATCAGGCGCAGTGACGGTCAGCCAACCGCCGGTAGCGGCTGGATCGTGTTTGTCATGGCGATGATGCTCTATAGCATCGGTCGTTCCCAGCACATACTGGTTCTTGAAATCGGTTCTTTTATTTTAATCCTGTGTGCTGTTTTGCTTGTCACTCGCGGCACTGTCGCGCTGAAGGCGCTGTGGTTTCCACTGTTCTTTCTGTTGTTCATGATTCCACTTCCCGGTCCGGTTGTCAGTGCGTTAACCATGCCGATGAAAATGGCGGTTTCTTACGTGGCGGAACATGTTTTGTTCTGGGCGGATTACCCGATTGCGCGTAATGGCGTTATTCTTCAGATTGGACAATACCAGCTGCTGGTGGCGGATGCCTGCGCCGGATTGCAGACGCTTCTGACATTGGAAGCACTGGGGCTGTTTTATTTAAATCTGGTGCAACATTCGTCGGTATTTCGGAATGTGACGCTGGCCATTCTGATTATTCCCATTTCCTTTGTCGCCAATGTCATTCGCGTTATGGCACTGACACTGATAACGTATCACTACGGCGATGCAGCCGGGCAAGGGTTCATGCATGGATTTGCCGGGATGGTTTTATTTTTGAGTGCGCTGATATTGATTCTCAGCGTGGATTCGTGCTTGCAGTTTTTTTCCAGGCCCCGCATGACCAATCCCGCGGTCGTCGCTTGAACGTCTGAAACCTCATAAGGACTCATAATGAAAAAACCGTTTATCATCCATTTTGCACTGGGTATGGCGATGATTCTTACTGCCGCATTGACGACGGCAATGACACCCACCACTAAAATCGCCGACCTGAGAGATGCTCTGGAACTTGAAGCACTGATTCCATCGGCTTTTGACGATTGGCGTGTCGACACTTCCATCGTTCCCTTGCAGATCGATCCGAAGACACAGGCACAACTGGACAAGCTCTATAATCAGGTGCTGGCCAGAACCTATGTGAATTCGGAGGGCGCGCGCGTGATGCTCTCGGTGGCTTATGGCGGTGATCAGAGTGATCACCTGTCTTTGCATAAACCGGAAGTCTGTTATCTGGCGCAAGGGTTCGAAATCAAGCAGAATGTCGCGGTTGAAACGGTGACACAGTTTGGTGAATTACCCAGCAGACGTCTGCTGGCTGTGCGTGGTAATCGCAGTGAACCGATAACTTACTGGGTGACTATTGGTGATAAAGCGGTGCTTTCCGGTGTAAACCAGAAACTGCAACAACTCCGCTACGGCTTTTCCGGCAAGGTTCCTGACGGTATGCTGGTTCGCGTTTCAACACTTGATACAAACACTGATCAGGCGTATCAAATCCACACGGTTTTCATACAGGATATGCTGGCCTCGATGGATGTTCCTGCGCGTGACAGACTGATTGGCATATTTGATTTTTAAAGCGACAAACATTCGCAACGAACAGGAGTATTAATCCTAAAAACCTCAGTTGACCGTTATCCGAGATGACTAACGATATGAATACATGAAACAATTCGAGCAATGCCGGTTCATCCGGATGGTGAGTCAAGCTATGGTGTTTATAGCACGCTGCTTTTTAATTTTTGCTGCGTTACAATTCGTTGT
>CAZXBP010000180.1:0-5884 GCA_964639015.1 uncultured Nitrosomonas sp.
TACTTTCTTTCTGTCTTAGTAGTCAGTGTTTTGGTGCTGAATGTCTAAACTTGAGATTCGCTGACATAACGCGTTATTACGCCGCATTGCGCCTTGCCGGAAATAAAAATCAACGCACTTTAAATCCCATTCAACTGAGGTTCTAGATTGATAGGTTTCCGTCGTTGCAACGCTTTCTGAACAAAGGAGATTAAATGAAACCCGAAAAACATGATTTGCATCACGAGTTTCCTGAACACCATGACCGTATTCATGCGTTGAAAATAGGCAATGCACATTTCGCGCGCCTGTTTGATGATTACCATGATGTCAACCGTGAAGTGCGCCGGATCGAAGAAGGTGTGGAAAACACATCTGACAGTTATCTTGAGGATTTAAAGAAGAAAAGGCTGATGCTGAAGGATCAATTGCTCGACATGATCCTGCACGCTTGAGACACGGAATCGCTCGAAGCTTGGATTGACCAAAACCAGCTGGCGGCATTACGGGCTGACAATCGATTGATTGCGTCCGTTCCCTTTTGCCTGATAAAGATTCTTGTCGGCGATAGACATATAGCTGTCAATTGAATCAGTTTCACCGGGTATTCTTACACATGATCCAATGGATGTGGTCAGGAACTGCGCTGCCGTGCCGGGTTCGAGCGGGATTTTCAGGTTTTCTACGGCGATTCTGATGATTTCAGCAAATTTAATGGTATCTTGCAGGTTCAGATTGGAAGTAATGATGCAAAACTCTTCGCCACCCAGTCGAAAAGCATAATCACTCGACCGCTGGCAATTTTTTTTCAGTGTGTCGCTCACTTGAATCAGAATCCTGTCCCCTTGGGTGTGGCCGTAGTGATCATTGATTTTTTTGAAGAAATCGATATCGACAATCAATAATGCCAGAGAAAAGTGATCACGTCTGGCGCGTTTGATTTCCCGTGAAAACACACTGTTTAAATGGCGGCGGTTGTGCAAGCCGGTCAATGAGTCGGTGATAGACAGCGATTCCAGTCTGGCGTTGGTCTGGCGCAGCTTTTTATTGGCGATGTGCAGATCGTTTTCGATTTTTCTCCGGTAGTTACTTTCGCGCATGAGCGTCAGTGTGCGGGAGGACAAACTGTCATACATGGACATTATAGTCTCGACGAGTATTTTGAAAGAGCCGCCCATTTTTCTTTCGGCGGCGATTTTAGCTTCGTCGAACGTCATGCCTTGATGAATATTTTCGATGAAAAATGCCATGCGCTTGTCGCTGTCCAGAATATGAAAAGCCAGCCAACGTATCAGAAACAGGATGATGCTTTCGATCACTTCAGATTGATAGCTATCCGTTTTTTTATCCCTGAGTTCGATGATTCTGGGCAGGAACGTGGAGTGGTTGAGTTGATGCGAAGACAGCCATGAGTCATTACCCAGATATTCTGTCCAGATGGCTTCTTCGCATTCAAAATGAAACTCGGCGTACTCGGTTAATTCCTTGAAGACGCGATTGATTTCTATCGAATCATTGCACGCCAGCGTGGATGCCAGTTCATTCAGCAGTGCTATCAGTATTTTGTGCTGCTCATCAATGCGTGCGATACCTGTTTCAAAATTTTCGTTCCACGGAAAAACTTCAAATTTAACTGGCGTGTCATTCATGTTATAAATCTTTCTGCTGTTGGTGAGTAACGGTACCGGGAGAAGGGGTATTATAAAATACTCCAGTTTATTTATATTTGCCGAATTTTGAAGTGTGAAAGGTAAGTATATCTGCTTGGTTAACCGGTTAACCTATAAACACCATGGTTTGACTCACCATCCGGATGAACCGGAATTGCTCGAACTGTTTCATTTATTCATATTGTTAGTCATCTCGGGTAACGGTCAGTCGAGGTTTTTAGGGTTAAGGAAGGAGTTTAAACGATGCGTAGTCTTTTGATGGTGGTAATCACATTATTGAGTTTGCCCGCGTGGAGCTGCAACAGCACGTTGCTTGATCAGAATTTCCGCAGTCTGGCGCAGGCTGATACGGTGAATTTATGTGAAGCCTATTCAGGCAAAGTGCTGCTGGTCGTCAACACCGCGAGTAAGTGCGGTTATACGCCGCAGTATAAAGCATTGGAGCAGCTATACCGGAACTATGTGCAGCGAGGATTGGTCGTGCTGGGTTTTCCATCCAATGACTTTCTGGGACAGGAACCGGGTAGTGAAACTGAAATACGGAATTTTTGCAGTCTGAATTACGGCGTACAATTTCCGATGTTTGAGAAAATCACCGTGAAGAATGCGCAGGCGCATCCTTTTTATGTTCGTCTGGCTGAATTGTCGGGGACCTATCCAACCTGGAATTTTCACAAATACCTGATCGGCCGCGATGGCAAATTGATAACGCAATTCAGTCCGGCTACCACGCCGTTAGATCCGGTTATTGTGGATGCTATCGAACAGGCGTTGGCAGATCGCTGAAAAACGATCGCGTTGCCGTTGTAATGCAAATCAATGCGCATGTTCTCCCGGCGGCGGCATGATTTCATCTTCAGCATTCAGCATGCCGAGTTGTTGTGTGAGTGCGTTGATATTCTGGTAGCCGAAGCCTTCGAATTGCGAATTCCACCGGGCGCGCAGGTATCCGAAGCGGTCAATAATGAATTCAATATGCTCGGGCTTGAGGCCTGCACCGTTCAAATCCGGCACTGTTCTGACACGGCGATAGAGCCGGTAGGTATCGCTGATTTCAGACCATCCGTCGGTGACGACGTGGAACGGAACGAATTCGCTGATAATCTGCAACTCCTGTTCGCTGAGCTGTTGCATCGGAACGGCCAGAAAAGCGGTATTGAATTCGTTGTGAACGCGTTCATACACATGCCGTAATTGCTGCAAGCGCGATTGGGATTGCGGCCAGCTGAACAATATCAGAACGACATTCTGCTTATAGCGGAAATCCTTCAGGTCGCCGCTCGAACCGTCATTGGCGGAATAGTAGAACACGGGCGCGCCGACTGCCGGCATCTGCGGAAGGATCATGGAGCCGAGCAGGCGCGCATCAAAGCCGCGTGACAACGCATGCAGAAAGTTGACGACGTCCCAGACGTCTTCATCGGTCAGTTTGTCCCTGAAACCGGGCATATTGGTGCCGGGAACGCCGTAGCTGATCTGGTGATAAAAATTCCCTACGGTATGTCTGGCGGTGTGCGGCTCGGTCAGCAGGTCAGTCGGCGGTGTGGACAGGGTGTCCGCCAGTCTGCCGTTGCCTTTGCCCTGCGGTCCGTGACAATCGGCGCAATGCTCGGCAAAGAGTTGCGCACCGTGCGATATTGAAATGGCGTCCAGCGGAACCTCGGGTTTCATATAGGTTTCAGGATACGCGTCGATAGTGACCGGCGGCAATGCAATAGCCATGGCGGTGATGGCCAGCGCGCCCGGAACCAGAACGGCTTTTTTCCAGTGCCATTCATACTTCAGGCTGATCCAGACCATGAAGATTGCAACCGCCAACAGTGACGTGCCCAGCCAGAACATTTCCTCAACACCAATTTCTTCCCAGTTGGCGTCAAGCGAGAAGCGGAACGGGAATGGCCAGTTATCGATAATCGCGTGTTTGCCCGGCAGCGTGTTGGCCAGAATGGTGGCAAACAGGATCAGCAGCAGCGCGAGTAAAAATTCAATGCGCACCCATTTTCTGAAATGCAGACTGCTTTCGGTAATGCGGCTATCGTCGGAATGCCGGGGATCAGTACTTTGCACCAGCAACGGCAGCCATTTGTTGCGCGCCTTATAGGCAATAATCAGAATAACCGCAAGCAAAGCCATTTTGAAATTCAACAGCCAGCCATAAGGACTTGCGACCAGGGTGTGATAATAGTTGCCGATCATGCGGTCGGTTACGATCAATCCCGTCATCATCAGCAGCAGCATGACCGGCAGCGCGATGGTTGAGAAGATTTCAAGGCTTGCTGTGTTGGCGAGGCGCTTGTCCTTGTCGGTCTCGCGGTGGTTGGTCAGGAGAATCAGCAGAAATACCGGCAATGCGCCGAACCAGATGCCTGCGAACAGTAAATGCAGTGCAAAGGGCGCAATGGCTTCAAACGACATTTCATCCGCGCTTGAGTGGCTCATAAAAGCCCCGGCGATGAGCGGTAAGGCCGCCGTGAAAGCCAGAAACGCATAGCGGCCGCGTGAGCGCGGCCTGAGCAGCGTATATACGACAACTGCAAACAGAAACACGGCCAGCAGGATACGGATTAACGCGATGACGCCGACCTGGGTGTTATGAATGAACTGTAGCCAGGCTTTCGGAGACCAGGCATTGGCTTCATTACCTGTGGCGCTGCCGGTTGTCGTCGCCAGCAAGCCGGTCAATCCCAGCAGAACCAGAATTGCGAGCCACGGAAACATTTTTTCCGCGCGAGGTATCCACGGCGCTTCGGACAGCACTTTCCGCGACCCGGCAATAACCAGAAAAAAGCTGCTGCCAAACAGAATCAGATTCGCCGTTATCTGCGACCAACGTGCAAAATAAGCAATGATTTCAAGCATAATCAATAAATAGGCTGTTGATATGATCAGCTGCAACAGCGCTGAAAATAACCGTTTTCAGAAAAACCCCGCAGCCAGTACGCGTGATATTTTACCGTGCGAAAAAGGATATTCAAATTTACTTTCAGCTGTTGTAGGGTAATGTTTGACCGAAAACCGTGCGCCAGTCCTGGTTGAAACGATTCACCGCGGGCTGCACGGCTGGGTGTGCGAGCATTTCATCGGCTATTTCAACCGGAAGCGTTATTGCGGATACGCCGGTTCTCAGTACGCCAAGCACCTGTCCGACGTTCTTGAAGCTGGCGGGCAATAATTTGACGGGGAATTGGTGCCGGTCGATCAGTGCCTGCAGATCGGCGACAACGCCAATGCCGTCTGCGCCGGTTGCATCGATGCGGTTGACATAGGGTGCCAGATAATCAGCGCCGCACAACGCGGCCAGAAATCCCTGCTGAACGCTGTAAATGGCGGTCGCCAGCACCGGAATGTGCTGCGCTTTCATTTTCCGGATTGCGACGAGGCCTGTTTCAGTCGCCGGAACTTTGACGACAATGTCATAGGGCAGTTTGCGCAGGTTGATCGCTTCAGCGAGCATTGCATCGGCGCTTTCGCTGACGACCTGTACGTGGAATCGCGCTTGCTCTCCCAGTACCTTGGCAACGCCAGGCAGTAATGCAGTCAGACCTGTATTCGTCCTGGCCAGAATCGACGGATTGGTGGTGATGCCGCGTAGCGGCAGGCACGCATTGAAGCGGCTGATCTGACCGGTGTCGGCGGTATCAAGGTAGAGCTCAAACATAGCGAATACGCCGGATGCGCATCATGCTGATCAAGTGCGGCATAACGCTATTCTCCGTAAACCTGCACATTGACCCGGCGCGTGCGCGGACCGTCGAGCTCATACAGCATCACCGATTGATATTGCCCCAGCATCATTTCGCCATCGATCAGCGTAACGACTTCGGAGCTGCCCAGCAGCATGGCAGCCAAGTGTGAATGCGCGTTTTCGGGCTCATCCGGCGGGCAGTCGCGCAACGCGATATCGTTATGCAGATAACGGTCGCGCGGTGGAATGAGGCGCGTCAGGAAAGCTTTGATATCTTCTATCAGGCGCGCTTCATATTCGTTAATGGCAATCGCGGTGGTGGTGTGCTGTGAGGTGACGGTAACAAAGCCGTTGTTGATGCCGGAGTGAGCAATCGTTTTTTTCAATTCCGGCATCAGGTCGTGCAGCGAAATGCCCTGGCCGGTCTGAAGCTGGATCGATGAAGGAAAAATTTTCAAAATGAATTACCCTGTTCATTTGACGTTCAAGAGCATTTCTAAAAATCCAAACTTCGTTACAACACTTTGTTGCTCACAAAAAATGTTTCCTT
>CAZXBP010000181.1:0-5871 GCA_964639015.1 uncultured Nitrosomonas sp.
ACGCGCAAAGGTTTTCTACAATGTTGGTAATTGTTGGCTATCTCATTATTATCCTATCTGTGTTTGGCGGTTTTGCACTCGCAGGTGGGCATTTAGCAGCTTTATGGCAGCCGGTTGAAGTCTTAATGATCGGCGGCGGCGCCATCGGCGCTTTTGTTGTTGGAAATTCCAGCAAGGCGCTCAAGGCGACGTTAAAAGGTCTCCCGGGTGTATTTAAAGGCACTAAATATACCAAGACAGTTTATATGGAGCTGATGACATTGCTCTACGAGATTCTTGGAAAAATCCGCAAAGAAGGTCTCATGTCAATAGAATCTGACGTGGATGACCCACAAAACAGCCCCATCTTTACCAAGTATCCGACTATTCTCGCAGATCATCATGTCACAGAATTTTTAACCGATTATTTGCGGTTGATGGTAGGCGGAAATCTGAATGCGCTGGAAATTGAAAACTTAATGGACAGTGAACTGGAAACGCATCACCAGGAAGGTGAAGTACCCATTCACTGCATCGCAAAGCTCGGCGATGGCTTGCCTGCTTTCGGTATTATCGCCGCCGTCATGGGCGTTGTTCATACCATGGAGTCTGTTCATTTACCACCGGCAGAACTTGGCATGCTGATTGCTGCTGCACTGGTAGGTACTTTTCTGGGCATTCTATTGGCTTATGGCTTTGTAAGCCCCTTAGCCGCAAAACTGGAACATCAGTTACATGAGTCCAGCAAATTACTGGAATGCGTCAAGACTACATTACTGGCCAATCTGAACGGCTATTCTCCGGTGCTTGCTATCGAATTTGGCCGGAAAGTATTGTTTAGCACGGAAAGGCCTTCATTCCTTGAACTGGAACAACATGTCAAGAACAACAAAGCGGAGTAATTAACTCAGCTGCTGACAATTAAACCTAAAAACCTCTGTTGATCGTTATCCGAGATGACCAACGATATGAACACATGAAACAACTCGAGCAATGCCGATTCATCCGGATGGCGAATAAAACGATGGTGTTTATAGCACGCCGCTTTTTAATTTTTACAGCGTCACAATTCGTTGTAATAGCGCGTTATTACGCCGCACTGTGCCTTGCCAAAAATAAAAATCAACACACTTTAAACCCCATTCAACTGAGGTTTTTAGGTTAAACCAAGCGATATCACAAGGAATTCGAATGTCTAATGACCTGACACAACGCCCTATCGTCATTAAACGCATCAAAAAAGTAGCCGGCGGCCATCATGGCGGCGCCTGGAAGATCGCTTATGCTGATTTTGTAACGGCGATGATGGCTTTCTTTTTATTAATGTGGCTGCTTGGTTCAACTTCACAAGGTGATCTCGAAGGCATTTCCGAATACTTCAGAACGCCACTGAAAGTCGCTTTTTTTGGTGGATCGAATGTGGGTGACGCATCAAGCATAATTAAAGGCGGCGGTACCGACATGACACATAGCACGGGCCAGGTACGGAAAGGAGAAACCTCATCCGAAAAAGCATTCATCGACATTGAAGCCGCAAAGGCCGAACGGGAACGGATTGAATTGATACGGCTTAATCTTCTGAAAAACAAAATTGAGCACGCAATTGAAGCAAATCCTTTATTAGAAAAATTCAAGAACCAATTATTGCTGGATATCACCACGGATGGATTACGCATTCAAATCGTCGATGAACAGAACCGGCCGATGTTTGCCAGCGGACGCGCTGAGTTGCAGTCTTATACCAGAACAATACTTCACGAAATAGGTAAAATGCTCAATGACGTCCCGAACAAAGTCAGTCTTTCCGGGCATACGGATGCAACCCCCTTCCCTTCCGGAGACGCAGGCTACAGCAACTGGGAACTATCGGCCGATCGCGCCAATGCATCACGTCGTGAACTCATAGCCGGTGGCATGGATACCAATAAAGTACTGCGTGTAGTCGGACTGTCATCCGCTGTTTTATTCGATCGTAACAATCCTTACAACCCGATTAACCGCCGCATCAGCATTATTGTGATGAATGAAAAAGCTGAAAACGCAGTCACCCATGAAAACGATGAAGTAAAAATTGATAATCCGATCGGAATCAATAAAGACTTGATCAATCTACCCCGGATTCCGCGTTCAGCAGAATAAATAATCACTCATATCCATAAATTATGCTTACGCACACCAACATTCGCTTGCCGACAATAAAAGCATTACTGATTCAATTGCTGGCGTTTCTATGCATAGCGCCTCTGGTTGTATTATTTCCATCCCATACAATCCCGATCTGGCCATTACTTCAAGGTATTGCAGCGGCAATGATCAGTCAATACGCGAAAATGGCGTACTGGTGGATCCCTATACAGCTGGTCTTTTTACCCGCCATCGTTGTCGCATTGTCACTGGAAATATCTCCGATGTGGTTTGGCGTGTGCTTTTTATTGCTGTTTCTGGTTTATGGCAAGACCTTCAAAACACAGGTGCCTTTGTATCTTTCCAGTTCCGAGGTCGCCAATGCGCTGGCATTATTGCTGCCACGGAAAAAAAACTTCACATTTATTGATCTCGGCTGCGGCTGCGGCGGTCTGCTCAGCAAATTGAATATGCAGCGCGAAAATGGCTATTTTTATGGCATAGAAGCTGCGCCGATTCCTTTTATAATCGGCAAGTTCAGAACATTGCTCAATCAGGCAAACTGCAATGTTCAGTGGGGTGATTTGTGGAAAAAAAATCTGGCACATTATGATGTCGTTTACGCGTATCTTTCACCTGTTCCCATGCCGACACTCTGGGAAAAAGCATGCCGCGAAATGCAACCCGGCAGCCTGTTTATCAGCAATACTTTTGAAGTCCCCGGCATCGCTCCCGAAAAAACCATACGATTAAACGATTTTTCCGGATCAACTTTATATGTCTGGCGGATATGAATTTTTACTGGCGACGCCAGGTTGTACCCTGAGATCCGTCTTCAAGCACAACCCCCCCATCCAGCAATTTCTGGCGTATCGCATCGGCATCCGCATATAACCTGGCTTTACGCGCGATTAAGCGCTGCTGAATCATACGCTCTATTTCTTCAGCCGAAAGCTGTTCTATTGATTCAGCCGAAGCAGCATTTTGCAGATAGGTCTTTGGTGCCTGCTGCAATAACCCCAGTATGCTGCCCAGTGCTTTCAGCAGCGTCGCATGCTCGACCGATTGCGTCTTGTTGATCCGACTGGCAAGATCAAACAGCACCGCGATGGCTTCCGGCGTATTAAAATCATCATTCATTGCGGACATGAAGGTTTTCGCCTTCTCATCAGCCCAGTCGATTTCTGCTTCTTCCGCTGGCGGGACATCCTTCAATGCAATATACAAACGATCCAGCGCCTGCTTGGCATCTTTCAGATGCTGATCTGAATAATTCAACGGGCTGCGATAATGCGCACGCAAAATAAAGAAGCGCACCACTTCAGCCTGGTAGTTCTTAAGCACTTCCCGCACGGTAAAAAAATTACCCACGGATTTTGACATTTTCTCGCTGTCAACACGCACAAAACCATTATGCATCCAGTAATTAACGAAAGGATGATCATGCGCTCCCTCGCTCTGCGCAATTTCATTCTCATGGTGCGGAAATTGCAGATCCTGCCCGCCGCCATGAATATCAAAATGCTCTCCCAGGAATTGTTCGCTCATGACTGAACATTCGATATGCCATCCCGGGCGGCCATTACCCCAGGGCGACTCCCAATAGGGTTCTCCCGGTTTTGCCGATTTCCACAGCACAAAATCGAGCGGATCTTTTTTGCTGGCGTCAACTTCCACACGCTCCCCGGCGCGCAGATCTTCCAGCGATTTTCCCGACAACTTCCCATAACCCGGGAAATGCCGCACCGCATAATAAACATCGCCGTTATCGGCCTGATAAGCCAGCGACTTTCTAATTAAAGTACTGATCATCGCAATCATGCTGCCGACATGCTGCGTCGCCCGGGGTTCAAAGGTAGGACGGCTAACGCCGAGTGCCGCCGCATCCTCATCCATCGCCGCGATAAAACGATTGGTCAACGAATCAATACTTTCGTTATTCTCCGCTGCGCGCTTAATGATCTTATCGTCGATATCAGTGACATTGCGCACATAGGTAACCTCGTATCCGCTGGATTTCAGCCAGCGCAACACCATATCGAACACAACCAGAACACGCGCATGACCAAGATGACAGAAATCGTAGACGGTCATGCCGCAGACATACATTTTTACTTTACCGGGCGTAATTGGCGCAAAAACCTGCTTGTCACGAATCAGCGTATTATAAATTTTCAGCATGCAAAGAAACTTAAGATTGTCGAATTATTGATCTTCTTGATAGAATCCTGATTTCACAATGCTTATCGCACTTCAAAATTCAGCACCGATACCTTTATATCTTTTCCACTGAGAACAGGACAAAGAATTATAAAAACCGGATTTTACAGTACGATATGTAAATGTTTAACCAGAAAAAAGCCTCAGGAGTATAACATAGCAGACTCTCGTTTAAATTCTCCGGCCCAGCAGTTTTTAGCAATCAACCAAGCAGTTCGATAATAAATAAACAATCAAGAGGAAACCCAATGCGTTTAACACAGTCATTTTTATTAGCTCTATTCCTGCTGGGCAGCGCGTCGAGCCATGCCGAGAATCCTCAGATTCTGATGAAGACCAATTTGGGCAACATCACCATTGAGCTGTATCCTGAAAAAGCACCCAAAACCGTTGAGAATTTTTTGCGTTACATTGAAGACGGGTTTTATCAAAATACGATTTTTCATCGCGTAATCCCCAATTTCATGGCGCAGGGCGGTGGATTTGACACCACATTCAAGCAAAAACCAACACACGCACCGGTTGAAAACGAGGCAAACAATGGCCTGAAGAACGAAACAGGGACAATAGCAATGGCGCGCACGTCCGACCCGCATTCTGCAACGGCGCAGTTTTTCATCAATGTCGCCAACAACGCATTTCTCAACTTCACCGCGCCCAATCCGCGCGGCTACGGCTATACCGTTTTTGGCAAGGTTACCGATGGCATGGACATCGTTCATCAAATCGGCAAAACGCCTACCGGATCGGGCGGGCCGTTTCCGGGGGATGTACCTAAAACAATGATTATCATAGAAGATGTTTCCATCCTGCCAGCTAATCACACAGAACACTAATTCACCAGACACAGGCCATCCAATGATTAAACTCACGACCAACTTGGGCGACATTATCCTTGAACTCAACAGCGAAAAAGCCCCGGAAACCGTAAAAAACTTTCTTTCTTATGTCGAAAGCGGGTTTTATGACAACACCATTTTTCATCGTGTCATTGATGATTTCATGATTCAGGGCGGCGGATTTGAACCGGGCATGCAACAAAAAAAAACCGCTGCGCCCATCGCCAACGAAGCAGCTAATGGATTGAAAAACGACACCTACACGATTGCCATGGCAAGAACCGCTGACGTTCACTCAGCCACATCGCAATTTTTTATTAATGTCGCCAGCAATGGCTTCCTCAATTATAAGGAATCAACCCCGCAAGGATTTGGCTATTGCGTTTTCGGCAAAGTCGTGGATGGCCAGAGCGTTGTCGACAAAATCAAGAAAGTTAAAACAGGCGACCGCAGCGGACATCAAAATGTGCCGCTTGAAGACGTCATCATCGAAAAAGCAGAGATCATCTGAGATGATCGACAGAGGCCAGGAGTCTGTCGGACTTAAGCAATCGTAGCGAAAGCGGGATAACTAGCGCGGATTTTCTCAATTTTGAGGCGCAAGCAGGACTATGTAACGAAAAATTGAGAAAACATGAGCCGTTATCCCATTGGCGCAGTAGATCAGTCTCTCAAGAAACACATCACAAGCAACTGATTTAATACAACA
>CAZXBP010000182.1:0-5847 GCA_964639015.1 uncultured Nitrosomonas sp.
AGTGTTGCAAAAAGTTTTAATTTCGAAAATTTGCGCATTTCAGATTGCCTCTGTTAATTAGCTCTAACACTATGACACAAACTAAGTTTGTGAATTAATGATACAAACAGATTGCGCTTGTCATTAATAAATTGAAGCACTACTTCAGTGAAAGCTTCAGATAAAAAGCTGCAGAATAAACAGAAACACTAAACAAATAGGAACGAAAATAATTTTTTTAATAACCATCGACTTCCTTAATCGCTATAAAATTTCAACTGTAAATTGTGCCATAGTCAAAGAGAATGTTTCTTTTGAAGAAATAAGTGTAGTTCCTTAACACTACAAAATTATTATGATGGTGCTGATTCTTTGTTCATATATAGAATACAGCAGAAAAAGTTGTTTAATTTAAGAATTAATCTATCAAACAAATACATAATCGTTTTTAAGACTTACTCTGCGGTTAAATTCAAACAGCCTTGATTCAGAAATTCTCTATTGCCTCCCGGATTTTTAGATGCAACAAACCCATGCGCCCTCGAGAACACTTGTTACTCGATCGACAAGTATATTGGTGAAAATAATTTCCTATTTTTTCGTGAAATTTTTACAGCTATGGCTGTTATTCTGTTTGCGGTGTTTGTGAAGAGATATTTTCCAGCCCGCTGCCGCATTGCCAGCATAATTGAAAATTAACCGGATTTTCTTCACCACATGACGGACAGCTGACGACCTGACTGGACTGCGGCATAGCTTCATATTGTTGAACTATTTTGCGACCGCGTTCATAATCTTCATTGCGAATCACCCAGACCTCTGGATAAGCGTGCGTAAACGGAATATCGCCAACACCGCTCTGAGCATGTTGGTTAAAGAGTTGTGCCGGTATAAGCGCATGTTCCAGCATATCCAGTACAATGTGCGCTTCCATCAGATTATTGGCAGAATATAGTTTTTTCATGATCCCAGACAAGCAAATCTTCGCGAAGAATTTTACCTTATTCTCATCCGTTTTTTTAACATGTTCATATTACAGCACTAAATTTTATGTGGTTTAAGAATTTACTGATTTACCGAGTTACAGGGGGCGATCTCACTGCTTCAGAACTGGAAACAGCTCTTGCTGAACATATATTGCAAGATTGCCTGCAAATGGAACTGCAAAGCCGCGGCTGGATACTTCCCAAAGAGAATCCAGGCCGGTTTGTGCACAGTCACAATGAACATCTGCTCATTGCTTTTGGCGTGAAAAGAAAACTGCTGCCGGCGACAGTGATCAACCAGTATGCCAAAGACCGTATCACGGTTATGGAGCAGCATCAAGGCTACAAGCCGGGTAAAAAACAAATCAGGGATATCAAGGAAGCAGTAATGTTCGAATTAATGCCACGCGCTTTCGTGCAGCAACAAACGACTTACGCCTGGATTGATGCAGCAAAAAAACTGCTGATCATCGACACAGCCAATCTTAAAAAAGCTGAAGAACTGATTGAACTACTTATTAAGACGACTCATGGGCTAAAAATCGCTCCATTTGCTACAAAAATCTCTCCGTCAGCGATTATGACACGATGGTTATCGGGTGACGAGCCACCCGCTGTTTTTACCATTGATCGCGATTGTGAATTGCAAAGCGCCAGTGATGAAAAGTCTATCGTCCGTTATGCACATCACATACTGGAAGCCGATGAAACAAGCCGTCATATCAGGGCGGGTAAAAAAGTCACTCGGCTGGCATTAACCTGGGCAAACAAAATTTCGTTTGTTTTACAGGATAATCTGCACATCAGACGTGTCGTACCATTGGATATCGTCAAAGAATCCACTGAAACTTCAGAATTTGCAGACGATATTTTTGACAGTGATTTTGTCATGATGACCGGAGAACTCAGTCAACTGCTGCCTGACCTGACCCATGCCCTGGGTGGTGAAGATTAAGTATTAAATCCCGGATCCCGCAAGCCAGCGTTAAAAGTCGATATCAACTACCATGACTTTAGCCATTCAAGGTTTAAGCGTATCATTTCACTGCGCGCGCTTTTTTTGGAAAATGAATGATCTGCATCGGCGATTTCATGACTTTCCAGCCGCTTATCGTTTAAAAGCTTCCGCCAGACAGGTGACGCATCCGCGACTTCCTTAAATTCCTTCGCAATCCAGTCGTTCCCGCTCAAAATCAGCAGTACATTACCTTTAAAATTTTTCAATCCATGCGCCAATCTGACAGGAAGAGACTGCTTCTGATCAGGCACATCAGAAATCGTATCTTGCGCCGAAACAGAACGACTGCTCGCACGAAAGATTTTCATCGCATTCTGTAATAATGAATTCAGCGACGCTTTGAATCTGAATTGTCCTGAAAACAGTTTGCTCCAGAATGCTTTCTCGAACAGACGTCTCAGATAGTAATGTTTTACAATTGTTTTAGCGCGACCTTCTTCTGTTCTTACCCATGGATTTGCAATACTGATGCCTTTTATACGTTCATCTTTGTATGCATAAAACAGCACTGCGGCTGACGAGTCGCATTCGCCCCAAAGCACGATTTCTTCTATACTGCTGCAATGCGCTAGCAGTGCGTCTATTGCAGCCTTTATATCCGCATCCACATGCTCAAATCCGCGATGCACGCCTTCACTATCCCCCATTCCACGGTAATCGAAGCGTAATGCCGCATAACCAGCCTGCTCCATGGCGCGCGCAAGCATAACAAATTGACGCTGAACACCCGCCCGATATTGCGGACCATCAGCAACGACAAAGACAACACCCCGCCTCGGCGGCGTATCCGGGCTACTCAGAACACCCATTAACGTACTGCCTTCACATTGAAAAGTGACAGGGATTTCCATTTATTTATCCCTACTAAGTTTTTGCGCCCATGCGCTGGTGCACTCGATAAGATGATTGGCCACAACACGCTCCCAGACTTGCCAGAAAGCTGGTCCGATAACCGCTTCATAGTGAATCTGCGCACCCGCTTCTTTCCAGTTCTGCTCAATCTGAATGCTTTCTTTGGCGCGATTCTGCTCCTGTGAAGCAAGAACGTCAAACCATTGAATTTCAAGATCCGTCAATCCAAAATAGCTGGACATATGTTTCGTTTCCAGCACGGAGAGCAACGAAGCTGATGTTTCATATCCGGATAGTTCAACTACCGCATCATCCTGCATTCGACGCCTGAGTTCAAACATGCTGATTTTGTCCTGCTCCGACAGTGCCCCGGCAAGGGCTATTCTCAATAATTGAGTAACAGCCGCTTTTCCGTTCAAGACAGGCTGCCAAAGCAAAACTCTGCGCAGTTCCGGCATTGCGCGTGCAAGATCAAGCGCGAGAAATGCGCCGTGTCTGAGCGCCCATAGCCTGACATGATCATAACCTTCCGCTGAGATCCACTGGAAACCTGCATTCAAATCAGCCAGATAAATATCCCAGTTACCATCCTGGTACATGCCGTCACTGTCTCCTGTTCCGTAAAGATCGAGCAGCAAGGAGCCATAGCCCAATTTTGAAAACTCGCGCGCCTGAATTGCAACCATTTGACGGCATCGATTCATTTCCTCAGCCAATGGCTGGACATACAGAAAACAACCCTTTACTTTGATATCGTTTTGCGGTGGATGATAAATCGCAAACAGTCTTCCATGAGGGCCGTCAAGATAAAAGGGTTCGGCTTTGCGATCAGGCGGAGATGTCATTGGTTGTAACGTTTGATAATGGAAATAGACTACGTCAGGATCGGCTTCACTTTTTGTTAAAAAAATAACGGCATGAGTGTCAGGAAGATTAGCTGGAAAATTTAACTTTTGGAAAATCAAATATACATTAGTGCTAGAATCGGAGTCAAATTTGTTCTGAAAGTAATATATATACCATAAGTCCTCGGGTTAAAATTTCCAGGAGTCTGTCGGATTTAGGCAATCGTAGCGAGCCGAGTGGAAGAACGAGCGCGGATTTTCTTGATTTTGAGGTGCATAGCAAGATATGCGACGAAAAATTGAGCAAATATGAGCCGTTATCCCATTGGCGCAGTAGATTGGTCTTATGTCCGACAGACTCCCGGAGTTACGGTAATAAAAAGCGCCAGACAAAATTAATCGACTGAACCGACCTGGCTAAGGGCTGGCCGTAAAAAAATAAAATTTCATTAACCTTCTGACGGCTAAAGACACTAAAATACTTTTGTTTGCATGACAATAAAACAACCAATTGATTGACTAATTAACTATAAAAGAGAGTATTTTGATGAGACTGAATCAAAAGATCAGAATAAATCTGTGGACCTGCATGGTTTCCGCAGCGATCGCAGCGGGTTTGACTGCATGTGATGATGGCAGCATTGGCAGCGGTAGTGGTACTGAATCCGCATCTGCTACACGTACACGCGCCATGCCAACTGGCGCCGGTACCGGTGTTTTAATGAACAGCCCGGTATCCGGCGTATCATATAGCGCTTCATCCGGCAAAAAAGGTGTCACGAACGAAAACGGACATTTCAACTTTAATTATGGCGATACGGTTGAATTCAAACTCGGCGACTTGACGCTCGGAAAAGTCAGGGCGGCACCCGTCGTGACACCGATGGATCTGGCCGAAGGTGATGAGAAAAAACTACTGAACCTGCTTGTTTTACTGCAATCACTCGATGTCGACGGTGATGCATCAAACGGCATTATCATTGCCGAAGCAGCGGCAGCGGCAGTCAATAACGCAATCAAACTCAACAGCGATCCCGAAGCATTTGCAAGTTCTCAGGAATTGCGAAACGTACTGGAAGCAGCCGGTATCGAGCATGCAGCCAAAACTGTCGATGAAGCACGTGCGCATTTCATGATTTCTGGCGTAACGACACTGAGTACGCAACTGTGGGTCAATTACAATGACAGTACTGCGTATGTTCTTCGCGTAGCTGCTGACGACAGTGGCGAATATTTACAGGGTCAGGCAACGCCTGATGATTCCTGCGATGAGAATCGAGTTTGTGGCGGGCGTACTATCATTCAGGCGGGCGTTGAACATGGTGTTGCAAAAGCAACTGAATTTGATACCCGTGGCTTCAAAATTGTTGGTGAAACAACCATAGACACTAATCTAAAAGCAGGACTGTCTGATCCGGGCCCGACCCGGCGCATCCGCACCGACGGTCTTGATATGATCAATTCTGATATTGTGACCGTTCAGCGGGAAAGAGCGCAGAAAAGTGTTTTTGGTGAAATGTTTCATATCGCCAAGCCGATCGAAATCAGCGATGAAAATGAAGTTGTAGAGAAAGAAATCAAGGAGACTCGTTTCACCAGGATAGATAATGATCCCACCGGTATCGTTGGCGCCTGGGCTTATGACGCCGATGCGATAAACACCAAAACACTGGTGTTTTTTCCGAATAACCGGATGCTGCTCATTGATCCGATCGGCGAAGCCACAAGAGAGAACCAGACAAGATGCGCTAAGCCTGGTGTGGAGTTTGCCGCGTATGACTATAACAAAGGCAGCAATCAGTTAAGAATATCCAGCTTCACCTATAATACCGATGGCTGTATCGGATTCTCAGGAAGCGACGGTGCGCATGGCTTCACAATCAATCCGGATGGCAGGACTGCCAAACTTGAGAAACAGGGTGAAGAACCTGTAACGGTTTATCGCGTTTCCGGCTAACCCGGATCGGTTATTGAGTGCGCTTAAACTGCTGGTTTCGCTGAAAGCCATGCTTTCCTGCTTTTTTCGGAAACGGCAGTTCGGATTCTACTGAGAGGAAACTTACCCGCGCATGATTATCCATTAATTAAACCCTTTCTACCCGTTTCACTCGCCCACCTTTAACGTTTCAGTTTTTAACCTAAAAACCTCAGTTGACCGTTATCCGCG
>CAZXBP010000183.1:0-5820 GCA_964639015.1 uncultured Nitrosomonas sp.
TTTCCAGTGTAAATTCACCATTCCCCAGATCGATGACAAGCGGATCGGATGGCGGGGCAAGCGGCTGTGTTGCGCGTGTTGTCCACTCAAGAAGACTCTCATTGTAGGCATAAACCCTGTCATGACGAATCGTGAACGTATCCGCGCTCGACACCGTCGCACCCGCGCCGACATCGCCGAAGCTCAGCTCGCCATCGAGCACGGTCACGCCGGGTGCATTGATGTTCAGCGTAGCCGAGACATCCAGCGCGTCCGAGCCGGTATTGATGACGGCTGCCTTGTAGGTGTATTCGGATACGGTGCGACTGATCCGTTTCGACGACACCAGCTGATAGTCGCCGACAGTAAGTTCAGGCGCGGCATGAGCCGGCCGCCCGGTTGTCAGCAGTAACAGCGTGGTGATGAGGATGAGCGCGGCCCAGGCGTTTCGGTAGGTATGCGGCATGTTGAGAGTCTCCTTGTTGTGCTGCGGGGATTGACGGAATTAGCGTGGCTTAGCGAGAGCAGACGAGGCGGCTGGCGGGTACGGCTACGCCTTGCCGTTTGCGGCGCAATATCGCGAAGGCGGCGATGGCGGCCAGGAGCAGTAAGGCCGGCGTGCCGGGCTCGGGCACATTGGTGACGGTTGCGCGGGTGCTGCCGGTTTCAATGACATTCAGGCTTACGGGGTCAAAGATTTCAAATCCCTGCGCGGACGGCATGCCCGCGCCCAGCCAGGTGAATTCGACGGCGAACCCCGCGACGCTGTCGCCATCGGCAATGCCGCCGCCAAGCGCGAACACGTCGTAAGCCGCATCAATGAGCAGGCCGCTGCCGAGGATCAGTTCGTCCCAGTCGGCGGCAGGCGGGTTGGCGGTGACAATGGTGAGTGAAGTTTCATCGTACAGCGCGGGATCGAACAGGATGGCGAACCACTCCAGCGCGACGCCCGCGCCCAGCGAACCGTCATTGGTGACGGTGTATTCATACC
Source organism: uncultured Nitrosomonas sp. (assembly GCA_964639015.1). GTDB lineage: Bacteria > Pseudomonadota > Gammaproteobacteria > Burkholderiales > Nitrosomonadaceae > Nitrosomonas. The sequence goes on from CAZXBP010000183.1 coordinate 971, forward strand.
GGTAGTTGTTGCCGCCGGTTGGCGTCAGTTCATATTCGATGAGCGTGGCGCCGGCGGTTTGCACGGATAGCGCCAATATCAGAGCGCCAAGGATGCGGTACGCCAGGTTGCCTGTTGGACGGCCTGCTGCATGCCGGATTGCGGATAAATTGATTTTCATTGTTATTCCTTTTTGGTCAATTCACGAGGTCATCCATTTTTGAAATGGAAGGCTTTTCTGTTATATATTACATAAAAGCAATTATCATGCCAGTTTCTGATATAAATGAATTATTATCAATAAATCATAATGTTATACAGCCCCTCCCCCCCCTGAATGAAGAGGATGGACATTCATGTGGAATTGTAAAATTTTTCGACAGATTTTTGCCTGAAACGGCGGGAGTGCGCGGGATGATGTCGGGTTCACGATGTTCGCCCCCGTCGAATCGCGTAACCGCGCAGGTTGGCGGTGAGTCTGCGAACCCCAACATTCACGCTGCGATGGACATCATGGCAATGCCGGATTACGCTGCGCCAATCCAGCCTGCTCCGGCTTTTTATACGCGGTGCGTGTAAAATATTCCGACATTTAACGGTATTGGCGCGTCTGTTCATTCCGTCGGACTGACGTCGGACCGTGTACAACACACACTGCCGGGATTCACTACCAACTTGCCATGCTAAAATAACCGCAAGACCAACAATCCGGCAAATGATCATGACTGACAAGGTGTATTACAACAGTGCGTGCCCGGTTTGCAAGGCCGGGATTGAGAAGCAGCGTTCGATAATGGAGCGTAACGGTGTCGAGGATGTTGAATGGGTCGATGTGCACAATCATCCCGAAACGGCAAGCGAAACACCGTCATCGCTGGAGCAGGTTCGTGAGCGGCTGCATGTGCGCGATGACTGCGGCCAGATCCGAATCGGCGCGGATGCGTTCATTTTTCTCTGGCTGAAAACACCCCGGCTGCGCTGGCTGGGCCGTATTGCGCAACTGCCGGTCATCCGGCAGATTTTCCAAGTGTGCTATAACGGTTTTGCCCGGCTGCTTTACTGCTGGAACCGCAGCCTGAAACACTGGTAGGCTGGTCGAATTACGATAGCGAATCCATCAGCTCACGCGCGCGGCACAAGTCGCGCCAGGCTTTGGCTTTTTCCGGCAAGGCGCGCAGCAGATAGGCGGGATGGTAGGTGACGATCAGCGGAATGCCGCAATAATCGTGAATTCTGCCGCGCAAATTGGCAATGCTGTCGTCGCTGTTGAGCAGGTTTTGCGCGGCGACTTTGCCGAGCGCGATGATCAGTTTCGGTTGAATCAGCGCGATCTGCCGCGCCAGATACGGCGCGCACTGGCGCGCTTCGCTTTCGCTCGGGTTGCGGTTGTTGGGCGGGCGGCATTTGACGATGTTGGTGATATACACATTCTCGCCGCGTTTCAGGTGGAGTGCGGCAAGCATGTTGTCGAGCAATTTACCGGCCTGGCCGACAAACGGCTCGCCGAGTTCATCCTCACGCGCACCGGGCCCTTCGCCGATATACAGCCAGTCGGCATTTTTGTCGCCGACGCCGAACACGGTCTGCGTACAGGTTTGTCGTAACGGGCAGGCCGTACAATTGGCTACCGTTTCGGCGAGCTGTTCCCAGTTCATCTGCGCAACGGATGCTTCCGGATGATCACCCCCGGTCGCGTCCGTCTCATCATGAATATCCGGAACAGTCGACCTGAAACGCCAGACCGGCGTCAATCCGAGCGTTTTAAGAATAAGCTTGCGCCGTTCGTTCATAACCGCAATTGCATCACCAGTGCGTCTTCCCGGCCGCGCATGGCGGGGTAATACCCCTTGCGCGTACCAATCTGTTCAAACCCCAGTTGCCGGTAGAGTCTGGCCGCCCCCTGATTCGATTCGCGCACATCGAGCAATACCGACTTCGCGCCGTGCTCTGCTGACAGATCGATCAGATAATGCAGCATTTTCTCGCCGAGTCCTCGCCGCTGCCAATCCGGATTGATGCCCAGCGTCAGAATATGCGCTTCGTCCGGGCCGATCATCAGAATGCTGTAACCGAGGATCGCCAGGTTTTCTTCCATCACCCGGCACAGATAACCGGCTTGGAGCGAGTCAGAAAAATTCGCCGGCGACCACGGAAACAGAAAAATCTGCCGCTCGATGCGGATAACCTGATCCAGATCGGATTCACGCATGGGCCGGATTTCAGGATTCAATGGCAGTGCCTGGTTCACCGCTCGGATTCCTTCAGTGCCACTTTATTGCGGATATAGACCGGCGCGGCTTGCGCCGGATCGGTGCAAAACGCATCGATCGCCTGCATTGCGGCCAGTTGCCCGATTTCCTGCGCATGCGGATACTGCTCGTCCCGTATTGCCACCAGCTGATCGTGGTAAAGCGTCTGTAACGGCTCACGATACACCTTAAAACCATTTCCACAGGCCATCCACCTGCCTTCCGGCAACACCGGCGCACGCTGCGGCTGACACAGCGCAGGTTCACTCACCACTATCCAGCGATTATCCTGCCGGATATACGCGGCATGATAAATCTCGCCCATGCGCGCATCCAGCGCCACCACGATTCTGTCATGCGCGTTTTGCTGCGCAATCGCTTCCAGCGTACTGATACCGATGACCGGCAGGCCGGTGGCAAGCGCCAGTCCCTGCGCGACGCCGCAGGCTATTCTGAGACCGGTGAATGAACCCGGTCCTGCGCCGAAGGCCAGTCCGTCAAGATCGGACAGCCGCAGTCCGGCTTCGGTCAGCGTGTCCTGTATCATCGGCAGCAGCAGTTCGGAATGCTGGCGCTGTGCATAAGCCTCCCGCTTCACGATGCCGCCGTCAAGGCTCAGCACGGTCGTGCAGTATTCGGTCGAGGTATCAAAAGCAAGGATTTTCAAAATGGCGTATCAGTTTCAATGATGGAATGAAGCGGCCAGCGGCCCAGTTCGGTATAACAGGAACCGTGGCTGGATAACCGGGATTGCAGCAGCAGCCAGTCGCTGACATTCCATTGTATCGGGTTTTCAAGCTGCATGGGCAGATGCGCACCGACGTTGCGGATCAGCGTGATATGCGGCTTGTATTTGCGGTCTTCACAGCTGAATCCTGCCGCGATCAGCGCTGTTGTCAGCGCATCGGCCAGCGCAAAGAGCGCGGTGGGATAATGGTCGACTTTTGCCATGACAATCCGGTTTTTTTTCCAGAACAGCGTACCCTGAATTGACAGACTGAACGCCTGCGCAGTCACACTGGATGCGATTTCACGCAACGAATCGATTCTGTCCGATTCGACATCGCCCAGAAACACGATCGTCAGATGGATATTTTCCGGTTTGACGCAGCGTCCGCGCTGTTCGCCGGTCACCACTTTTCCGGCCATCCGGTACAGCGCGCGCTGTACCGCGCCGGCGGGCCGGATGGCAAAAAACAATCGCGCCGTTTCCTGTCGGACGGTATCGGACATCCAGGCGCTAACCGGTATGATTAATCAGGCAAACGGCTTCCGCCGCGATGCCTTCCTTGCGCCCGAGCGCGCCAAGATGTTCGGCGGTCTTGGCTTTGACATTGACCGCATCGCCGGGAATGCCGAGATCCTGCGCGATATTTGCAATCATCGCCGGAATATGCGGCGCCATTTTGGGCGCCTGCGCGATGATGGTCGCATCGATATTGATAATGTCGTAGTTACGCTCGCACAAAAGCTTGCGCACATTGCGCAACAAAACCCGGCTGTCGATATTTTTGTATTGCGCATCGGTATCCGAAAAGTGCGTGCCGATGTCGCCCAGCGCCGCAGCGCCGAGCAAAGCGTCACACAGCGCATGCAACAGCACATCGGCATCGGAATGCCCCAGCAGCCCTTTTTCGTAAGGAATGCTCACGCCGCCGATAATCAGCGGCCGGTTTTCCGCCAGTTGATGCACATCGCGCCCCTGCCCGATTCGTAATGAAATCATTGATGGTTCCTTTTCTGCATGATGAGCTCGGCAAGCTCAAGGTCTTGAGGATAAGTTACTTTGAAATTGAAATCCTGGTTATGGACAAGCCTGGGATGCAATCCCAGGGCTTCAATCGCGCCGGCGTCATCGGTCACATTTGCCTGCGTGTCTCGACTGAGCGCGTCGAACAGCATCCGGTAGCGAAACATCTGCGGCGTTTGCGCCTGCCATAAATTCTCGCGCGATTCGGTCTGTACAACACGCTTGTCTCCGCCGCTGCGTTTGAGCGTATCGGCGACAGGCACCGCCAGCAGTCCGCCCACCGGATCATCGCCGATCTCAGCGATCAGCCGGTTGAGCTGGCTTTGAGTAAACAATGGTCGGGCTGCATCATGCACCAATATCCAGTCTTCGTCATCAATCGGACAGGCCAGGCCGATTTTTGACGCTGCCGCCAGTCCATTGCATACACTTTCAGCGCGTGTTGCGCCGCCGTGATAAAGCACGGTCAGCTTGTCATCAAACCCGCTCCAGTCGTGCTTCCGCCACTCGGGGTCCTCCGGCGACAGCACAACAAAAACCCGGCTGATGGCTGCGGAACGACACAGCGTGTTGATGGCATGGTAGATCATCGGTTTCCCGGCCAGCGGCAAATACTGCTTGGGCAGCTGGTGGTCCATCCGCGCGCCGTAACCGGCGGCAGGTATCAAAGCAAAATAGTTTGGCATTCAGGCGCAGTTTTTATTGATTCCTGTAAAACCGGTATTTTAATCGCCCGGCATGAAATTTTGAATTTTTTATATGTGAGCAGGTTGTTGCTCAGGATAATATCAGGGCAGAAGCATACCATTTCAGATTAAACCTAGGAGTCTGTCGGACATAAGACTAATCTACTGCGCCAATGGGATAACGGC
>CAZXBP010000184.1:0-5785 GCA_964639015.1 uncultured Nitrosomonas sp.
TTGGCTACGAAGATTTTAACTTTTTTGGTTCCGGCTTGTCCGGCTTAGGTTAAACCTAAAAACCTCGGTTGGTCGTTATCCGCAATAACTAACGGCATGAATAACAACACAGAATCCTTGTTCGACGCTGCATATCGTTGCCTGCAAGCGTGTGCGCCGGAAGACAAGGTGCGGCTTACCGAATTATCTGCAAAACAGTGGCGCGATGGCCTGTTGACGCTCGCATCGACAGGCGAGCCCGAATCCATCGATGAACCCGGGCGTCCGGTCAGGCCCGAGCTTGTTCTGCCCGGCAACGTACCCAAACGGCGGCTGGGTACCAAGGGCGGGCTTGCGGCGTTGATTCATGCCGTCACGCACATTGAATTCAACGCGATTAATCTTGCCTGGGATGCGGTATACCGGTTTCGCGGATTACCCGAGCCGTTTTACAGCGACTGGGTACGGGTTGCCTGTGAAGAAGCTTATCATTTTCAGCTCCTGCGCGCGCGCCTGAACGAACTGGGTCATGATTACGGTGATTTCCCGGCGCATAACGGTTTGTGGGAGATGGCCAGGAAAACGGATTTTGATCCCATGGTGCGGATGGCGCTCGTACCACGCGTACTGGAAGCCAGAGGACTGGATGTCACGCCCGGCATTATCAAACGCCTGCGCGCCGTACAGGAAGAAAAAACGGCGGCCATTCTGGAAATTATTCTGCGCGATGAAATCGGACATGTGAAGATCGGATCGCACTGGTTTAAATATTTCTGTGATCAACGCCGCCTTGATGACGAGCTGACATTCCGGAATTTACTCAGCCGCTATTTCTCCGGACAACTGTCCGCGCCCTTCCACCACGAAGCCAGACAACAAGCCGGATTCACAGCGGCGGAACTGGAAGCGCTGGAATTCATGGTTTCATCCGAAATGAAATAGTCTGCACGGACAGCACGGCTTATGTGCTCACAACGCAAACGCCTCAGCCCGTCGGATAAACATAACACACGGCCAGCTCATTTTTCTTTCCTTTCACGGCGAGATTAAATGTTTCACCACATTTGAAACTCAGCTTTCCATCGGTTTCAATGGCATCGCGCATGCTCTGACTGATCAGCACGTGATCCGGAAGGCAGTTTTTTTCTATTCGTGACGCGGTGTTAACCACATCGCCTATGGCTGTCCAATCCAGCCGTTCAGGCGTACCGACGTTGCCGATAACCACTTTGCCCCAATGAATGCCGATGCGCAATAACAGCAGATCCAGATTTGCCCGGTGCCGCAGGCGATTGATATCGGTTGAATGGCTCTGCATTTCAAGCGCGGCAGTGACGGCAGCGCGTGGATTGCGAAACAGCACCATAATACAGTCGCCCATGAATTTGTCGATGAATCCGCCATGTTTTTTTACCGACAGCGATATTCTGCGCAAAATGGAATTGAGTGTGTGAATAATAGATTCTTCTTTTTCATTCTTTTCAACGTAAGTGGTGAAGCCCACAATATCGCAAAACAGGATGGCGATATAGCATTCCTCGTTATTAAGCAGATGACCGCCCAGCCGGACAACTTCCCTGGCTTTCTGTTCAACAAGCTGCGGAACATAATTGCGGGTTATATTATGCACTTTGGCTTCATTCAATATGGAGCCTTCCGACAGCCCGCTGCTGTTTTTTCCATCCAAAGCTATCTTCTGCCAAAGCGTATGAATCATGCCGTGACTGTCCCTGAAACCGCTGACATTAAAAAGCATCGACGCCACATCATCGGTGCCGACTTTGATGCGCACCCGGTAATTCTCGAATTTGCCTTGCGGCGAATCGGTAGCCACGCCCCAGATCACATCATTATAAAAATGCTGCGGAATAACGCTTGAAAATAATTCAACCGAGGCTACGCTTTCTTCCAGCTCAAGCTGCGACAAAAGCGATGGCGACAGCGCATGAATTGTTCCCAGACTGTTAAAACAAATAATGTCATACGAAAGCTGTGTGAAAATATTCTGAAAACTCGCCTCTTTATCATGTTCAGACAGCATTATCGGAGGCTTGAACGCGTTCAAATTCACGCCATGCCCGTAGAGTATGGCTGAATAAAAATCCGGTTGACCGGCAGCTTCCTGTATTTCCAGCCGATAGCCGAGCATTTTGGTTAATTTGTCACTCAGCTCAATAGCGTTAAAGCAAAAGCGTGGCGCATCGATCACTGCAATGACGTCTTCCATGTCAGGAAACGACAATGTCACATGCAACCCGCTCTCTTTGCAGAACTTGGCGATATTTTTGTCGCCGTGTTCATTAATTTCACTGTTGAACAGTGCGTTGAATTCAGCCTCGTGCGCAACATCCTCGAGACCGAAGTCATTTTGAATGTTTTGTTTGAAAACGTTGTAATGCAGTGCTTTGATCGAACCGGAGACCAGCTGGTGAAGTAAAAAAACAGTGGGCTCAAACAACTGTCCAAGTTTGAATCGTTCAAGTGAAATTGCTGTTGCAGCCCGAACATCATCCCATACGTTTTGCGTCATCGAGGTAATGACTATGTTATGTTCCGAATCGGATGCTCTTGTCGGTGTCATATGTGCAGTAGATTGGCCTAGACTCCGGCAGACGCCTAGAGGCTATGAAGATAAATATCGCTGCGCTGTAATTTTTGCAGAAAAGCTTCTTCCAACAAAAACTTGCAAAGCTGCTCACTGGCGCCCAGGGACATTAATTTTTCCCTGCGTTCAATCAGCGCCGGCATATGCGCGCCAAATCCGGCATTTTTTATCAGGCAATTTGCAATGGCCAGAAAAAACATGATTTTATTGTCTGTCTGACCGGAGTGAAATACTTCAAGATCAATTCCGACATAATCAGCAAAGTAGTCCGGCAACTTCCATTCAACGACAGCACGCCTGCCCACATCATTATGATTAATTTCCAGAAATTTCCGCTCGGCTTCGGCGCACGAACAGGAATGCTCGAGCACATAACTCAAAATTACCGGATAATCATCCGGGCAATTGTAATTCAACAACACTTTTCCAATATCGTGTAACAGTCCGGCAACAAAAGCCTCCTCGACCAATCTTGATTCGCCCGCCTCTAAACATATCTGCTGACAGGCAAGCGCGGTCAGCAATGAATGCTGCCAGACATGCTTATGGAAAAGTGCGTTTCCGCTTCTTATGAAAATCGCGCGCGAAACTGACAATATCGCCAGCGAACGGATAATATCGATGCCAAGCAGGCTGATGGCATGCGGAATTGTTTTGATCCGCTTGCCACGGTTATACATCGCGGAATTAGCCATCCTGAGCACAAACGATACACTGCCCTGATCCGAACGAACCAGCTGATCCATCTCCTGAAAGCATTTTTCAGAACATGCATCAACACTGACAATCTGTGCCAGCAGATCCGGGCGCGCGATGATTTTTTTGTAATCAATCGCGTCAAGTCTCATCCGGTTCAAATGACCCAATCGAAATCATGTCATCCCCTTAATAAAATAATGCTGGTATTGCGCCACACATTCTCCATTTAACGCGCCATGGGTGTTAGAACGATATTATAGACATAAGCGGTTAAATTCTCGTGCTTACCCTCTGCCCTCGCAATCATTGCCGACTGCTGCTGCGTGGATTTACTGCGCAACAGTAAATCCACCTTATTTAACGGCTCGTAAGGAAAATACATTTGCGTTATCAAAGTCTGGAAACCGCGCCCGGAAATCTTGAAATGAATATGCGGCGGACGAATCCACGTTTTTGTCGCCGGATAGGCGCCGGGTTTGACCGTTATGAATTGATAATGTCCTTTTGCATCACTTCGGATAACGGCCCATCCTTGAAAATCGGGATCATGCGGCGCCGGATTCGGATCGCGTGGATGATTGTATCGACCTGCTGCGTTTGCCTGCCAGATATCAATCACGGCATCAGCAACCGGTTTTCCGGAAACATCCGTTACCGCGCCTTCAATAATGATCGCCTCTCCTTTTGCCATGCCGGTGCGTCCCGCAATCCGGGTCATATCCGCGTCTTTGTCAGCCTGATCAGCTACCGGATAAAAAGGGCCTTCCACCTCAGCAGGCGTTGGCAACAGCAATGTCCGTCCCCAACTTTGCGTCACACCGGCCATACTGAGAACCGTGCCTGCCAATCCCAATCGGATTACATTTCTTCTGGAAACTTTTTTCATTTCACGCATAACGCGACCCCGCCTTAACGATTCAGTTTTGATTGCGTAAACATTCTCCATCATATTGCGCGCCCATTAAAGGCATAATGACGAAAAAGCATCCTTTTCACTTTTTTTAATAAAAATACAGTGCAGTTCGTGCATTTCTTTGGCAGAATTAGGCATTCATGAATAACCTTTCTTATATCGGGGAAATCAAACAATGAAATATAACAATTTTCAGGAATTCTGCGACTATGTTGCAGGACGCAATCCTGTCCAGCCGGAATTCATACAGGCTGTAAAGGAAGTGATGGGCAGTCTCTGGCCTTTTATCACGGAAAATCCGCGCTACGCCGAACATGGCGTACTGGATCGTCTGGTCGAGCCTGAGCGCGTCATCATTTTTCGTGTCGCCTGGGTGGACGATCAGGGTGAAGTTAAAGTCAATCGCGGTTATCGTATCCAGCACAGTTCTTCTATCGGCCCTTACAAGGGCGGCACACGCTTTCATCCTTCAGTTAATCTGTCGATCCTCAAATTCCTGGCGTTTGAACAAACTTTTAAAAACGCGCTGACCACATTACCCATGGGTGGCGGAAAAGGCGGCGCGGATTTTGACCCCAAAGGTAGAAGTCCTGGCGAGATCATGCGCTTCTGCCAGGCCTACGCGAGCGAATTATTCCGCCATATCGGTTCAGACACCGATGTTCCCGCGGGTGATATCGGCGTCGGCGGGCGCGAAGTCGGCTATATGGCGGGCATGGTAAAAAAACTGCTCAACCGCTCCGACTGTATTTTCACCGGAAAAGGCCTCAGCTTTGGGGGATCACTGGTGCGCCCGGAAGCAACGGGCTATGGAACCGTCTACTTCGCGCAGGAGGTTCTCAAGCATGCCGGGCGCTCATTCGACGGCATGCGCGTGTCGATATCCGGTTCCGGCAATGTAGCGCAATATGCCATTGAAAAAGCAATGACGCTTGGCGCCAAAGTCGTAACCGTCTCAGACTCAACCGGCACAGTGGTGGATGAAGACGGCTTTACCACAGAAAAACTCGCTGAATTATCCGAGGTTAAGAATCATTTGTACGGTCGCGTCGATGAATACGCCCGGCGCGTCAAGGCTACTTTCCTGGCTGATACCAAGCCCTGGCACGTCCCGGTCGATGTTGCGCTGCCGTGTGCAACACAAAACGAAATCAGCGAGGAAGATGCCAGAACACTGGTCAAAAATGGTGTCATTTGCGTGGCGGAAGGCGCCAACATGCCATCGACGGCCGAGGCGGTGGAATGCTTTGAACACAACGGCGTACTCTACGCACCGGGCAAAGCCAGCAATGCCGGCGGTGTAGCCACTTCCGGCCTGGAAATGAGCCAGCATGCCATGCGTCTGTCCTGGACACATGAGGAAGTCGATGCGCGTCTGCTGGAAATTATGCAGGCCATTCACCGATCCTGCCTGCAATACGGCACTAAGCCGAATGGCAGCGTCAACTACGTGGACGGTGCGAATATTGCCGGTTTTGTCAAAGTCGCCGATGCCATGCTGGGACAAGGCGTAACCTGATCAGGATTTCAGATCTTAAACCTAAAAACCTCAGTTGACCGTTACCCGCGATGACTAACGGTATGAATAA
>CAZXBP010000185.1:0-5764 GCA_964639015.1 uncultured Nitrosomonas sp.
TCATCCGGATGGTGAGTCAAACGATGGTGTTTACAGCACGCCGCTTTTTAATTTTTGCTGCGTTACAATTCGTTGTAATAACGCGTTATTACGCCTCATTGTGCCTTGCCGAAAATAAAAATCAACGCACTTTAAACCCCATTTAACTGAGGTTTTAGGTTAAACAGATAACAACAAGCAGGAACGAATGACGCTCGACTACGCCACTCTCGACCTATTGCGCCAGAATCATCCTGCCTGGCGCTTACTGCGCTCCGACCATGCGCCACTGCTGGTCAGTTTTCTGCAGCGCGTTTTCGTCATTCCCAATGCGCGGGTGATGGCTCAGGCGGATTTGTCCGAAGCATTGGAGGATGAGCTGTTTCATTTGCGTGGACAACTCGGCGACGCAGCCTTTCCCAAAACGGCGCTGGAATATCTCAATGACTGGGCCAGCATTGAAAAAGGCTGGCTGCGCAAGTTCTATACGCACGGATCGGATGAGCCGCATTTTGACCTGACTCCGCCCAGCGAGAAAGCCATAGCCTGGCTGGGAACGCTGGTTGAGCGCAGTTTTGTCGGAACGGAATCGCGCCTGCTGACGTTGTTCGAATTGCTCAAACAGATGAGCGAGGGCAGTGAAACGGATCCGCAGGCGCGAATTGGGGAGTTGCAGAAACGCCGTGACGAGATTGATGCGGAGATTGCCCGGATAGCAGCAGGCGATCTGCCATTGCTGGATGATACTGCGCTGAAAGATCGTTTCCAGCAATTCACTCAGTTGGCGCGCGAGTTGCTGACGGATTTTCGCGAAGTGGAACACAACTTTCGCAGCCTGGATCGGCGCGTGCGTGAGCGTATTGCGTTGTGGGAAGGCGCCAAGGGTGCATTACTGGAAGAAATCATGGGCGAGCGCGATGCGATTGCCGATTCGGACCAGGGGCGTAGCTTCCAGGCATTCTGGGATTTTCTGATGTCGAGCAGCCGTCAGGAGGAACTTACAGCTTTGCTTGAACGGGTATTATCCCTGACGCCGATTGCCGAGCTCAAACCCGATGTGCGCACCCGCCGGATACATTATGACTGGCTGGAAGCCGGTGAACATACGCAGCGCACGGTGGCCAGGCTTTCCCAGCAATTGCGGCGCTTTCTGGATGATCAGGCCTGGCTGGAGAACCGCCGCATCATGGATATTTTGCGAGGATTGGAAGCCAGGGCATTGGCATTGCGAGAATCACCGCCATCGGGTGAAGTGATGGCCATCGCCGATCTGGCGGTTTCCATTGAGTTGCCGATGGAGCGGCCGCTGTATACTGTCAGCGCTCGAACAGCGATTGCTGATATTGCGTTGCCGCAAAATGATGATGAACAGCAGTGGTTGATGGATGCACTGTATTCGCAGGTGATTATCGACAAGGATCGCATGGCGCGGCATATCCGTCATGCTTTACAGGATCGTTCGCAAATCACGCTTGCTGCGCTTTGTCAGCTGCATCCACTGCGGCATGGTCTGGCGGAACTTGTGACTTACCTGGAGCTTGCGGGCAAGTCTTCCAAAACAGTGGTGGATGAAGACACGACCGAAACAATCGCCTGGCAAAGTGTCGGAGCCGATGGGAAGCAGATTCTGAAGCGTGTGCGTCTGCCGCGCGTGATTTTCGTGAGGTAGGCATGGAAGAAGAAATTTTTGCAGAAGCTGAAAGCGAGACTCACGATTTGTCCGCGCTGGTCATTCCGCTGCTTAAAGGTGTGATTTATCAGGAGGACAATGCAGTCCAGTGGAGCGCATTGCTTAAATTGCAGGTTCGGGTGCGGGATTATGTGACTGTAATGGGGCTGGAACTGCTGCTGGATGAGGCTGAAGGTTATGCTTTTCTGCGTGCGCGCTCGGAAGAAAGTGCCGATGATGGGGTGTCCAGGCTGCCGCGTCTGATTGCCAGGCGCCCCTTATCTTTTCCAGTAAGCCTCTTGCTGGCGTTGCTGCGGAAAAAGCTGGCTGAATTTGATGCAAGTGGCAGTGATACGCGACTGGTGCTCACCCGGGATGAAATTGTCGATTTGATTCGGGTGTTTTTGCCGGAAAGCAGCAATGAGGCGCGTCTGATCGACCAGATCGAGGCGCATCTCAATAAAATCGTGGAGCTGGGTTTCCTACGCCGGATGCGTGCGGGTGTGGCAAATTCAGGAGGACAGGCGACGGTGTACGAGGTGCGTCGCATACTCAAAGCATTTGTTGATGCGCAATGGCTGGCTGAACTGGATGCGCGCCTGGCCGAGTATCAGGCGCATCTTGCCGGTGAATCCGAACACGTTCTCAGCGGAAAGCAGGGATAATTAAATTGCAGACACAACAACGGCTTGATTTTCTTGGCGACGATACGCTGGCCGGTTTCCGCTTGCATCGTTTGGAAGTACTCAACTGGGGAACCTTTGGTGAACGGGTGTGGACTTTGCGGCTTGACGGCAAGAACGGTTTATTGACGGGCGATATCGGTTCGGGTAAATCAACGCTTGTCGATGCAGTGACCACTCTGCTGGTTCCGGCGCACCGCGTCGCGTACAACAAGGCCGCCGGTGCGGACAGCAAGGAGCGTACGCTGCGCTCTTACGTTCTTGGTCACTACAAATCGGAACGCAATGACACGAGTGGCGCAGCAAAGCCTGTGGCGTTGCGTGATGCCAGCAGTTATTCCGTGATTCTCGGCGTGTTTCATAATGCCGGGTATGACCAGACGGTGACGTTGGCACAAGTATTCTGGCTGAAGGATGCACAGGGGCAGCCGGCCCGTTTTTTTGTTGGTGCGGAGCATGCTTTGTCGATTGTTGCTGATTTTACGCACTTCGGCCCGGATATTGCGCAATTGCGCAAACGGCTGCGCGCGGGCAGTGGTGGCCGGGGTGCGGAGGTATTTGACAGTTTTCCGCCCTATGGCGCCTGGTTCCGGCGGCGCTTCGGGATTGACAATGAACAGGCACTCGAACTGTTTCACCAAACGGTGTCGATGAAGTCGGTCGGCAACCTGACTGATTTTGTCTGCAGCCACATGCTCGAGCCTTTCGATGTGGCTCCGCGTATTGCAGCGTTGATCGAGCATTTCGACGATCTCAACCGGGCGCATGAAGCGGTGCTGAAAGCCAAGCGCCAGGTCGAATTGCTGTCTCCACTGGTTGCTGATTGCGAGCGGCATGCCGCAATGAATCAGTATCTGGAGGAGCGCCGCGCCTGTCGTGAAGCGCTTAAACCTTATTTTGCAGGCTTGAAACTGGCATTGCTGGAGCAACGACTGGCGAATCTTGCCGCCGAGTGGGCGCATCAGGATGCGCTGATCAGGCGGGGAGAGGAACAACGCGATGCAAGACGTGTCGCGATGGATGAACTCAAGCGCAGCATCGCCGAGAGCGGCGGTGACCGTCTTGAGCGGTTGGCTGCCGAGATCCGCAATAAGGATCAGGAACGCTTGGCGCGTGAGCGCAAGGCGCAACGTTATGCCGAACTGGTGCGGGCGATTGACGAAATCCCGGCTGGCGATGAAACGGGTTTTATAACGCAGCGGCAACATTTCCTAGTGCTTGAAGAGGCGGCGCGGAGCCGGGAAGCCGGTCTGCAGAATGATCTGACCGAACATGGCGTCAGTCTGCGTCAGGGCAAACAGACGTACGATGCATTGACCGCCGAAATCGACAGTCTGAAGGCCCGGCGCAGTAATATCCCGGCCGAGCAGATTGCCATGCGCGTCGCGTTGTGCAGAGCGCTGGAGCTGCCCGAGGCCGTGATGCCCTTTGCCGGCGAATTGTTGCAGGTGCATGAGGCGGAGCGCGATTGGGAAGGCGCGGCGGAACGCTTGTTGCGCAGCTTTGGTTTGTCGCTGCTGGTGCCGGACGACTATTACACGGCTGTTGCTGAATGGGTGGATAAAACCCAGCTTGGCGGTCGTCTGGTTTACTTCCGGGTGCGTCGGCGGGCGCGCGCTGATCATCCCGAATTGCACCGCGATTCGCTGGTGCGCAAGCTGGTGATCAAACCCGATTCTTCCTTTTACGATTGGCTTGAACGTGAGCTGGCGCACCGGTTCGATATTGCGTGTTGCAGCACCCAGGAGCAGTTTCGCCGCGAGATCCGCGCCATTACCAGCGCCGGACAGATTAAAGCACCCGGCGAGCGGCATGAAAAAGACGATCGTCACCGGCTGGATGATCGCAGCCGTTATGTGCTGGGCTGGCATAACGCGGCCAAGATCGCCGCGCTCGAAGCCAGAGCGAAACAACTGGAAAACAGCCTGGGCGAGCTGGGCAGCCGTCTTGGCAGGATTCAGGCCGAGCAGACTCTGCTCAAGGAGCGACTGACAGTAGTATCCAGGCTGGGTGAGAGTATGCTGATTATCGTGAGCTCGACTGGCAGTCGCTCGCCGTGGAACTGGCAGGACTGCACGATGAAAAACAGCAACTGGAGTCGGCCTCCGATGTACTCAAACAACTGATCGGGCAATTAAATCAAGCCATCCAGGCTTTGCAGCATATCGAAACCCGGTTGGAGGCACTTAAAGACAAGCGTTCCAAAATCGAACAGAAGCAAACCGACAGTGAAGCGCTGCTTGCACAAACGCAAGCCTTGCTGAACGATACCGGTCTGACTGATCCGGATCGTGTCGTCTATTTCGACACACTCGACAAGGCGCGGCGTGAAGTGCTGGGCGAACAGACATTGACCGTCGAATCCTGCGACAATCGCGAACGCGAAATGCGCGACTGGCTGCAAAAGCAGATTGAGAACGAAGCCAGAAAACTCAGCACGCTGGGAGAGCGGATCGTCAAGGCGATGACTTCCTATAAGGAAGCGTTCAAGCTTGAGACTTCGGAGGTTGATGCCAGCATCGAGGCGGCATTTGAATACCGCAACATGCTGCACAATCTGCAAAGTGATGACCTGCCGCGCTTTGAAGCGCGTTTCAAGGAATTGCTGAATGAGAACACGATTCGTGAAGTCGCCAATTTTCAGTCGCAACTGGCGCGGGAACGGGAAACCATCAAGGAGCGGATCGCGCGTATCAACTAGTCATTGGCCGGCATCGACTACAATACCGGTCGCTATATCGTGCTCGAGGCGCAGCCGACTCCCGATGTTGATATCCGGGATTTTCAATCGGAACTGCGCGCCTGCACTGAAGGCGCCCTGACCGGGTCGGACGACAGTCAGTATTCCGAGACCAAGTTTCTTCAGGTGCGGCATATTATCGAGCGTTTCCGCGGGCGCGAGGGTCGGTCCGAACTGGATCGCCGCTGGACGGTGAAAGTGACTGACGTGCGCAACTGGTTCATGTTCGCCGCCAGCGAACGCTGGCGGGAAGACAATAGCGAGTATGAGCATTATTCGGATTCGGGCGGCAAGTCCGGCGGCCAGAAGGAGAAGCTGGCTTATACCATTCTGGCCGCAAGTCTGGCTTATCAGTTTGGTCTGGAATGGGGTGCGGTGCGCTCTCGGTCTTTCCGCTTTGTTGTTATCGATGAGGCTTTCGGGCGCGGTTCGGATGAATCGGCACAATACGGGCTACGCCTGTTTTCTCAGCTTAATCTGCAATTGCTGATCGTTACGCCATTGCAGAAAATCCACATTATCGAACCTTATGTCGCCAGCGTGGGATTCGTGCATAACGATGATGGTCGCACATCCAGGCTGCGTAATCTCTCGATCGAGGAATACCGGGAAGAGAAGGCAAGGATGACTGAACCTAGAAACCTAAGTTGACCGTTATCCGCGATGACTAACGGTATGAATAAATGGAACAAC
>CAZXBP010000186.1:0-5739 GCA_964639015.1 uncultured Nitrosomonas sp.
ATAGTTTATGGATTCAACCAAAAAGTTATGGGATCGCTTGTTTAATCGCTCCGGCGATAATCAACAGCTACGGAATAAACATTCAAAGGGAGTAGAAAAAATGAGCTTTAAGATTTCGCGTCAGGCATACGCCGAAATGATGGGACCAACGACCGGGGATAGAGTCCGACTGGCGGATACCGAACTGTTCATCGAAATAGAAAATGATTACACCGTTTACGGTGAAGAGGTCAAATTCGGCGGCGGCAAGGTCATTCGCGACGGCATGGGGCAATCGCAGCGCAATCATGCGGATGTCATGGATACTGTCATTACCAATGCCATCATTATCGATCACTGGGGTATTGTAAAAGCGGATGTTGGCCTGAAAAACGGCAGAATCGCGGCTATTGGAAAGTCGGGTAATCCGGATATTCAGCCCGGCGTTACAATGGCAATCGGCGCCGCTACGGAAATCATTGCCGGCGAAGGCCAGATTCTCACCGCAGGTGGATTGGACGTACATATTCACTTTATTTGTCCGCAGCAGGAAGAAGATGCTTTGATGAACGGTATCACGACAATGCTGGGTGGTGGCACCGGTCCTGCCGTTGGAACGCTGGCGACAACCTGTACGCCGGGTCCGTGGCATATACATTCAATGCTGCGCGCCTCTGATGGCATGGTCATGAACACCGGTTTTTTTGGCAAGGGAAACGTCAGTTTGCCTACCCCGAACGAAGAGCAGATTTTAGCGGGTGCCTGTGGTTTGAAGCTTCATGAAGACTGGGGTACGACTTATGCGGCAATTGATAATTGCCTGTCCGTCGCGGATAAAATGGATGTGCAAGTCGCCATTCATACAGATACGATTAACGAAGGCGGCTATCTGGAAAACACCATCAAGGCCATGAAGGATAGAACCATTCATACGTTCCATACTGAAGGAGCGGGCGGTGGGCACGCGCCGGATATCATGAAGGTCGTTGAGCTGGAAAATGTATTGCCCTCGTCAACCAATCCAACGCGCCCCTACACGCGCAATACACTCGACGAACACCTGGACATGTTGATGGTTTGCCATCACTTAAGTCCATCCATTCCTGAAGATGTTGCCTTTGCCGAGTCCCGGATACGCAAGGAAACCATTGCGGCCGAGGATATCCTGCACGACATTGGTGCCATTTCCATGATGGCTTCAGATTCCCAGGCCATGGGACGTATCGGCGAAGTTGTGACCAGAACATGGCAAACCGCGCATAAAATGAAGGTACAGCGTGGTGCGCTTAGAGAAGATTCGGCAAGAAACGATAATTTCAGGGTCAAGCGCTATATCGCGAAATACACGATTAACCCGGCGATATGTCATGGCATCTCCCACGTACTGGGATCGATTGAGGTCGGAAAATATGCCGATTTAGTTCTGTGGAGGCCGGCGCATTTCGGCGCCAAGCCTTCAATGGTGCTGAAAGGCGGCATGATTGCCGCTGCGTTGATGGGTGATCCAAACGCATCGATTCCGACACCGCAGCCCGTCCATTATCGTTATATGTTTGGCGCATACGGTACCGCGCTCAGAAATACCTGCTACACGTTTGTCTCAGCAGCGTCTTTAGCGGCCGGTCTGGTTGATCAACTTAAAACCGAGAAACCATTGATTGCAGTTAAAAACACACGCGGCCTGCGCAAAAAGGACATGATTCATAACAGCGCAACACCAAAAATGGAAATCAATCCTGAAACCTATGAAGTGCGCGCTGACGGCGAACTATTGACATGCGAGCCGGCGGATACACTGCCATTGGCGCAGCGCTACTTTTTATTCTGAAAGCAGGTTACTCTGGCACCCGCGGTAAAAGAAAGATTGTAATCTTTCTTTTACCGGGTTTGCGCTGAGAGTGTGGCGTTTAACAGCATAAAAGGTTGAAAATAATCCTGAAGCGTGAAGGAACCGATTCTTTAGTCATCAGCATAAAAAGCATCAGTAAGGTGCGTGCGTATTTCTCAGATCGTTATCACGATAATACTGTTCAAGCGCCTGCCAATTCGGCTGCTGTTGGATTAACCGACGAAGAATGTTCGTTCACCACCCGAGAAAAAATGACGACTGGTATACAACAAATCACTGAGTTACTGCGTTTACTTCATCTGGCAAGTCCTTCGCTGCCGATCGGTGCTTATACTTACTCGCAAGGACTGGAAACGGCAATCGAAATTGGCAGCGTTACCGATGCAAAATCTGCATATGACTGGATATCAGAATCCCTATCAGTCATTGCTGATTTTGAAGCGCCTGTTTTCTGGCGTTTGCTGCGCGCCTTTTCAAATAACAATGCAGCGGATGTCACGCGCTGGACGGAATTGTTTCTGGCAGCGCGCGACACGCAGGAATTTCGCGCCGAAACAATTCAGATGGGCTATTCACTCAATAAACTGATATTGGACTTAAACATCGCGGATGAATCATTGCAGACGATCATGGCAAGCCAGGCGGAAATTCCCCTGCCGACCGCGTTTGCCTGTGCGGCTGTCGCCTTGAAGATTTCATCTGAAGTCGCCTTGTCAGGATTCTTATTTTCAATAGTCGAGAATCAGGTGCTTGTATGCGTTAAATCCGTTCCTC
The DNA here is from genome assembly GCA_964639015.1 of uncultured Nitrosomonas sp. Lineage (GTDB taxonomy): Bacteria > Pseudomonadota > Gammaproteobacteria > Burkholderiales > Nitrosomonadaceae > Nitrosomonas. The sequence continues at coordinate 2,603 of CAZXBP010000186.1, forward strand.
TCGGGCAAGTTTCAGGGCAGCGCCTGTTGCTTTCACTGCATCCGGATATAGAAGCAGCGGTCAATCATGCAAAGCAGCTTGAAGATGATGATCTTTCCAATTGGTCGCCAGGCTTATCCATATTGTCGATGATGCATGAAGTACAATACAGTCGGATTTATCGATCTTAATTAAAACAATAGCTTGGGATATAACATGACACATAAATCTAATCCACTCCGTGTTGGCATAGGCGGACCGGTTGGTTCCGGCAAAACCGCGCTATGCGAGGTGCTGTGCAAAAGAATGCGAGAGCAGTATGAAATGGCGGTTATCACCAATGACATTTATACCAAAGAAGATCTGGAAATATTACTGCGTGCGGAAGCATTACCCGCAGAACGGTTAGTCGGCGTTGAAACAGGCGGCTGCCCTCATACCGCCATCAGGGAGGACGCATCCATTAATCTTGAAGCAATTTCCCGCATTACTCAGGAATTTCCCAGTCTCGATCTGGTGTTGGTTGAGTCCGGCGGCGACAATCTGGCTTCTACGTTCAGCCCGGAATTATCCGATCTGACAATTTATGTCATTGATGTTGCAGCCGGTGAAAAAATACCACGGAAAGGCGGTCCGGGCATTACACGCTCGGCCTTGCTGGTTATTAATAAAATCGATCTGGCACCGTATGTCGGCGCCGATCTGGAAGTGATGGCGCGCGACGCTAAGCGAATGCGTGGCGATCGGCCTTTCGTTTTTACCAACATGCGTACCGGCCAGGGTGTACAGGAAATAATCGATTTTATCGTCAAGCAAGGTTTGCTTGACGAAATGAAAACGCACTAATTTTCCAAGAGAAAACGCAGGCGCAAAAATTTTTAGTCCAATACGATCCGGAGATAAAAAATGCAATGGGCAATAAAACTAGACATGGCTATACCACGTCCAATTCGAGTAATCCTGCGGGGCGTCGGTCAGGTTTTTTTTTGCGGTAATGCAATTACAGGGTTGCTTTTTTTAATTGCGCTTTATATCGGTGGCGTAACCGCTGGGCTTGCGGCTACCGTTGGCGTTGTAGCCAGTACCATCACTGCTTATATACTGGGTTTTTCGGAGGATGATATTGACGCAGGTCTCTACGGTTTTAACGGTACTCTGGTTGGCCCCTGTCTGTTTTTGTTTCTTGAAAATACGCCTTTGCTGTGGGTATATGTTGTTCTCGCTTCGATACTGTCAAGTGTCGTTCTGGCGGCCCTGATACGGATTCTGACACCCTACAAAATACCTGCTTCGACTTCACCTTTCGTTCTGACTTGCTGGATGTTCATGGTTGCTGTTTATTCATTTGACAGCCTCGCGCGCGGTCCCGTGCTGTCTGCGCCCGGCATCCCCGAAGCAATTGCAAGCGCCGACCTGCCGGTGACAGCCTGGCTGTCCATGGCGAATGAAACGACTGAACTGTGGTATGTGGCGCTGACGAAAGGCATTGCCGAAGTCATGTTTGCAGACAATGTTGTGGTCGGTATTATATTTTTAATCGGTATCGCGATCACCTCATGGCGGGGCGCTTTTATGGCATTTTGTGGCGCATTTGTCGGCGTGTTAGTGCCGGTGCTGTTGGGTGCAAGTCAAAATTTAATAGAAATGGGTTTGTATGCATTTAATCCTGTATTAACCATGATGGCTATTGGCTGGGTTTTTCTCAAACCTTCAGCCGGAACAGCGGTTCTGGCGCTGTTGGCAGGCGTTCTGACCGTTATTTGCCAAGCCGGTCTGGCTAATTTCCTGGCGCCTGTCGGTTTACCTACACTGACCTTCCCATTCGTACTGACGATGTGGATGTTTCTGTTTGCGGCGAGTATGTCTAAACACTGGTCATCATAATAAAACATAGAGTAAAAAATCATATGCAAAAACCTGAAGAAATTCCAGAAACAGAAAAAGAAGAAAAATCCCAGCAAAGACGCTGGTTGCTGAAAATTCTGGCAGCGTCCCCGCTTGGTCTTGCCTTGCCGGCTTCAAGCGCGGCAAATGCGATGTCCGGCCTGGTCAAAATACCGCCTATTCCAGAGAATGTTTTAAGTCCGGAAGCGGCCCTTGAACGTCTCATGAAAGGGAATGAACGCTATGTAACCAATCAATCTACGCCACTGAACTTCAAGGATGAACGTCTGGATCTGGTGAGGGGGCAGAATCCCTTTGCCTGCATTCTCAGTTGTTCCGACTCCCGGGTCAGTCCTGAATTCTGTTTTGACGAGCAGCGCGGTGACTTGTTTGTTGCACGCGTAGCGGGTAACTACATTACAACAGATTTTATCGCAACCCTGGAATATGCCGCTGCCATATTGCATGTTCCATTAATTATGGTGCTTGGTCATGAAAGCTGCGGAGCTATTCAGGCGGCGATTGATGCAACTGATAATTATGAACAGTTTCCAGGGCATATACAGGCAATTGCCACGGCGCTGACTCCTGCGGTTAGAGCTGTTCGCATAACGCCAGATTATGTGGGAAGTGACCGTTACTTTAATGTTGTTAAAAAAAACGTCACGCTTAATGTTGAAGAATTAAGAAAACAGCCCCCTATTTTGAGTCGGTTGGTGGATACTAAGAAACTCATGATCGTGGGCGGGGTATATCATCTAAAAAGCGGGAAAGTTGAATTAATTTCATAGTAAATGCCGCAGAAAAAAACTAATCAATTCATCTTGCTATTTCATTAACTTCCTCGCCAAACCGAAAATGCTTGCCCGATATATTTTAACCAAGCGCTCTGTATTCTCTTTTCTGGCCGCGCTATTTTCGCTGGTTCTTTTTGCAATATTGTTGTCTCCTTCCATTCCACACGCTGCATTCAATTTCCAATTCGATCAGGACTGGAATGAAGGATTCCGGCATCCATTAACCGGTTGGGATCATGTGCTCGTGATGGTGGCAGTCGGCGTCTGGGCGGCCCAGATACGCGGACAGGCGCTGTGGGTGTTGCCGGTTGTTTTTGTCAGCGTGATGAGTCTCGGTGGCCTGATCGGTGCGGCAAGTCTGATCATTCCAGGCGCGGAAGCGGTGATTCTGCTGTCCTGCCTTTCGATCAGCGCATTGATTGCGCGTGGAATACGATTCAGCACGCCGGTCAATATCATCATTATTTCGCTGTTTGC
>CAZXBP010000187.1:0-5708 GCA_964639015.1 uncultured Nitrosomonas sp.
CTTTCTCTCATGCAATATTCGGGCTAAACAGTGAGGAAGTCGGGGACTAGGAGGCTGTCCGAACATAGCGATCGTAGCGAGGACGAGGCTGGTTGAGCGGGATTTTTCGATCATTTGAGGCGAATGGTTGTTCTATTCAACGAAAAAGAATCGGAAAATCCCGCCTGTCAGAATCGTCCGCAGTAGATCAGTCTATTCTCGGACAGCCTCCTAGACTGCTCAATGCGTTTTTATGGTTTGTTCTGTCGCGGATTCTTTGATTTTCTGCATCAAATCCTCAGCTTCGCTTAGTAAAAAATCCCTGAATGCCTGCGCGGTTGCTGTTAAGCGTTTGTTTTTACGAATGACGACATACCAGTTGCCGAGGATCGGAAAACCCTGTACGTCAAGTACTTTTAACCGTCCGATAGTGAGTTCCAATTCGGCCGTGTGTCGGGACATGATGCCCAACCCCATGCCGGCCTGAACTGCTTGTTTAATGGCTTCAGTGGTGTCGGTTTCCATGCCTGTGCGAATCTGTGCGCTATGCTGCCTAAAGAAACGTTCCATTGCATTGCGCGTGCCGGAACCGGGTTCGCGCACCAGAAAAACTTCCTGCGCCAACCGCTTTACCGGAATTTTTGTCTTTTTGCACAGTGAATGATCCGGAGGCGCAACAACCACGAGTGGGTTTTCCATGAACGATTGGCTGACAACATCCAAACCTTCCGGCGGTTGCCCCATGATCGCCAGATCGATGATGTTATCGTCAAGCTGCTTGAGCACCGATTCGCGGTTGGAAACATTCAGACTCACGGTGATATTTTTGTGCCGCTGGCAAAATTTCGCCAGCAACTGCGGGGTAAAATAATTGGCGGTCGTGACCACGGCAATGTTCAGTTTGCCGCGATCCATGCCTTTGAGTTCTTCAAGCGCTGTTTCGAGATCGGTCAGTCGCTGCAGAATTTCACGGCTGTAGTGATAGAGTTCATTGCCGGCCTCGGTCAGATGAATACGCTTGCCCATCTGCTCAAACAAAGGCAGGCTGACATTCTCTTCCAGCTGCTTTATCTGCATGGAAACGGCCGGTTGGGACAAAAACAGTTCTTTCGCCGCACGCGAGAAGCTTAAATGGCGGGCGACTGTTTCAAATACTTTTAATTGTCGTAGCGTGAGGTGCAGCATTGATCGGCATTCAAAATATGATATAAGTAAAATCTTATCATACTTATTAAAATAATTGATTTGTTCTTATGATTAATTTTCTTTATAGTGCTTCTGTCGTTGTTAAATGAATGTGCTTGTTAATTGATCGTTACTCAACCTTTCTCTCTTTTCGTGTGATTTTAAGCGGAATTGAGCTAACTTACAGGAGATTAAATCATGGCAGTAAAAACTTATAACGCTGGTGTCAAGGAGTATCGGCAAACCTACTGGACCCCGGAATACACGCCACTGGATACGGATATTCTGGCATGTTTTAAAATTACGCCACAACCCGGCGTACCTCGTGAAGAAGTGGCAGCTGCTGTAGCTGCCGAATCTTCCACCGGTACGTGGACTACTGTGTGGACCGATTTGCTGACCGATCTGGATTATTACAAAGGGCGTGCTTACCACATTGAAGACGTTCCTGGAGATGATACTTGTTTCTATGCTTTCGTGGCTTATCCCATTGATCTGTTTGAAGAAGGATCCGTGGTTAACGTACTGACCTCGCTGGTTGGTAACGTATTTGGATTTAAAGCATTACGGGCACTGCGCCTGGAAGATGTCCGTTTCCCGATTGCTTACGTCAAAACCTGTGGCGGACCGCCTGCAGGCATTCAAGTGGAACGTGATCGTTTGAACAAATATGGCCGTGCGCTGTTGGGTTGTACCATTAAGCCTAAGCTGGGCCTATCCGCCAAAAATTATGGTCGCGCCGTATATGAATGTTTGCGTGGCGGCCTGGATCTGACCAAGGACGATGAGAACGTTAACAGTCAGCCATTTATGCGTTGGCGTGATCGTTTCGAATTCGTGATGGAAGCCGTACATAAAGCAGAACGTGAAACCGGCGAACGCAAAGGTCACTATCTGAACGTTACCGCACCGACTCCGGAAGAAATGTACAAGCGCGCTGAGTTTGCCAAGGAATTAAAAGCGCCGATTATTATGCACGATTACTTGACCGGCGGCCTGACGGCCAACACGGGCCTGGCAAACTGGTGCCGTAACAACGGTATACTGTTGCACATCCACCGCGCCATGCATGCCGTACTCGATCGCAACCCGCACCATGGTATTCATTTCCGCGTCTTAACCAAGGTACTTCGTTTATCAGGTGGTGATCACCTGCATTCCGGTACCGTGGTCGGCAAACTGGAAGGCGACCGCGCAGCAACTCTCGGCTGGATTGATACCATGCGCGATGAGTTCATTAAAGAAGATCGCAGCCGTGGCCTGTTCTTCGATCAAGACTGGGGATCTATGCCAGGTGTATTCCCGGTTGCTTCGGGTGGTATCCACGTGTGGCACATGCCGGCACTGGTTGCTATTTTCGGTGATGATGCCTGCCTGCAATTCGGTGGTGGTACGTTAGGCCATCCATGGGGTAATGCTGCCGGCGCCGCTGCTAACCGTGTGGCATTGGAAGCCTGCGTAGAAGCGCGTAACCAGGGTGTTGAAATCGAGAAGGACGGTAAAGCGATTCTAACCAAAGCGGCTAAAAGCAGCCCGGAACTCAAAATCGCCATGGAAACATGGAAAGAGATCAAGTTCGAGTTTGATACCGTTGATAAGCTCGACATAGCCCACAAGTAAGCAATATTTGACTAAAGAAGAAAAGCAACTAGTTATATAGCTTTTCTTCTTCATCACCCTAAAAATGAGGATTAAAAAATGAGCGAAGTAATAGATTACAAATCACGTGTCAGTGATCCGGCAAGCCGCAAGTTTGAAACATTTTCCTATCTGCCTGCAATGTCAGATAAAGATATCAAGAAGCAAGTGCAGTATTTAATCAGTAAGGGCTGGAATCCGGCCATCGAACATACGGAACCGGAGTATGTCATGGACTCATACTGGTATATGTGGAAACTACCCATGTTTGGTGAAACTGATGTAGACCGTGTGCTGGCAGAAGCTGCTGCGTGTCATAAAGCCAATCCGAATAATCATGTTCGTTTAATCGGCTACAACAATTTTAACCAATCGCAAGGCACAGCCATGGTGATATACCGCGGTAAGGCTGTTTAAGTAACAAACGGGGTTCGAACCCTACAGGCCCGTTGAAAAATGTTCTTGAGGCAGTCGATGCAAGGAAAAACAGGCGAAAAAGTGCAGTTTATGCATAGTAAATGAGCATTCTGAGTTTGTTTTCAACACCGCAGCGACAACGCAGATAGTTTTTCAACAGCCTGCCAAGACCCCCTTCACCCTTGACAGGGCAGGGGGTTTTTTTTCACCGGAATCTGGATTGCAATTACTCGAGGGTATCTCGATAAAGACTGTTCCTACAGGAGTCTGTCATGAGCACTACTATTGATCAATATCGCATTAAAAAAGAACCTTATTACCATCCTGTTGCGGATGAAGTGCAACTCTATGAAGCCGCCTACTCGGTGCGCATGCCGATGATGTTGAAAGGCCCGACCGGTTGCGGCAAAACCCGCTTTGTCGAATACATGGCGTGGAAACTGAAAAAGCCGCTGATCACTGTCGCTTGTAACGAAGACATGACCGCATCCGACCTGGTCGGACGTTTTTTGCTCGATGCCAACGGCACGCGCTGGCAGGATGGTCCGTTAGCGGTTGCCGCGCGCCACGGTGCGATCTGTTATCTGGACGAAGTCGTTGAGGCACGTCAGGATACTACCGTTGTCATCCATCCGCTGACGGATAACCGCCGCGTGCTGCCGCTGGAGAAAAAAGGCGAACTGATTCATGCGCACGAGGATTTTCAGATTGTTATCTCATACAATCCGGGTTATCAAAGTCTGATGAAAGATTTGAAACAATCGACCAAGCAACGATTCGGTGCGCTCGATTTCAACTATCCCAACCACGATATTGAGAGCGAAATTATTGCGCATGAGTCCGGCGTATCGACGGAAATTGCTGAAAAGCTGGTATCCATAGCCGAACGCGCACGTAATCTGAAAGGCCATGGTCTGGACGAGGGGATTTCAACACGGATGCTGATTTATGCCGGCAGCCTGATCGCCAAGAAAGTCGACGCGCATGCGGCTTGTCGCGTCGCTTTGGTACGTCCGATCACCGACGATCCGGATATGCGCGATGCACTCGATGCCGCTGTCAGTACGTTCTTCAATTAAGCGTGTAAATCATAACCCGTTTTGATGGTTTTAATTCTTTAACAGGTGCTGCCATGAGTATCAATCTGGACGATTACAAAGAATTGCTCGAGGATCTGGAACCCGAATCGGTTGAATTACTCAACCATGCCTGGCCGGAAGCGGTCAAGGTTTTTTCGCCGCGCGGTCTGGATAACTATTTGAAAGGCGCATCGGCAATTCGTGGCCTGGGACGTGGGCGCAGTGTGGTTGATTGCTGGATCGATGAAATACCGCTGGTCGCCAAGGAAATCGGCGAGGATGTTGTTGGCGATCTGGCTACCTCGGTATTAGGTCTGGCATCGCGAACATCTGGCGCGGTGATTGAACTGGTGCTGGCGACCTCGCCGACCGCCGCAAAACGGTTGGGCGATGCGCATTTGTTCCAGAATTACCTGCAATTCCTTAATACGTTGATCGCCCAGGCGCCGCGCGGTATGCGTCCCATGCTCAATAAACTGGATATTCTGTTCGGGCAACTGACCCTCGGTGGCCTGCGCCGCTGGGCAATGTGGGGCGCGCACGCGCATCGCACCAATTACGAAGAGCAAATTCGCTATTTCGGTCTGGAATCGAAAGAGTCACTTGCTGTTTTGCAGAAGGAACGTAAAGGAACGTTGTTTATCGACGTGCAACGCCGCATCAACATGTATTTGCGTGCACTGTGGGCGCGCGATTTCTTCATGAAACCGACCTCGGGCGATTTTGAAACGCGCGAAGGCTACAAACCGTTCATCGAAAACTATTTCATCCATCTGCCGGATGCCTACGATGCCTATGGCGATGTCTCAGCCACTGAAGTGTACCGTGCTGCCGCCGCGCATGCCGCCGCGCATCTGGTGGAAACCAAAACGCCGATTTCCGCGGAAAGTTTGAATCCGCTGCAAATGGCGGTGATCTCCGTCATTGAAGACGCACGCATCGAAGAATTATCGATCCGTCGTTTTCCGGGATTACGCAAAACCTGGTCGGTGCTGCACGACGCAAACCCGGATATGAACGTCACGATGGGCGACTATCTGAACCGTCTGGCGCGCGCCCTGCTTGACCCGGATTACAAAGATAAGGATCCGTGGATCGTGGAAGGCCGCAATCTGTTCGAGGCGGCGCACGACAAGCTCGATAATCACGAAACCTCATGGGATATCGGCGTGCAGCTTGCGCACAGTTTCATGGACAAAAAAATTCCGTACAATTCGCGCACCGATATATTGACTGCGCCGTACCGCGACGATAATCGTTACTTCTGGGAATTCGAAGAATTCGATTTTGAACGTTCGCTTACCGCAGGCTACGATGAACCCAAGCAAATACGCAAGTATGTGAACGTCATGGAGCTAGCTAATGAGGTTGAAGTCGAAACCGCCGGTGATGATGCACAAGAAATCTGGG
>CAZXBP010000188.1:0-5678 GCA_964639015.1 uncultured Nitrosomonas sp.
GGTAAGCTGATATTGTTCAGGTTGTTCCATTTATTCATACCGTTAGTCACTGCGGGTAACGGTCACCTGAGGTTTTTAGGTTTAATAATCCTCAGGTATAGATCTTTTTCTGTATTTTTTATCAAAATTGTTTTTTTAATCAATATTTAACACCATTTTGACCTGATGTTGATATATGCCGCCGTAGAGTATCAATTGCGCCTAGTGATTAAATCCGTCATGGCGCGCACATTATTAACAACTTGGAGAAATAACATGAGTAAAAAAGCATTGGTCTATGGATTGATTCTGGTTTTTATTTTTGTGCAGCCGTGCATTCTGCTTGCGGCCGAGAGATCGGAAGCCGGCACGGTTACAGAGAAACAGCAAGCGCTGGCTAATAAAATGATGGGGCATATCAATCTTGCCCGATTCGCACTGGCGATCAAGCTGCCGCGTCAGGCAGTGCACCAGATTGAAAAAGCGCAAACTATCGAAGCTAATCTTGCATCACAATTAACTGAACCCGGAATTAACACTGCTTTTAGCTACGGCAAGATTGATTACGCTAAAAACGCCCGGATCAAAGATTATTATGTGCCGGTTGTGGACGATGTACTACTGATCAGTGATGGTGATGACATTTTTGATTATTTGAAAAAACTCAATGTGCCTGAAACAGGAGCAAGCCTGGTGCAGTTGAGAATTGCAATAAATCTTAATGATATCAGGGCGGCGCTTGATAGTGCGCTACGGTCGACGCTTGAGCGTAAAAAGTATGAAGAAGCGCAGCAGACGCTTGTAGCAGCTTTTAGTAACGCGGTTATCGAAGAAAAAGAAATCGAGGATCCGGTGCTGGCGATTTCAGCAAATTTAGCACTTGCCAAAGCATTTCTGAACAATGCGCAATACGAAAAGTCACGCAGTACGTTTAACTATGTTCAAGCGCGCCTCAACGGTGTGCATGATGCCAGTATTGATGAAAATATCGTGAAAAAATTTACGGCTGAACTGGACGAACTGCAAATAGCACTCAGGAAAAATGATCCCTCAAAAGCTGTCAGCATTTACGATCATTTCGACGAATGGATGAAGATTGTCAGAGGATATTGACGGGGTGCGCAATGCTCGACCGGGGCAACGCAGCGTGAACAGACGTTGAAAAACGATTTGCGTTGCCGCTGGGTGTTAAAAACAGGTTCAAAATGCGTATTTATCGGGTATAAGCTCCGCTTTTTACTTGGCGCTGGCGCCTCGCCTGTTTGTGCCGTGCATCGACTGCCTCGAACAATCGGGCGAATTGCCATAGAAAGTACGAATAACATGTTTGAACGAGAAGTGTTGACATGACCATAATGACTCGTCCTGGGTAAGAGGGATAAGAATGCTGTTATTCTCATTCCTCTATTTTTTTAATCGCCGCTACCCAGTCATTATCGCTGGATCAACTACACCATAGCGTACCTCAACATTTTTATTTCGTTTTTATTTTTGAGATCTTGTGGTTACAGTTTTGTAATAAAAGTATTCTGTTAACATTTTACTCACAATAAATTAACAATTTCTTGACATGTCAGTCAGTAGACTGTAGGGACGGTAAAACATAGGAGTACGGTCATGAATGTGTTGGTTATTGAAGATACCGAAGACATCGCCGCAAGCATCCATGATTACTTGGAAGACTTGGGTTATGTGATTGATGTGGCTGGCGATGGTGTGACGGGACTGCATTTTACAGTCACCAAGAATTATGACGTCGTTATCCTCGATCTGAATTTACCGGGCATTGACGGTGTTGAACTTTGCCGCCGGATTCGCCGGGATGCTCAGAAAGCTGTCCCGGTATTGATGCTGACATCAAGAGATTCGCTCGAAAATAAACTGGAAGGTTTTCGTTCAGGCGCCGACGATTACATGACAAAACCTTTTTGTCTGAAAGAGCTTGCTGCGCGTGTGAAAGTATTGTCCGAGCGAGTCAATCGGTTACCGGATTCACGGTTGGTGGTCGGAGACCTCACACTGGATATGAATACGCACAGAATCTCTCGGGCAGGCAGGCAAATTAACCTCAATCGCAAACTTTACCGGATCATACTGTATTTTATGCAGAACCCGCACCGTGTGATTGAGCGCGAAGAACTTGAATACGCAGTCTGGCAGGACAAAACGCCCGATAGTGATGCTTTACGTACACATCTTTGCCATTTGCGACAGGTTATCGATAAGCCGTTTGGTCAGCCCTTATTGCATACGGTAAGAGGGTTTGGTTACATGCTTACTGACGAATATGCAGAAGGCGAATAAACGTATTGCCCAGCGCATTACCTTCGCTTTTTTATCCTTCGGTATTTTTTTAACGCTGGTGCTGGGGTTAAGCCTGATTGTCGCATTTAAGACCATCGTTACCAGTATGCTGGATGACATCCTTTACGCTGAACTTAAACATTTCCGTCAGCAGATGCCGAATATGCTGAATCCGGGTCATTTCCGCTCGCGAACAACGACCATCTACATTGCTCTAGTCAACGAGAAGGACTATAACTTACCGGCGCATGTCCGCGATCTAGATCAGGGTATCCATGATCTGACCAATGAAGATCGTGATTACCGCGTTCTGGTCGAAGATATTGGTGGCTTCCGTTACGTTGTGAAATTCGACGATACGAACATTCATGAACTGGAAAACGAATTCATTATTCTGGTCTGGATGTGTTCGCTTGTTGTCTTGATGTTTGCGCTTGTTATTGGCTGGAGGATCGCACACGGCGTTGTTCAGCCGATTAAGCAGCTTGCTGATCAAGTGATTGCGTTTAAGAACAAACTGAACGAATCCGTGCAATTATCCGGATTTAGCGACGATGAAATAGGCGAGCTTGCCCATGAGTTGCAGCACTATCACGACCAATTAAGACTTCTGTTGGTTCGCGAAAAAGAGTTTGCCAGCAGCGTAAGCCATGAGTTGCGCACACCGATAACAACTATCAGCCTGGCAGTGGAAATTCTGTCTTCGAATGGCAATCTGTCGAACAGGGAACGTGAACGGATCAGGCGGATTCAGCGTGGAATTAACGAAATGGTCGAACTTATTGAAACTTTTCTGGTGCTGGCGCGCATTAACAATGAATCAGATGAAGATTGTTATTCACGCAAACTGGGTCCAATCGCTCGAAAAGTCATCGAGCAGCAACGGATATGGCTGGGCAACAAGCCGGTTGAAGTGAAAGTTGTAGAGAAAGTACCGTTAGAAGTCTCCGCGCCATTAGGCATACTCGACGTGCTTGTCGCCAATCTTGTACGCAATGCTTTCAAATATACGGAATGCGGACGAATCCAAATAACATTGACATCCGGCCGGCTCACTATTGCAGATACCGGGGTTGGTATGGATGCGCATACACAAGCCCAAATTTTCAAATGCTATGTGAAAAAGGATACGTGCGATCCGAACAAAGTTGGTCTCGGATTGATGATTGTTTACCGGATTTGTGAACGGTATGGCTGGCGCGTGTCTTTCGAAAGTATCAAAAATCAGGGTTCTGAATTCACTGTATGGTTTTCAGCCTGAGGCACTGTTTTTTCATCATAATTCGCCATTCATTCTTTTTTAGCCTTGTTTTAACGATGGCATCACATCTGCGCGATTAGTATGCCTACATAAAATCACAATTGATTGGGATACACAGTCTCGATGTTTTGGCGGTTTTTTTCAGGAATTACCAAAATCAAAAGGAGAAAAGCGGATGTCAGAAAAGTTTGATTGTAATGTCACTAGCTACTTGACCGGGCGATTATCACCAGTGGCGGTTAAGGTTTTGTCACTGCGCAGTAATGCGCATAATGATCCGATTGGGCGCAGGCTGCATAAATTGGAAACCACGTCGATGGCAAGCTTGACAGCATGCTTCGTTGCGTTTACTTGCCTGGGTGCCGACACAGCGATCGCTGAGGAAAAAAAACGAAAAACTGTTGTGGAAATGGAGCAGTTGAAAAAAATGGCGGTTGAGACAAAGAAGCCTGCACCTCGCGGAACCAAGGAACCTATAAATAACGGGGTGCCGAAAAGTTATGTGATTGGTGATACAGGGCATTTCCCAGGGGACTTTGATAATCTGACCCGGTTGATGGAAACCCACCAAACCCCGCTTTCTGCCTATACGCCCGACTGGCTTGATCTGGCAATTGAGCATCGCACGCGATATGAAGCATATGACCACGGTTTCACGAGTGCGATTCCTGACGGCAGTGATAATCAGCAAATTCACCAGCGTACGCGGTTTTTGTTCGAAATTAACAGAAAAGAGCCTTTGTCATTTACTTTTGAATTGACGGATATGCGCGCGCCGCTCGCGGAGTATGGGCAGGCGGGATCGCCGGTTTTTGCCAATCACTTTGATTTTACCCAGCTGCATATCGATATGAAGACTGAGAATTTTTTCAGAACGGGGTTGCCGGGAAAAATTGAAGTCGGACGCATGGTGATGGATTTTGGCGAAGGACGGCTGATCGCAGGGCATCGTTTCGGCACGTTGACACCAACATTCGATGGCGTGCAGTTGACTGTGGGGTCGGAAAATAAAGGATGGGGACTGAGAGTATTCGGAACATCGCCTGTCAATCGAAGGGCAACCGAGCTGGATGACTTTTCTCCGGTGACTTTTTTTTCAGGTGCACAGATCACCAACCGCGATCTTGCCTGGGCTAATGTGGATGCTTATTTTTTTCAACTGAACGAGGGCAGTAAGCTCAGAAAACGAAACATCTCCACGCCTGGGTTCCGACTTTTTTCCAAACCGACGCCAGGCTATATCGATTATGAAATTGAATCAATGTACCAGTTCGGTGAAGTTGATAATGTCAACTATTTTGCTCACCGGCATCACGGCGAAATAGGATACAGTTTCAAAACTTCAATGCCGCTCAGATTAATTTATCTGGTTGACTATGCGTCGGGTGATCGCGATCCGAACAAAAATTTTGATTTTCTGTTTGCAAAACGCCGCGTCGAGTATGGACCTACCGGTATTCTCGGCGTGTTTTTCCCGTCTAACATTTTTTCACCTGCGGGCATTCGTATGACACTTTCGCCGACGCCTACAGTCAGTTTGATGATGTCGCATCGCGCGTTCTGGCTTGCGGAAAAACAAGGTGCTTTTGTCGGCACGGGCATGCAGGACCCGTCTGGTCAGGCAGGGAGTTTTTTAGGCAATTTGTTTGATTTTAATCTGAGATGGAATCCCACATTCAGTTACTGGAAGCGAATGAGTTTTGATATCGGTTTTACGCATTTATTCAAAGGCAATTACTTTGATAAGGTGCCTAACGGTGCGGGCAGTCGGGATACGAATTACGGTTATACTCAGGTGACCTTCAAGTTTTAGCCCCGAGATAGGGTGAAAACCATCGCTTTGAACGAAGAGAAGGTTATACTGTGTGGCCTGCGATCTACTTCGATCGGTTTCCATGCAAAAAGACAAAAGCTGGTATTGGAATCTGGCAACTTATTTTTACTGATGGCAATGGTACGATTGATTGGTAAAACGTGTGAGTTTTAACTCAGCAATTTAGATGTCCGCAGAAAAGGATAAAAATTATAACAATGCGTCTGTGCTTAATCGTCGTCGTATTTTTTGGGGCATCGCTATTATTTAAACCTAAAAACCTCAGTTGAATGGGATTTAGAGTGCGTTGATTTTTATTTC
>CAZXBP010000189.1:0-5637 GCA_964639015.1 uncultured Nitrosomonas sp.
AATTCGTCGATTTTGTTCAACGCGTTAATCAACTGATCGACGGCAGTGATGTTTTTGAGCAGTACGACTTCTGTTCCGGCAAGCTTGGTATCGAAACTTTGCAGCTTTTCCTGCGCCGCATCGAGCTTATCCTCGATCTTGCTGTCGTCGATCTTTTTCGCCAGCTCCTTCGCCTTATCCCTGACCTTCCGGGTAACATCCTGTACACCGTCAAGCACTTTGGTAGCGACCTTGGCCAGAAATTTCAACGGCCCGGCCTTATCCATCAGTTTCAGATTCAATTTAAGCTTTGAAATCGTATTACTGAATTCATTCGCCTTATCCTGAATCGCATCGACGGCATCAATGGCCATTTCCACTCTGTCGATTTTGTCATCGATATCCGATATCAGCGTGCGGATTTCGCCGACATTCCTGTTTGTTTGCGTTAAATTGCTCCCATATGAGCGTAATTGTGGTCCGGCGGACATTTATTCTTCTCCCTGCTCTTTTTTAAAAATCAACTCCAATTCGTCTTTTCCGACAAAATACTATAAATGTTGAATAAAGCGCCAGAATTTATTTACCCGCATTCCCCCAAAACCAGCAGATTGCACACCGGCAAACTTCGATGTAGCGCAAACCAGGCATTGAATCCAAGGATTCTGGCATATTCGTAGAAGTCATATCAGGCGACATTCTTTTGGATTGTGTTTTTATTTTGAGCTGTGTTTTAATGTGGAACATCGTGTAACACAGACTGAATATACCAATGACAAACACTGAAACTGAAACCGGACATATCAAAAAGAACGCTGAAGGACATGTGGTCGCTCAATCGCGGGGCCTGACCGCACTGTTATTACCATCTCTCCTGTTCGCATGGACGGCGTGCGCCACTGCGGAAGGCTTCATCACGGATGATTTTCTGCTTTCCGATACCGACAGGGAAAAACGCGTCGGCGAGGCCTATTACCGTGCCGATCAACAATGGATGGTCTATCAGGCGGAAGTCGCCGACGAGAATCCTTTTTACCAGATTTACCTGAAAAATCTTCGCGATGACGCTATCCGCCGTGTTTCGCCCGGCATCGGCAAAACAACCTGTTCGTGGCTGCATCCAAAGGAAGACAAGGTGTTATTCTCATCCACCCACGACGACCCGGACGCCAGAGCCAAAATGACGGAGGAGCTAGAGCAGCGGAAATCCGGCGAGCGCAAGTCCTACGCCTGGGATTACGACGCCTACTATGATATTTACGAAACCGATCTGGAAGGCAATAGCATCAGGAATCTGACCGGCACGATGGGTTATGATGCGGAAGCGTCCTGGTCTCCGGATGGCAAATACATCGCGTTTGCTTCCAATCGCCGTGCCTATACCGATACGCTGACCGAAGCAGAAGCGGAGTTGTTCAAAAAAGACCCGTCTTCGATGATCGATATTTATATCATGGATGCCGACGGCTCCAACGTAAAACGGCTTACGCATACCAACACCTATGACGGCGGTCCGTTCTTCAGCCCGGATGGCAAGCGCATTGTCTGGCGGCGTTTTTCTCCGAATGGACGCGAAGCCGAAGTATTTACCATGAACATTGACGGCTCCGACCAGAAACAGATCACCAGCCTGAAAGCGTTGTCATGGGCACCTTTTTATCACCCGTCGAATAAATACATTATTTTCTCGACCAACCTTCATGGACATCGCAATTTTGAACTGTACATTGTCGATGTCGACGGCGAAAAAGAACCTGTCCGCGTGACCAACAAAACTGGATTTGACGGTTTGCCGGTATTCACACCCGACGGCAAATACCTGACCTGGACCAGCGACCGCGTTCCGGTCCGGAAAGGCCATCTGTTTCATGGCAAATGGGATCATGAGAAAGCCCTGAAAAGTCTTTCCCTGAAATAGTCCTGTATCATATCCGGTCGAACCGGCAATCACCGGGGATGTAGAGATGAAACCGCCCGTGATCTTCCCGGCGTTGCTTGCGCAGAATCGTCCAGGAAGCTGTCCGGGAATAGACTGATCTACTGCGAACGATCCCAGTTGGAGAAGAAACGCCGTTTCTTCTCCTGCGCACTCATGTAAAGCGGCTCATCCGGCTCAAGCGTATGTCCCCATGCCTGTATTCTGCCCCAGATTTCCGGAAACTGCTCGTATTCGAATCGCTTGAAACGTAATGCATTTTTCCTGAATGCTGTTTTCATGTTCTGATCATGCAGAATCTTGAAGAGCAGCTGCCAGCCCAGCTTGAAATTTTTGTTTTTTGCCAGCGCCGATTCCAATCGATGAACCGCCATTTCCGGCCGTCCCAGCTGCAATAACGACCGTGCATCGGCAATCGCCGAATCTGCCGGTTTGCCCGGCAATTCATTTTGTTGGGGCAGATCCTGCCTGGCCACCTGAACTGGCTCATTGCCCGCTTCAGCAGCTTGCGCCGCCTTCTTCAACGCAGCCAGTTTTTGCAGTGATTGCTGGTGTTTTTTATTGGTTTCATCTTGCTCAACCCAACGACCCGTTTCAACGAAACCGGATACGCTTATCGACCGAGCAAGCTGTTCTTGTTTTTTGCGGTAGAAACGCAGTGCGAGCAATAACAACAGAATCGCCAGAAAACCACCTGCAGCAAGCGATTCATCAGTACTCAAAAACAAAAATGAAGCAGCGCCATGTTCGGCAGTCTTGCCGGAATCCTCCGGCACAAAAGCCGCGGAAGATTCCGTCAGTCCTCTCGCTGCAAGATTTCGCGACAAGCCGGCATAATGGCCGCCGGCAACGCGGGCGTATAGTGTTGCATTCTGCTCAATACTGGATTTGACCGCCAGATAACTGGATTCGACCTGCGCAAGACGTGCATTCAAAGCTGCAATTGCCTGCGATTCTGCTTCCAGGCCATGCTCCAGTACGGTAATGCGCTGTAACAGGTGTTTTACCGTGGCCGTACCGTTAGCTGGTGATTCCGGTGCTGACTGCGCCGCACTCAATAACGCGGCGCATGACAAAGATAGGACAAAAAAGGCTAAGAAGGCTTGTTTTATCAAACCGTGAATGACTGCGGATTGAAATTCATTTTGTGTTTTCAACAAATATAATTATTCGAATTCATTATTTGCAATACGTTGTCACCGCCTGATTCGCTTCGTTGATTTTCTGTTCACGTACATTATCATCAACATAAGCCAGGCCACCCTCGCCATCCGGCATCCGCAGACGCGGCGATTCCAAAAATAACCTTAATCTGCTTTGTGCGTCAATGCATTTCTGCTTGTTTTCAGCGAGTGTTGTTTTTTTATCTATTTCTTTTTGCTGCCTTTCCTGGCGGCGTTTTTCATAGTCGGATTTTTCATCGTTCAATATTTTAGATTTCCCCGGCGCATCTTCTTCAACCGCCGCCCCCGAAACTGAAACCGGTACCGGCGCGGAATTGATGCTTAATCGCTGTTCGTTACGAACCTGACCGGAAAGCGGCGGTTGATCCGCATACTGTGTCTTGCCGTTTTCATCAATCCATTTATAAATCTGCGCATGCACTGACAAATTGCATGACATGAATAAAAATATAGCGACCAAATAGCGCATTTTCATCTCCAAAAGCATCTGTAATCAAAGGGTAAAAAATAGAAAATAACAGTATTACTTACGGATGAAAGCATCACAGCATAAGCTTCCTGCCGGAAAAAAGATCGATATCCGCACCACTGCGGCACTGAATTACCGCAAAAAAATCATACGATTTCGATATAATAGCGCTTTGCAAAGGACAGTTAATCACTATGCAGTTAATTCAAAAAGCGCTCACCTTTGATGATGTTTTACTGATTCCCGCCCATTCCACGGTTCTGCCACGCGAGGTCAATCTCGCGACGCAGCTCACACGCACCATTTCGCTGCACATTCCGCTTGCATCGGCGGCAATGGATACCGTAACCGAGGCGCAGCTTGCCATTGCTATTGCCCAGGAAGGCGGCATCGGTATTCTGCACAAGAATATGCCCATCGAACAGCAGGCTGCACAGGTCGCCAAAGTCAAACGCTTTGAAAGCGGTGTCGTCAAAGATCCGATCACCATCCCGCAAAATATGACCGTACGTGAAGTACTGGATGTTATCCGGACGCATCATATTTCCGGTCTGCCCGTCGTGAATGGCAAAAAAGTGGTTGGCATCGTCACCAATCGCGATCTGCGCTTTGAAACGAATCTTGACCAACCTGTCAAGAATATCATGACGCCGAAAAAACGACTGATCACGGTCAATGAAAACACCAGTCGCGAAGAAGCCATAAACCTGCTGCACAAACACCGGCTGGAACGCTTGCTGGTCGTCAACGACGCATTCGATCTGCGCGGTTTGATTACCGTCAAGGATATCACCAAAATGGCCGAACACCCCCTGGCCTGCAAGGACGATCAGGAGCGCCTGCGCGTCGGCGCCGCAATCGGCGTCGGCGAAGGCAGTGAGGAACGCGCGGATGCCTTGATCAAGGCGGGGGTTGACGTCATCGTGGTTGATACCGCGCATGGTCACTCGCAAAGCGTGCTGGATCGCGTCAGCTGGGTCAAGAAAAATTATCCGGACATTCAGATCATCGGCGGCAACATTGCAACGGCCGATGCAGCGCGTGCCCTGGTGGACAGCGGCGCGGATGCGGTCAAGGTCGGCATTGGGCCGGGTTCGATCTGCACCACGCGTGTTGTCGCCGGCGTGGGCGTACCTCAGATTACCGCAATTCATAATGTCTCGGAAGCCTTGAAAGGAACCGGCGTATCGGTGATCGCGGATGGCGGCATTCGCTACTCGGGCGATATCGCCAAAGCACTCGCTGCGGGCGCCGATCTGGTCATGCTCGGCGGCCTGCTGGCCGGAACGGCGGAATCCCCCGGTGAAATCGAACTGTTCCAGGGCCGTTCCTACAAAAGTTATCGCGGCATGGGCTCGCTTTCCGCCATGCAGCAAGGCTCCAGCGACCGTTATTTCCAGGAAAAAGAGCAAAAAAACAATGACAAACTCGTGCCGGAAGGCGTCGAAGGGCGCGTTCCTTTCAAGGGCAGTGTTGCTGCCGTAATTCATCAGTTGATGGGCGGCGTGCGTTCGAGCATGGGCTACCTGGGCTGCACCAGCATCGCTGAAATGCACGAAAAAGCGGAGTTTGTCGAAATCACCTCGGCCGGTGTGCGCGAATCGCATGTTCACGATGTGCAGATCACCAAAGAAGCGCCCAACTACCACGTCAAATAACCGCCTCGCACACTCAAACACCTCATGCACCAGAAAATCCTCATCCTGGACTTCGGCTCCCAGTACACACAGCTGATTGCACGGCGCATCCGCGAAACCCATGTTTATTGCGAACTGCATCCTTACGATGTAACGCCGGAATTCATCGCCGCATTTGCGCCTCGGGGCATCGTGCTGTCCGGCGGACCGGCTTCCGTAACTGAACAGGAAACACCACGCGCCCCGCAGATTGTCTTTGAACTCGGTGTTCCGGTGCTGGGTATCTGTTACGGCATGCAGACCATGGCCGCACAACTGGGCGGACGTGTCGAAAACGCCAAAGTACGCGAATTCGGTTACGCCGAAATCAATCCCGACGGGCATGGCGCGCTGTTCAGCGGCATCTGTGATCGCACGGATACCGATGGTCGT
>CAZXBP010000190.1:0-5614 GCA_964639015.1 uncultured Nitrosomonas sp.
TTGGCCGGAAACAATCCAACCACTGCATTGGCCGAAAGCCATTTCTGCTCGACAATTTTTTTCAGCATCACCTGCGCGTCACGGAACAGCTGGCTTGCGGTTTCGCCAACGACTTCGTCTTCCAGAATGGCCGGATAGCGGCCCGCCAGTTCCCAGGCCTGAAAAAATGGCGTCCAGTCAATGAAAGGTACAATTTTTTCCAGCGGATAATTATTCAAAGTGCGTATGCCGATCAGCTCCGGCTGCGGCGGATGGTAGTTTGACCAGTCCGGCTTGAACGCATTGGCGCGCGCCTGTTCAATCGTCAATAACTGTGATGGACCTTTTTTGTTTTTGTGCTGTGTGCGTACTTTTTCATACTCATCCTTGACGTCCTGGATGTAACCGGCCTTCATATCATCCGACAGCAGATTGCTGCACACACCGACAGCACGGCTTGCGTCGGGCACCCAGACCGTTGCGCCCTGGTAATGCGGCGCAATCTTGACGGCGGTATGCACGCGCGAAGTCGTCGCGCCGCCGATCAGCAGCGGAATGGTGAAACCCTCACGCTGCATTTCCTTGGCCACATGCGTCATTTCCTCGAGCGAAGGTGTAATCAATCCGGACAGGCCGATGATATCGGCATTTTCTTTCCGGGCCATGTCCAGGATTTGCGCGCTCGGCACCATGACGCCCATGTTGATGACTTCGTAATTGTTACACTGCAATACGACGGCGACGATATTCTTGCCGATGTCATGCACATCGCCCTTGACGGTTGCCACGACAATCTTGCCCTTCGGACGCGAATCGCCGAGCAGTTTTTTTTCCGCCTCGATAAACGGCAGCAGATGCGCAACCGCCTGCTTCATCACACGCGCCGATTTGACCACCTGCGGCAAAAACATTTTGCCCGCGCCAAACAGATCACCCACCACGCCCATGCCGTCCATCAGCGGGCCTTCAATCACCTGAATCGGCCGGCCGCCCCTGGCATCGATTTCTTTCCGCGCTTCTTCGGTATCCTCAACAACATAAGTTGATATGCCCTTGACCAATGCATGCGTCAACCGATCCTGCAACGGCAGCTCACGCCAGCTCAAATCTTCAACCTGCTCTTTCTTCCTGCCCTTGAAGTTTTCGGCAAAATCAACCAGCCGTTCGGTCGCGTCTTCACGGCGGTTTAACAGTACATCTTCGATACGCTCGAGCAGATCGGCCGGAATATCCGAATAAACGCCCAGCTGCCCGGCGTTAACGATACCCATGGTCATACCGGCTTTCACCGCATGATAGAGAAAAGCGGTATGGATCGCTTCTCGAATCGGGTCATTGCCGCGAAACGAAAATGAAACATTGGAAACACCGCCGCTGATTTTGGCATAAGGCAGCGTTTTTTTAATTTTCCGAGTCGCTTCGATGAATGCCACGCCATAATCATTGTGCTCTTCAATACCGGTAGCAATGGCGAAGATATTCGGATCAAAAATAATGTCTTCCGGTGGAAAACCGACTTTATCCACCAGCAAACGATAACTGCGCGTACAGATGTCAACCTTGCGCGCCAGCGTATCCGCCTGACCGTCTTCATCAAAGGCCATGACGATAACCGCCGCGCCATAGCGTCTTGCCAGCCTGGCATGCTGTATAAATTCCGCCTCACCTTCTTTCATACTGATCGAATTGATGATCGACTTGCCCTGGATACATTTAAGGCCTGCTTCAATCACGGTCCATTTACTGGAATCGAGCATGATCGGCACCCGGCAGATATCCGGCTCTGCTGCGATCAGATTCAGGAATGTCACCATCGCCTTCTGCGAATCCAGCATGGCTTCATCCATATTGATATCGATAATCTGCGCGCCGTTTTCAACCTGATTGCGCGCCACATCAAGCGCTTCGGCATACTGATCGTTCAGGATCAAACGTGCAAATGCGCGGGAACCGGTCACATTGGTACGTTCCCCGACATTCACAAACAGGGAATCGTCATTAATATTTAAAGGCTCCAGACCGGATAATCTGAGCTTTTTGGGTATTTCCGGAATTTTCCGCGGCGGCAGCGCGGATACCGCTTCAGCAATCGCTTTGATATGCGCAGGCGTAGTGCCGCAGCATCCGCCGACAATGTTGACAAACCCCGATTGCACAAAATCCTTGAGCTGTTTCGCCGTGTATTCAGGCGTTTCATCATAGCCGGTCTCCGACAGCGGATTAGGCAATCCGGCATTGGGATGCACGCTGACGTACACTTCCGCCACATCAGACAACTCTTCAATATAAGGACGCATCAATTCCGCGCCCAAAGCACAGTTGATGCCGACGGACAAAGGGCGCGCATGCCGTACCGAGTTCCAGAACGCCTCTGGCGTCTGCCCGGAAAGCGTGCGCCCGGAAGCATCGGTAATGGTCACTGAAATCATGATCGGCAGGCGTATAGCGTTCGCTTCAAAGAACTGATCAATGGCGAACAAGGCGGCCTTGCAGTTCAGCGTATCGAAGATGGTTTCCACCAGCAGAATATCAACGCCGCCATCCACAAGGCCGCGTATGGATTCGCTGTAATCGGATACGAGTTGATCGAAGGTGATATTACGAAAACCGGGATCGTTCACATCCGGCGAAATCGAAGCCGTTTTTGTCGTCGGACCGATAACGCCAGCGACAAAACGGGGCTTATCCGGCGTTCTCGCCTCCATCGCCTGAGCCGCTTCACAAGCCAATTGCGCGGCTGCCAGATTTAATTCATAGACGACATCCTGCATGTGATAATCCGCCATTGAAGCCGCGTTGGCATTAAACGTATTGGTTTCAATGATATCGGCGCCGGCTTCGAGATAATTCTCATGAATCGAGCGGATGATATCCGGACGCGTCAGCGTTAATAAATCGTTGTTGCCTTTCAGGTCATGTGAAAAATCCGCAAAACGGTCGCCACGAAAATCGGCCTCCTGCAATTTGAAGGTTTGAATCATCGTCCCCATTGCGCCATCCAGGATCATCATCCGGCTGGCAAGCAGATTTTCCAACTGGTTCGTACGAAGTTTTTTATCCATTGTCTTGACTGCTTTTTCGAATTAAAGCGATTAATTATACCTTACCCGGTCGTATCACACCGGAACGAGCATGAATTCAACATCATAGATACATCAATTGAACCTGATAGCCTGTTGATTTCAGGTCACTGTTATCCAGATACAATTCAATTACCAGTTCCTGTCCACGCTGAATGGCTGTCATTGCTTTCTGTTCTTCGGACAGATATTCATCGGCGGTAAATACGCGGCTGGCCAGCAATTGATTATCAATATCCGTCAACGATAATTTTATTGCCGGCAATCCCTGTGCGTGAGTTGCATGGTTGCGAATAATCGTGGTCAGCGTAAGCACTTCGGGAAAATGTGCCGGATCACGCACTTCAAGCTCAGAGTGCACGATACTCAATTGTTGAATATGCGCGGGTAGCGGCACTGAGCAACCCAGCGGCCTGCAAAGTTTCTCCAGAAATGTCCGGCTCTGCGGAAACAAAATCGTCAAGTCCGTCCGATACGCATAAACGCCCTGCCCTGCCAGCAGAACGCATAAGAAAATACTCGCCGCTTGCCATGCCCGATATTCGCGTGATTTTGACGGCGTTTCATCCGACAGGAAGTCGGTGACAGGTTCAATAACCGGCACATTCGATTCCGGCCCCGATTCAGCGGGCAGCGATTCGGCAAACACTGCCGTTTCGCCTGCCGTCACCGGGATTGCATCCTGCCCTTGCTCAATCTGAGCGCGATCATCCTGCACACCATCCGGTGCCTGTTCCGGCTCGTAACACAGGCCTTCACGCAGCGCCGCGACTTCTTCAACAGTCTCCCCGATTTCGCCAGGCGTAATCAGATTACCGTTTTTATTATCAATAACCGGAACATACTCAATTCCGGATTCATCAACTGTAATCAGTGTGGCAAATCCGTTGAATACGGTACGGCATGCGCCGCAGCGCACAAATCCGTTCTGCGCCTGCAATTGCTCAGGATAAATTTTATATGCCGTTCCGCATTTTCGGCATCGCGTCACAAGCGCCATTGATTACTCCATCACTACCGGCAAACTACCCCGGCAGACATCGCCTTTATTCAAATTCTCGATTTCGAATTATTCACACTGTCCGATTCAACGCGCAATCTCATTATTTTTTAATCCCGGTCAGCAACACCCAACCATCCTGGGACTGCGCCGTTTGCATCTCGAACCACGAATGATAAACCGCCTTAACGTCCTGACTTTGCTCCTGCAGTATTCCCGACAACACAATACGCCCGCCCCGCCGGGTTGCCTGCGCAAGAACCGGCGCAAGCATGATCAGCGGATTAGACAGAATATTCGCCACGACGATATCAGTCTGTGCCATTGAATCCGGATTTTTCTCTGTCACGGCATGGTCCGTGGTAAAGAAATACCGCTCGGCATCGCAGTCATTCAGTACGGCATTCGCCCGGCTTGCCTGAATGGCATGCGGGTCGATATCGACACCCGTCACATAACGCGCCCCCAGTTTCAACGCCGCAATCGCCAGGATCCCCGAACCGCACCCATAATCCAGCACCGTCTCACCGTTCTGCAAATACTGATCAAGCCAGGTAAGACACAACTGCGTTGTTGGATGACTACCGGTACCAAAAGCCAGCCCGGGATCAAGAATTAAATTGATCGCCGCCGGATCCGGTGGTTGATGCCAGGTGGGAACAATCCATAGCCGCCGTGAAATCCGTATGGGATCGAATTGCGATTGCGTCAGCTTTACCCAGTCCTGTTCTTCCACGACTGTTACATGATAGCCGGGCAGTGCCGGCATGCCCACAGCATCAACCGCCGACTGCAAAATGGTGACAACATCCGTACCCTGCTCGAACAATGCCGATACTTCCGTTTTTTGCCAAAGCTGTTGCGCAGGCTCTCCCGGTTCGCCATACAAGGGCTGTTCATCAGTCGTGCCTGCAGCGGCATCAAGGATTTCGACCGATAAAGCACCCAACGCCAGCAGGGCTTCGCTGAGCGGTTCAGCAAAAGAGTTATCCGTCTTAATGACAAGCGTTTTCCATGACATAACGGCTAATATCCCGATACTTGACGACCAGGAGGCTGTCCGAGAATAGCGATCTTAGCGAGGGCGAGGCTGGTTGAGCGGGATTTTTCGATCATTTGAGGCGAATAGTCGTTCTATTCAACGAAAAGGATCGAAAAATCCAGCCAGCCAGAATCGTTCGCAGTAGATCAGTCTATTCTCGGACAGTCTCCTAGACTGCTCAGCTTGAATCTTTACACAGCACATGGCCAGAAAATAGAGGAAGAAAAGGAGGAACTGTCGGTCAAATCACCAGAAAAAACTAACCTGATTGCTCCGCCTGTTGATTATGCAACGCCAGCTTGTGCTCCAGATAATGGATTGAGAACTGTCCGCCAAGGAATGTTGCGTCAGTCAGCAGATCAAGGTGCAGCGGAATATTGGTTTTTATTCCCTGAATCACCATCTCGGATAATGCGATTCGCATACGCGCAACAGCCTGTTCACGCGTATCGCCATAGGTGATGATCTTGCCGATCATCGAATCATAATATGGCGGCACCATATAATTATGGT
>CAZXBP010000191.1:0-5447 GCA_964639015.1 uncultured Nitrosomonas sp.
AGCTGATGCAGCCTGACTCAAACAAAAAAGTCTCTGGAAAAGTCGGGCCGATTCATATCCTATAGCTTGAAACGCCTGTCGCTATTTAATCCATATGGTTTTGACGTTCACAAATTCGTGAATACCATGATACGACAGCTCTCGTCCGAATCCGGACTGTTTGACGCCGCCGAACGGTAAACGTGGATCACTTTTGACTACACCATTGACAAAGATACAACCGGCATGAATTTTCCGTGCAATAGCTTCGCCGCGGTTTGAATCGGTTGTCCATACGCTGCCACCCAGGCCGAATTGTGACCGGTTGGCCAGTTCAACGGCTTCATCCGCATTGCTTACGCGCACGATTGCCGCGACGGGGCCAAATAATTCTTCATCGAATGCTGGCATGCCAGGCTGGACGTAATCCAGAAGCGTTGGCGCGTAAAAAAAACCTTGCGAGGCGATACATCTACCTCCTGCAATCAACTCAGCGCCCAGTTCCAGGCTGCGCTCAACCTGCGCTTGCAATTTATCGCGCAAATCGGATCTTGCCATGGGTGCAATGTCGGTGGTTTCTGCTTTGGGGTCGCCACATTTTAAATCACTGATCCGATTTTTAAAGTGTGCCACGAACTGATCGGCAACGGCATCAACAAGAATAAAGCGTTTTGCAGCGATACAGCTTTGCCCTGCGTTCTGGAAACGGGCAATGACCGCCTGCTCTGCCGTTGCGACAATATCAGCATCTTCGAGCACGATAAAAGGATCCGATCCTCCCAGTTCGAGCACGCACTTTTTCAGATGCTGACCGGCTGCCGCAGCGACTTTTCGCCCTGCGGACGTGCTACCGGTCAACGTCACTGCGGCAATATGATCATCTGCGACCACGGTTTCCGCCTGCTTTGCGGTGATCAGCAAACTGCGGAAAGTATGTTCGGGAAAGCCTGCCGTACCAAAGGCCTCCTCCAGCGCAAACGCACAACGCGGTACATTGGCGGCATGCTTTAATACGATTGTGTTGCCTGCCATCAGCGCCGGAATGGCAGCACGCATGACCTGCCAAAAAGGGAAATTCCAGGGCATGATACAAAACACCACACCCAACGGCTGATAGGCGACGTAACTGCGCGTGGCATCCGAAACCACTGATTCATCAGCAAGAAAACGTGCGGCATGCGCAGCGTAAAATTCACAGCCCCATGCACATTTTTCCACCTCAGCTCTGGCTTCTTTGAGCAATTTACCCATCTCTTCTGTGATAATCGTTGCGTACATATCACGATTTTGTCGCAACAATTTTGCAAGCCTGAGCAGATAATCCGTCCGCTGCCCGATACCAAGCGCTGCCCACTGTATTTGTGCAGACGCTGCACGTTTAATTATTTCGGCAATTTCTTCAGAACGCAGAGCCGAAAAAGTGTTTAAGATTCGACCTGTGGCCGGATTAATGGATTGCATCAACATGTGAAACTCCTGCAACAATTCAAGCTGTTATTTTCGCAGAAGAAGCCAGACCTTATGGAAATAGCCGGGCAAATGAAGAAATACCGCGTTAAATAATTCCCTGAAAACCGGCACCCAAAGCTCCCGTTCTTTTCTGAGAAAATATCGCTTTATTCAGAATATTTTAGTCGCGTTATTTCTCTGCGATCACGTTTGGTTGGCCGGCCTTTAGTATAAAAAGGCTGCGGCTGTGCTTTAAGTCGTTCGGCAACTATTTCACGTTGCTGACAGCTTTCTTCGGTTTCACGATAAAGCTGCTGGGCAATCGTTGCCGATCCTCGTTTATTGCTTAGTTCCAGCACTTCGATTTCATAGTGATAGTTGCCTATGCGCAAGTTCAGAATATCACCTATGGTCAACGTTTTGGAAGGTTTAACGCGAGCACCGCTTAAATGAACCCTGCCACGCTCAATCGCTTCGGCAGCCAATGAACGTGTTTTATAAAACCGGGCTGCAAACAACCATTTGTCGATGCGAAACTTTTCCTCAGTTGCTGTCTTATTCATTGAAAGATTATTCGGTCAATTTTGTTTCGATGACAATTTCATTTACCAGTGTTTTATGTACTGGACACTTATCGGCAATTTCAAGCAGTCGTTTGCGCTGATCTTCATTCAATTGGCCAACAAGCCGGATCTCTCTGCTGATTTTATCAACCAGGCTATTTTTTTCATCACAGGTTGCACAATCGTCCAGGTGTACGCGACTATGACGCAACGTCACTTCAATATCTTCCAGATCAAGCTTTTTATGATTCGCATACATTCGCAATGTCATGGAAGTACAGCTGCCCAGTGCTGCAAGCAATAATTCATAGGGATTGGCGCCTGAATCAGCACCGCCCTGTTCTACCGGTTCATCGCTGATAAAACGATGCTGTTGAGTAAAAATCTCGCGTGTAAATTTCTTATCGCGCTCTCTGACAATTACTGTGCCAGGCGGGATAATCGGCAAAGCATCGTCGTGATGATTATTGACGAAAAAACTCTCAAATGAAGAAGAGTCTACCAAATAACGACTTACCCAGGCAATTATCACAGCAGCAACATAATCCGCATCACCTTTATCAGACAAAAGGTGATCTGCGTGATCGAGTGAAATAAAGCTTTTTGGATGTTTTGCAGCGACATAAATACGCGTTGCTTCGTCTATGGAGACAACTTGATCCACAGGAGAATGAAAAACCAACAGGGCTTTTCCCAATTGCTTTATATGATTGAGCGTGTTATGGCGATTCAGATCTTCAATGAACTGTTTTTGTATGGTGAAACTGCGGCCGCCCAATGATACTTCGGCTGATTGATTGTTTAGAATTTCATTGTGCGCGTCAACGAACAAATGTTTCACATGTTCAGCTGTCGCTGGCGCGTTGATTGTTACGACTGCCTTTATTGACTCAATTTGGTTCGCAACGGCGAGCACTGCCGATCCGCCCAAACTGTGGCCGATTAACAGTTGAGGCGCGGCATATTGCTTTTGCAAAAATTCGGCGGCAGCAAATAAATCATCTAAATTTGATGAAAAATTAGTATTTGAAAAATCTCCTGCACTGTTACCGAGACCGGTAAAATCAAATCGCAAAACAGCCACTCCATTTTCTGCAAGTGCTCTGGAAATATATGTGGCAGCAATTCCGTCTTTAGAACAAGTAAAACAGTGCGCAAAAATGGCAAAGCAATTAACGCGCACTTCCGGCAATTCAAGCAATCCGGAAAGCGATTTTTTCTGTTTATTTTGAAAAAGAACTTGTGTACTTGGCATGTAGAAGTTTGCTATTTGCGTTTAATTCATGTTGGGCGATATTACACACAGTTTAACCTAAAAACCTCAGTTGATCGTTATTCAGCATGACTAACGGTATGAATAAATAGAACAACCTGAACTATACCCGTTCATCCAAATGGTGAGTCACACTATGGTATTTATAGCACGCTGCTTTTTAATTCCGGCTACGTTGCAATTCGTTGTAATAACGCGCTATTACGCCTCATTGCGCCTTGCCGGAAATAAAAATCAGCACACTCTAAATCCCATTCAACTGAGGTTTTTAGGTTGAACACACTGGAGTCGGCGCATCGTATCGAGCAGCGACACCAGACCTAAACGATCAAAGAAGGACTTCGGGAACACCTGGTTCATGTGGCTTGCGCCACTGTTCCACCACGGCCCGCGCTGGTTGAAGGCCGAGCGAAATGCCCGCTCCTCCATCAGCCCTGCCTTCATCAAGTTCTTGGCGCGAGTGTAAGGACGTTTCCACTGTCGCCACAGGATGCAGCGCAGCTTGCGCCTGATCCAGCTATCCAACTCTTCCAGCACCTTCTTGGTCTCGGTCAGCTTGAAATACGCCATCCAGCCTCGCAGGATCGGGGAATGTTCGATAGCAGCGGACTTAGGGGCCCGCCTTGCTGCGGCGCGTGTCCTCTGTCCGTTGGGAAACAATCCCGTCTGCCATCATACCCGCTTCGAGATACCGGCAAATGATGCGCAGTACTCGCCCGTCTTTAATCTTCGTTGAGAGTTTCTGCATCAGCAAGTCGTGATTAACGCGGTCGAAGAATTTCTCCAAGTCCATATCGACCACAACCCTGCGGCCTTCGGCTACAAATCTCCACGCCGCCTTGACCGCTTGATGGGCGTTCCTCCCAGGTCGGAAGCCATAGTTCGATTCGGAGAATTCCACCTCGAAGATCGGCAGTAGCACTTGATACAACGCTTGCTGGATCAGTCGATCCGTCAGCGTCGGGCGGGCTGCCAAACGTCCTGACCCCGGCTTGCGGCTTGGAGATGTCCACCCGGCGTATACCGGTGCGGGGCATGTATTCCCCGGCCAGTAGCTTGGCCTTGATCGACGGCCAGTGTTGCTTGAGATGCTCCTTGAATTCGGCGATACCGATGCCATCGACACCAGCCGCGCCTTTGTTCTTGGTCACTCGATCATAGGCAAGCCATAGGTTGCCGCGTTCGGACACGGCCTCCATCAGCCCGCCTTCCTGCTCCTTCTCCGTTTTCGTCCGCTTGCGGGTCGTCACGTCAGTCTCGGCACCCTTGCCGTTTGGCTAACTCTCCCCCTTGTCGGACGAGTAGAGGACTTCCAGCTCCAAGTAAGTGCCCCTACCGGGCGCACCACCATAAAAAAACACGGCTTATAAAAAGCCGTGTTTCGAAAGCAGGACAGTATCTCCTGCTTATAAAAAAACGATGTAATTACACGCAGACATTATGCAGGGGTGCCATCCTGGTTTGGTTTCTTACGACTGCGCAGAAAAAAGAACGCGGCAGCTGCCACAAGCAAAACATACGGCAGAATGTCGGTCATCCAATTGATACGACGTCCTTCGCCGACAGAAAACGGAAACACTGAAACCCACTCTTTCCCTTCACCTGATACTGTCACAATTCCGGCAAACTTACCTTTCTCAGGAAAAGTATGTTCAATCATGATTGATGCAGTTGGGTATACTTTTGCAGGCAAATGGTAGACCGTCAATGACTTCAAATCTTCAGCACTGACCCTTTTCACATCATCCGGCACGAGTATTCTACTGCCGCTAACAATGCGAACTTCCGTTTCCATCGGACGCAATTCATCGTTAATATAATCGAGTGCCACAACAGTTTTTCCTATTTCAGGAATATCCTCGCAAAATTCTTCTTCCTGAGTCAGCGGTTGATAACCGGTAAAATGAACTGTGTAGGGGCCAACGGTCAAAATACATAAGTCATCAGCCAGCGCTAATCCACCATGAGCCTGCACTTGGCCTGTAAAAATCAATCCGGATGCCACTACAACTGATATAAAAAATTGTTTTATCATTTTGATAGACATTAAATTTGTTCCTGTACAAAAATATTATTATAAATCTTTATTAAAAAATTTGTCTTAACTACGCTTTCCTATTACTCCGGCTTGCCATCCAGTTTTTAAAGCGTCTGGATTTAAACAACTTATAACCGATCAATGT
>CAZXBP010000192.1:0-5440 GCA_964639015.1 uncultured Nitrosomonas sp.
CTCACCACGGGTGTGCGCACACCCTTGGGCATCAAAATTTACGGGCCAAACTTAAAGACCATCGAAACCATCGGCAAAAATATCGAGATGGTCGCCAAGGAAATTCCTGGTACTCGCAGCGTCTATGCGGAACGCGTTTCAGGTGGCTATTACCTGGATTTTATCATCAATCGTGATGAGATCGCTCGCTACGGCTTCACCGTCATGGACGTGAGCAGAATCATTGAATCGGGCATTGGTGGAGAAAGCATCACCACCACCATAGAGGGACGCGAGCGCTACCCAGTCAATCTGCGCTACCTGCGCGAGCAGCGCGATGACTTGGATAAACTGGGACGACTCACGGTAAGTGCGCCCAATGGCGCTCAGGTGCCCTTGGCCCAACTGGTGGAATTACGCATGGTCAGCGGCCCTGCCATGATCCGCGATGAAGACGGCATGTTGTCCGGTTATGTCTATGTGGACATGACTGGGCGCGACGTGGGCAGTTATGTGGAAGACTTGAAGCAGGTCGTGCGTGACCAGATCGAACTGCCCCCCGGTTACACTTTAGCTTGGTCGGGGCAATATGAATTCATGGAACGGGTGAAAGAGCGGCTCAAGATTTTCGTGCCACTGACCCTTGCCATTATTTTTCTTTTGTATTATTTCACGTTCCGTTCCGTCGCTGAGACCCTCATTCTCATGTTAGGCGTGCCGCTTTCGCTGGTGGGTGGGCTCTGGTTTTTGGCGCTGCTTAACTACAACATGAGTATCGCCGTGTGGGTGGGTTTGATTGCGCTGGCTGGAGTGGCTGCCGAAACCAGTGCCATGATGCTCAGCTACCTTGACGAAGCCTGCAAGCGACGTAAAGCATTGGGACAACTTAAATCTCTACCGGATCTGCTGGAAACCGTGCAGCAAGGCGCACTGGAGCGCATTCGTCCCATGGCCATGGCAGGTCTGGCTAATATCCTAGGTCTGATCCCGGTGATGTGGGCAACCGGCGTCGGCGCCGATGTGATGAAGCGTTTGGCTGCACCGATGATCGGTGGGGTGGGCTCGGCCATGTTGCTGACGCTGTTCGTGATCCCGGCGATCTATGTAATTTGGCGCTGGCACAAGGAGATCAAGTTTCTGGCAGACAATACATAAAATAATATTAATGGACAGAATATCACCATGACCGCATGGCATAACCAATCGACAACCGAACTCGAGAATCTTTTAGCAACCGATACGGAAAAAGGAATATCCGATCAGGAAGCTGCTATCCGTCTCACCCAATATGGACCTAACAAGCTACGGAAAGGCAAGCGGTTCTCGGCTTTGACCATTTTTATGGCTCAGTTCAAGAGCTTGATTATTTGGGTGTTGATTGGAGCGGCGGTGATTTCGACAGCACTGGGAGAGACGGTAGATGGTATTGCGATTATTGCCATCGTGATTTTAAATGCAATCATTGGTTTTGTTCAGGAATATCGAGCAGAGAAAGCAGCCGCTGCGTTAGCGCATTTGGCAGCTCCTCATTGCCGGGTCATCCGCGATGGACATAGCGCAGTGGTGGCTGCGACTGAAATCGCGCCAGGCGATATTTTGCTGCTGGAAGGCGGAGACTTGGTCGCGGCAGATGCTCGTTTAATCGAGAGCTCGGTTTTACACGTCAATGAAGCGCCGCTCACCGGTGAATCGCAAGCAGTAGATAAACTCACTGATACACTGCCTCTAGAAACGCCGCTAGCGGAGCAACAGAACATGGTTTTCCTCGGCACTAGTGTGACTAACGGTTCTGGTCGCGCAATCGTAGTCAATACCGGTATGGAAACGCAACTGGGCCGTATCGCCAAATTGCTGGAGACTGCCGAAAGCGGAGAAACTCCACTACAACGAAAACTCGATAAAGCAGGGCATTTTTTATTGTGGGCTTGTTTAGGCATAGTCACGCTGATTTTTAGTCTGGGATGGTTGCGCGGCATTGCACCATTCGAGCTTTTTCTGAGTACGGTGAGTTTGGCGGTCGCCGCCATTCCCGAGGGACTACCAGCGGTTGTGACTATCGCACTCGCATTGGGGGTACAGCGCATGGCGCTGCGCAATGCACTGGTGCGACATATGGCTGCGGTCGAAACGCTGGGTTGCGCTGAGGTGATCTGTACCGACAAGACCGGTACCTTGACCATGGGTGAAATGACTGCGCGCAAGTTGATTACTGCGGACAGTAGGTATCGCATCACCGGCGAAGGTTACGCTATCGAAGGTGTATTCATTAGGGGTAATACCGAGCGTATACCTTCGGAAGACCCGCAGCTGTACGCCTTGCTGCACGCTGCGGCAGCTTGCAACGACGCAGAACTAACCTCTGCAAATGATCGCCCTATAGTGGTGGGAGACACCACTGAGGGTGCCTTGTTGGTTGCTGCCGCGAAAGCTAATATCACCCGGCAAGCGATCGAAACGGAAATGCCGCGACTGGCTACACTGCCCTTTGACTCCGAACGCAAACGCATGACCATTATCCGCAAGCAGGAAGAGCAGCCGTGGGCATTTGTAAAAGGTGCACCGGAAGTGATTCTTAGCCGTTGCACCTTGATCCGCACCGAGCAAGGCGTCAAACCATTAAGCGAAGCTGATCGCACTCGATTGCTTGATGCCAATAAATTACTGGCAGAAGAGGCATTGCGCGTGCTTGCCATTGCAGAACGGCCACTG
This sequence comes from uncultured Nitrosomonas sp., assembly GCA_964639015.1. Taxonomy (GTDB): domain Bacteria; phylum Pseudomonadota; class Gammaproteobacteria; order Burkholderiales; family Nitrosomonadaceae; genus Nitrosomonas. The sequence continues at coordinate 2,689 of CAZXBP010000192.1, forward strand.
ACAAATCCAGGCTTTGAGAAAGGCACTGCAGTAAGTGACAATGAAATCGAAAAGGAGCTTATTTTTCTGGGGCTCATCGGCTTGCAGGATCCGCCACGTGCCGAGGCAAAGGAAGCTGTGGCCAAGTGTAAGCGTGCTGGCATCAAAGTCGTGATGATCACGGGTGACCACCCTGATACCGCGCGGGCCATTGGTTATGAATTGGGCATACTGGGTAAAGGTGACGAAGTTCTGGTTGGCAATGAGCTCGATCGATTGGATGACAAAGCGCTGACGGAGCGAGTAGCCCAAGTTTCAGTTTATGCGCGCGTGACTGCCGAGCACAAGCTTCGCATCGTACGTGCCTGGAAAGCACGGGGCAAGGTGGTAGCCATGACCGGGGACGGGGTGAATGATGCCCCTGCGATCAAGGAAGCCTCCATCGGAATCGCTATGGGGTTGACGGGTACAGAAGTGACCAAAGAGGCCGCCGACATCATCATCACCGATGATAACTTTGCCTCCATTGTAGCTGCGGTAGAAGAGGGTCGAGGCATTTATGACAATATTGCTAAAACGTTGGCTTATTTGCTCGGAAGCAGTAGCGGCGAATTAATTGTAATGCTGATCGCGATTCTACTCGGCTGGCCATTGCCGCTGTTACCACTTTATCTTTTATGGATCAATCTGGTAACGGATGGTTTTGCGGCGCTGGCTTTGTCGACCGATCCGATTGACCGGGGCGTGTTGAATCGTCCACCCCGATCTTCACAAGCACCCTTAATTAGTCGGGATTTAATCAAAATGACGCTCTTTACCGGCTCGTTGACTGCGAGTGTCACACTCGGTGTATTTGCCTATGAGCTCTACCTCATGGGTAACAGCCTTGAACAAGCTCGTGATGCTGCGTTCACCGTATTGGTGATTGCCGGCCTGCTGCGTGCTTTTGGAGCACGAAGTGAACAACGCACTGTTTGGGAAATCAGCCTATTTTCCAATTTACGCCTATTTCTCGTTGTGGCAGCAGGCTTCGCCTTGCAGTTGGCGATACACCATATTTCAATGTTTCAAGCATTGTTCAAAATCGAACCGATTACACTTGCCCAGTGCGCAGGCTGGTTTGCAGCAGGCTTTATCCCATTAATCGTTCTAGAGCTGAGAAAAGTCATTCGTTATCGTTCAGAAAACATTGGCAGCAAATAATCGCATATTTGCGATAAATAAGAAATAAGATGGATTGAAGCCGGCAAATTTGATTGCGCAGTTACGTGATAGACTGCTCCGGCAAGCGGAAAAAATCCAGCTTTCCTGAATACTATGAAACAAAAACCCTTTAACGCCAATATTGATTCCCGGGCTGCGCTATCCACGGCCCGGCTCATACACCGAAAAGTCCTGATCCGGTTGTTTCTCGGCTGGCTGTTTCTTTGCATTGTAATCGGAGGCGCGATTTTATGGTCAGAAATGCGCCGCTTTCAGCAGTTTGTTCACCAGCTGGCACTGCATGAATCGGCCATCCTCAGCGAGGAATTCAATTATGATCTTGCACACCTCGACACAGCCTCACAGCAGCATCTGACGAATCTCGCGCAGCAACTTGTGCGGCAGAATTTTTTCATCGTTGAGCTGTATGATCTTGACCAGCAGCTCAGAGTGGAAGCAGTTCGACCGGGTGAAGAAGCGACGGAAAACTGGATTGGGCAGCACCGTCATCAATTCCCGCAGCGCGGTGAATTTACGCACGAATTTCACTTTAATGGCGGAAAATTATTCATTGTCGTTCTCGTGCCGATAAAAGGCGGTGGAATTACACCGGCAGGAACGATGGGTTATTTTGAAGGCATCTACCAGGTTGACGAAAAAACTCTGGCTACGATCAGATCCGAGCTGATCCGCACATTGTTATTTGTATCAATCAGCATCACATTTACCACGTTATTGATGTACCCCATCATTATCAGACTCAATCGCCGATTGATCCGGTTAGCCGATGATCTTCTGATGGGAAATCTTGAGTTAATGAATGTATTGGGATGCGCAATTGCGGAACGCGATTCAGATACCAATACCCACAATTACAGAGTAACCTACTATGCACTGCGACTTGGTGAAGCGATCGGCTTGCCGCGCAATGAATTACGCAATCTGATCATGGGCGCTTTTCTGCACGATGTTGGAAAAATCGGCATACGCGATCCGATTTTACTCAAACCCGGGAAACTGACGCCACAGGAATTCGACATCATGAAAACACATGTGCCGCTCGGAGTGGACATTCTGGAGCAATCCAGCTGGATCAGCGGCGCGCGGGATGTGGTCGAGTTTCATCATGAAAAATACGATGGCAGTGGTTATCCGAAAGAACTTAAAGGTGACGAAATTCCATTGAGTGCGCGTATATTCGCTATCGCAGATGTGTTTGACGCACTGACGTCCGAACGTCCCTATAAAAAATCATGGCCGATAGATGAAGCGATAGATCATATCGTACAGCAGAGCAACCAGCACTTCGATCCACAACTGGTGCATGTCTTTATAAAAATCGTACCCGCACTATTCGATGCGCTGCACAGTATGGAAGAATCGCAAATGGTCACTATGATACAAGACTGTATCGCCCGCCATTTTCTGACCACAATGGTCGATCAGCCTGCGCCGGAACAAGCAACGCGCCTTTAACCTAAAAACCTCAGTTGACCGTTATCCGTGATGATTAAAGGTATGAATAAATGGAACAACCTGAACAATATCAGCTTATCCAAATGGTGAATCA
>CAZXBP010000193.1:0-2109 GCA_964639015.1 uncultured Nitrosomonas sp.
ACCAGATTCGCAAAATCATACAGACCTACCGCGATAAGCTGTTTACGGAGATTTTTCCGGGGCGCAGTTGGGTACCCAAGACACTTATTTTTGCCAAGGACGACGCTCACGCCGAAAACATCGTCGACATCGTGCGCGAGGAATTCGCCAAAGGTAACGACTTCGCACAGAAGATCACCTACCGAACCACGGGCGCGAAGCCGAAAGACCTCATCAACGAATTTCGCACCAGCCCGATGCCGCGCATCGCCGTCACCGTGGATATGATCGCTACCGGCACCGACATCAAGGCGGTGGAAGTGGTCATGTTCATGCGCGCCGTCAAGTCGCGCGCTTTCTTCGAGCAGATGAAAGGCCGCGGCGTGCGTGTCATCAAGCCTGACGACCTGCAAAGCGTCACGCCCGACGCCAAGGCCAAGGATCACTTCGTCATCGTCGACGCTGTCGGCGTGTGCGAACAGGATAAAACCGACTCCCGCCCGATGGAGCAGAAGCCCACCGTCAGCTTCGAAAAGCTTCTGCAGGCCGTCGCCTTCGGCAACACCGAAGACGATGTGCTCACCTCGCTCGCTGGCCGCCTCGCCAGAATGGAACATCGCCTCAAGCCCGAAGACGACCAAAGAATCCGCCAACTCAGTGGCGGCTACAGCCTCAAAGACCTTGCCCACAACATCATTCAATCCCTCGACCCCGATAACCCAGTAGAAGCGGCGTCCCGCCGCTTAACCAGCTTCGAAGAGGATGGAAATGAGCAACTCATCCATTTTCTGAATCCTTATGCCCCCATCGATATCACGCGAGCGAATCTACCGCACTGGCGGCAAGACCAAGTAACTTATTTTGTAACCTTCCGGCTGGCCGATTCCCTACCCAGAGAAAAATTGGAAAAATGGCGTGAAGAAAAGGACTATTGGTTAGCGCACAATCCCAAACCTTGGACATCAGCGCAGGAACAGGAATATTTTGAACGGTTTTCCCGGCATATCGAGCAGTGGCTCGATCAAGGTGCAGGCAGTTGTGTGCTCGCCATCCCTGAAATAGCTGCATTGGTATCAGCCGCATTCCGGTATTTCGACGGTGATCGTTATCGCCTGGGTAAATTTGTTGTCGCCAGCAACCATGTTCATGTCATTGTGACACCCCTTGCACCCCATGCGCTTTCAGATATCATCCATTCCTGGAAGAGCTATACCTCTAAACAGATCCTGAAAGTAGAAGCGGCATCTTGCCGCTTGGCTGACACAAAACGGCAAGATGCCGCTGTTACCGTATGGCAAAAGGAGTATTACGATCGCATTATCCGTAACCCGGAAGAGCTTTATAATATCGAACACTATATTGAACGCCATCATGAATACGTTGCTGCAGCTTCCTCTCATTCAGATGACAAGCGGCGAGACGCCGCTGCTACATTGCTGCGCACTCAAATTATCCGGGATGCCGTGAAACCACTCTACGATCCAGAATTGCGCGCGCTACTCACCGAGATCAAAAAGAAAAACGAAGTCGTCATCGACATCATCAGCGCCGACGAAGTCATCGATGTCGGCTTCTCCCCCGAAGCGCTCGACCGCGCCCGTGGTATGGTGCAATCCTTCGAGCAATTCATTCAAGCGCATAAGGACGAAATCACTGCGCTGCAGGTGCTTTACAGTCTACCTGCGCGTCACAGAGTAACGCAGACAGGCAAACGCTTGCAATATGAGCACATCAAAGAGCTGGCCGATGCCATCGAAAAACCGCCCTATCTGTGGAACGAATCACAGCTCTGGCAAGCCTACGCTGCACTGGAAAAATCCAAAGTGAAAGGTGCTTCTGGCCGCCGTATTCTCACCGACCTGGTGTCCCTGGTGCGCTTCGCCATGCACCAGGACAACGAGCTCATTCCGTTCCCTGAACGGGTCAACGCCAACTTCAATGCCTGGGTAGAAGCGGCGTCCCGCCGCTTGGATAAAGACGATAAGCGGCAGGATGCCGCTTCTACAGGGTTTACCCCCGAACAAATGAAATGGCTGGAAATGATCCGCAACCACATCGCTGCTAACCTCAGCATCGCGCCTGACGACTTTGAGTACGCACCCTTCGCTCAGCAGGGCGGACTGGGCAAAG
>CAZXBP010000193.1:2209-5403 GCA_964639015.1 uncultured Nitrosomonas sp.
GCGCCTGACGACTTTGAGTACGCACCCTTCGCTCAGCAGGGCGGACTGGGCAAAGGGTATCAACTGTTCGGCGATCAGTTGAATGCGATCATTGAAGAATTGAACGAGACGTTGGCAGCATGAGTGCACGAAGGGCAAGTATTTCTGAACAAGATCCGGAAGTGAACCAACCACCCTTATCAAGTCTTTCAGCCGGCTGGGTGTGGTCGAGACTTGGCGATATCTGCAAAACGACGAGCGGTGGTACTCCGAGCAGAAAGAACACCGCGTACTTCACTGGAGATATTCCATGGGTAAAATCGGGTGAGCTACCGGACGGTATTGTTGAGAAAATTGAGGAATATATTACCGCGGAAGCTGTCACTAATTCTAGTGCAAAGCTGTTTCCGGCAGGAACTCTTCTAATTGCGCTTTACGGCGCAACCGTCGGAAAGCTCGGTATTCTCAAGGAAGATGCCACAACCAATCAGGCAGTATGCGCGATCTTTCCGACAGATTCTATTGATAAGAAATACTTATTTTGGTACTTGCGTTTCGTCCGACCTGATTTGGTAGCTCAAGCAATTGGTGGTGCACAACCGAACATAAGCCAAAGTATTTTGCGCATGTTACCAATCCCTGTCCCACCTCCCGACCAACAAAAACATATCGTCGCGGAAATCGAAAAATAATTCTCTCGCCTCGACGAAGCCGTCGCCAATCTCAAGCGCGTCAAGGCCAACCTCAAGCGTTACAAAGCTGCCGTCCTCAAAGCCGCCGTCGAAGGCCGCCTCGTCGAAACCGAAGCCGAACACGCCCGCCGTGCAAGCGTAGAAGCGGCGTCCCGCCGCTTGGATCAGCGGCAAGATGCCACTGCAACTTACGAAACTGGCGAGCAGCTCCTACAACGCATCCTCGAAACCCGCCGTAGCCAGTGGAAAGGCAAGGGCAAATACAAAGAACCCGCCGCACCCGACACTACCGACCTGCCCGAATTGCCAGAGGGGTGGGTGTGGGCGCGCCTAGACTCGATAGCGGCCTTAAAAGGCGGCATCACCGTTGACAAGAAACGCCAAGACCCGACAGCCAGATCTGTTCCATATCTTCGAGTTGCCAACGTTCAGCGTGGCTATCTCGATCTATCTGAAGTGAAGTTCATTGACGCTCCAGAGACCGACATTGAAGAGCTGCGCTTGCAGCGGGGAGATATTCTCTTCAATGAAGGAGGGGACCGCGATAAGCTTGGTCGCGGCTGGATATGGGAGGGACAGTTAGCCGATTGCATCCACCAAAACCATGTCTTCCGCGCGCGCCTCTATATGAACGAGCTTTCGCCGAAGCTGGTGTCGTGGTGGGGAAATACGTTCGGCAAGGACTATTTCTTGCGGGAAGGAAAGCAGACAACAAACCTCGCATCTATCAACCTAACAAAACTGAGTGCATTCCCGGTTCCGCTGCCCCCTGTCGTTGAGCAGCACCGCATCGTCGCCGAAGTCGACCGCCGCCTCTCCCTAATACACGAAACCGAGTTCCAGGTAGACGCCAACCTCCAGCGCGCCGAGCGCCTGCGCCAAGCTGTACTGAGCCAGGCATTCTCGGGCGGTTTGGCGTGATTCTGCACTGTTCGAAAAAGCTTGCGGCGAAACTGACCGATATTTCGCCGGTGCCGCTGCATGAAACCAGTCCGCTGGGAAGTTGGCATGGGCATCTGCTCACCTTTGACCGGCGCCAGTGTGTGATGCTGTGCCACGACGCAACGCGCTATGTGTTGTTTCTACCGGGGCTGCGCAAGGAACATTTTGCCGAATTCGAGGCGAGGTGTTTCCGGCCGTTGTACCTTGCCACGCTGGCAGCTTTGGGATGCCCGGTTGCGTGGATCAAAAAGACTGAACTGGCGCTTGGATCAATGCGCTTCGATACGGCTACAGATCGTTCCGTGCTGGGATCGTTGAATATTTCTGCGAGTGACACAGAGGTATGGTTGCAACGCGAGGCAAATGTGATGGATATCGATCCGTTAGCCGTTTCTTGTAAACTCAATGGTCGCCCTATGACGCTACGCGGCAAAACAATCTGGCCGGCAAAGGCAATGCGGGAGCTGGTGTCGCGACTATGATAACATGCAGCCATGAATTGATCGTTCTCAAAAAGGGTGCTATCGTTCCCGATATGGGAACGAATATCCTTACTCAAACTGGCCTAAGCGACGCCTTGTTTTCCAAAACACAGCAGCGTGTGCTCGGGCTCTTGTTCGGCAATCCCGAGCGGAGTTATTACGCCAATGAGATCGTGCGCTTTGCGGGGGTTGGGATCGGTTCGGTACAGCGCGAACTAGAAAAGCTTGCGGGAGCAGGTTTGCTGACTGTGACTCCGATCGGCAATCAGAAGCACTACCAGGCAAACCGTCAATCACCTATCTTCGAGGAATTGCGTGGAATCGCTCTGAAGACGTTTGGATTGGCTGACGCGCTGCGTGAGGCATTAATCCCCCTTGCTGACAGAATCAAGGTAGCGTTTATTTATGGTTCGGTGGCAAAAGCGACGGATAGGGTAAGTAGCGATATTGATGTGATGATTGTTACCTCTGATCTGACTTATTCCGAGGTTATTACCCAATTAGCCGAGACAGAAAATCGCCTTGGCAGAACGATCAACCCTACGCTGTATAAACCCGGGGACTGGGCTCGCAAGCGAGCAGAGGATAATGCCTTTGTGAGTCGAGTACTGAATGAGAACAAAATTTTCCTGATAGGTACGGTAGATGATCTCTCCTAATCTGGAAAATCTAGTCAAAACTGGCCATCTGAAACGTGAGGCTGGAGACGTGAAAGAGTTCGAAGGTCTTATTCGATCGGGCCGGGTACGATTGACCGATGCGCATAACACTATGTTATCGATCGAGAGTCGATTTGATCTGGCTTACAATGCAGCTCACGCGCTGGCTTTGGCAGCATTGCGCTGGCATGGATATCGATCCGACAAGCGTTACATTGTATTTCAATGTACCCCGCACACGCTGGGTTTGGGCCCGGAGATCTGGCGTGTGTTGATTTTATGCCATGATCGCCGCAACCTGGCGGAATATGAAGGCTATTTGGAAATTGATGAACAATTGCTTACAGATTTACTATTGGCAACAGATAAAGTACTCAAAAAAATTGGTAACTATTCAGCGTAGATCTTCACCGAATTTACTCCGAGATAAAATCTGGTAA
>CAZXBP010000194.1:0-5366 GCA_964639015.1 uncultured Nitrosomonas sp.
TGGTTGCGTATCTGCCGGTGACCGTATGGTTCATGGCGGATATGTCGCTCGAAGTATCAGGTGTTGAAGTGGCCGGCGGCGCTCTGGTGCTGCGTGTATTCCTGGCGGGCGCAATCGGCTTGCTGTTGACCGGTGCAATGGTGGTGATAACCGAATACTACACATCAACCGATTATCCGCCCGTGCAAAATATCGCGGAAGCCTCCACTACAGGGCATGCAACGAATATCATTGCCGGTCTGGGTGTTTCCATGCGCGCTACAGCAGCACCAGTTCTGGCTGTTTGTTTAAGTATTCTGATGGCGTATGCGTTAGCCGGCCTGTATGGCATCGCAATTGCAGCAACCGCGATGCTGTCGATGACCGGTATCATTGTGGCACTGGATGCGTATGGCCCGATTACGGATAATGCGGGTGGTATTGCAGAAATGGCTGATCTGCCTGAATCTGTCCGTGCGGTTACCGATCCGCTTGACGCCGTAGGCAACACCACCAAAGCGGTAACCAAGGGCTATGCGATTGGTTCCGCCGGTCTCGCCGCGCTGGTATTGTTTGCGGATTATACACATGGGCTGGAAGCTGCCGGTCACATGCTGACATTCGATTTGTCAAACCACATGGTTATCATTGGCCTGTTTATCGGCGGCATGATTCCATATCTGTTTGGTGCAATGTCGATGGAAGCCGTGGGTCGCGCGGCGGGTTCCGTGGTGGTGGAAGTGCGCCGTCAGTTCAAGGAAATTCCCGGTATTATGGATGGTTCGGCCAAGCCGGATTATTCGCGCGCGGTGGATATGCTGACCAAGGCCGCAATTAAAGAGATGATGATTCCATCGCTTTTGCCAGTGCTGGTGCCGGTATTGGTTGGTGTGTTGCTTGGCCCTCAGGCGCTTGGCGGCGTTTTGATGGGTTCTATCGTAACCGGTCTGTTTGTGGCGATTTCCATGACGGCAGGCGGTGGTGCATGGGATAATGCTAAAAAGTATATTGAAGATGGTCATTTCGGCGGCAAAAACAGTGAAGCGCACAAAGCTTCCGTTACCGGTGATACTGTCGGCGACCCTTACAAGGATACCGCTGGTCCGGCAATTAATCCGCTGATCAAGATCATCAACATTGTAGCGCTGATGATTATTCCATTGCTTTAATGATGCGTTGATTTGAGCAGGATAAAAAAGCACACCTTTCGGGTGTGCTTTTTTTATGTGCACCAGACACAAACAGCACTCCCGCAGGCTGAACGCAGTGACCTGATCACCGAACGGCGGCCGGAAATGATGGGCAATGAGCCCAGGCCGGGCCGCTTCATAATCTGGTCGTTTGCAGCGACGTCTGTGGTTGGTGGTGTTGTGAATGTGACGGCATACCTGCGCTGAACAAGGATGCAGACGAGGCGGCGCGCAAAACAGTGTCCGGCCAGGGCAAAACAGGGGGATTAATCCGTAACGGCGGTCAATTCAATATCGGGGTATTTTTCTTTGAGCCGGCTCAAAATCAGAGACTGCAATTCGTCGCCGCTGATCCAGATTTCAGCCGGTAACGCCCAGATGGATACCTGTTTGAAACCGGTGCATTGCAGCGCTTCTTCTTCGGGCATAATAACCGCTTCGCTGTCGGATTTCAGAAAATCTTCTTCAACATAACGATGCTCTTCATTAAAGGTATGTGGATTGGCCTGAAGTCCGGTGCGCTGGATTTGTTCAAAAAACCAGGGCATGTTCGCGTATCGGCTGACGGCCAGCAGTTTTTTGTCTTTCAGAACTGAAACCGGCTGGCGGGTGTCCGGGGCGGTCAGTTTATAAACCGTCTGGCCAGAAAGTCTCATTGTATAAGTCTTTGCCCAGCGAGACATGTCGTAGCGGTCTGGATGTGTACCATTGATGATGACGGCATCGACTTTTTGCAGAATCTTGATGCTGGCGCGCAGGGGGCCGGCGGGCAGCAACAGGCCGTTACCGAAGCTGGTTTCGCCGAAGCTGGCGACGGCAATTTCAATATCGCGTTCAAGGCGAGGATACTGGAGTCCGTGCGTACTGATAATGATATTGCATTCGGGGTTTGCCTTGAGCAGCGCTGATGCAGTCGCGGCCGGATTGCCGCCGATCCATACAGGGCACTTCTGATTAAACCGGCTGACAAGCAGAACGGCTTTATCGCCTGCGTTGACAGGGTCGCTTGCGCTTGATACCGCTTCCGGCCTGCCGGGATTGTCGAGATTGCCTCGGACTACAATGCCGGGTCGCAGACCGCGGGCCAGCAGATTGTCGGCAAGCCAGAGCGCCAGCGGGGTTTTGCCTGCGTCGTCGCTGGTGATGCTGTCAATGATGACAACCGGAACATGCAATCGGACCGAAGGAAAAAAATCCAGCCAGTAAACCAGCTTGCGCAGCGCTATGAATAAACTGAACAACAGGCTTAACGGCCACAGCAGAAGATGCAAAGGAGTGATGCGGTGCCAGTATAATTCGGTTAACTTCATGTGCGGGTCTCCCATTGATCAGTTTGTATCAGACGCGTCAGAGCGCAGCGACGGTGTGAAAAAATGTCGTGAATCACGATTCTCACATGGTATTTATACAGAGCGCAAGTAAAGGTTATGGCAGAATGCTTGTTGATGATATGAAACTCATCGTCTGTGGAATGACGTTCAACACATTGATTTTAAAGGTCGACAGCGGAGTCATTCAGCGATTCATGCCTGTCAGCGTTATGGATTGAAAATGTTGAGAGAAAGCGTTGTTAATTATCGGCGGCGGTTTGTTTATGAATGATTATCGGATAACGGCCAACTGAGATTTTAGATTTAACCACCTGTTTACAAATGAAAATAAAATTTACTAAAATGCACGGTCTTGGCAACGATTTTGTGGTGATCGACGCTATTAATCAGGCTGTTTCGCTGAATCGGGAACAGATACGCTTTATCGCCGACAGGCATTTCGGTATTGGCTGCGACCAGATTCTATTGGTGGAAAAGGCAAACGGTGATGCCGATTTTTTCTATCGCATTTATAATGCCGATGGCGGCGAAGTCGAACAATGCGGTAACGGCGCGCGTTGTTTCGTGCGCTATGTCCATGATCACGGTTTGACACGCAGGAATCAGATCCGTGTTGAAACAAAGAGCGGCCTAATCACGCCGGTGCTGCAGGAAGATGGTGAAGTCAGGGTCAATATGGGCATGCCGGAATTTGAGCCGGTCAGAATTCCGTTTGTTGCCGAGCGCCGGGCACTGACTTATGAACTCGAAGTTCAGGGCGCGATGGTCAGGATAAGCGCGCTGTCCATGGGCAATCCGCATGCCGTGCGTGTCGTGGACGATCTGGACGCCGCGCCGGTTTGCAGTGAAGGCGCGCTGATCGAAGCGCATCCGCGTTTTCCCAAACGGGTAAACGTCGGTTACATGCAGGTAATGGATCGTCACCATATCCGTTTGCGCGTTTTTGAGCGTGGCGCCGGTGAGACTCTGGCCTGCGGTACCGGCGCTTGCGCGGCAGCTGTCGCGGGTATTCAGCAGGATCTTGTTGAAACACCGGTTTCGGTCAGTACGCGCGGTGGAAGCCTGATCATCAGCTGGGCAGGGGAACATGCGCCGGTGTTTATGACCGGTCCTGCTGTGACTGTTTTTGAAGGTGAAATAAATTTATAAGGCAATTCGTATAATCCAAGGAAGAATAAATGACACCTGAAGATGTTGTGCAGTATCTTAACGATCACCCCGATTTTTTTAATCAACATGCTGAGCTGTTCGCAGACATGCAGATTCCCCACCCGCAGGAAAACAAGGTTGTTTCATTGCAGGAGCGTCAGATCATTGCCATCAGAGATAAAAACAGGATTCTGCAGGACAAAATGCTCGAGCTGATCGGCTTCGGTGAAGAGAATGACGCCATTAGTGAAAAAATGCATCGATTAACCATTGCGCTGCTGGCGTCACTTGATTTAGACGATTTTTTGTGCAATCTTAATTACAGTCTGCGTGAGGATTTTGCGGTTCCAGACTTCGCCATGCGATTGTGGGAATTGAATTGTCAGGATAATGAACACGATGAATTTGCCGAAGTCAATGCGGACATCCATGCAATTGCAGAAAGTCTGACACAGCCATACTGCGGTAATCATGTTGCCGATGCCATCAAAGATTTGTTTGGCGAGGCAAAAGCGCATTTGAAATCATTTTCCATGATTCCACTTGTCACAACACGCACAATTGGTTTGCTGGTTCTGGCCAGTTCTGAACTTGAGCGCTTCTATGCGGATATGGGAACACTGCATTTAAAGCGACTCGGGGAATTGATCAGTGCCGCGATCGCCCGCTATGACCTGGAACCGGGTGTGCCGAAAGCGCTGCTGGAAGAATCTTCCGATGAACAAAACAGCTGAGCAGCTTGCCCGGACATTCAGAGATCATCTCGTTTATGAGCGCCGCTTGGCGGCACACACTTGCAAAAGTTATAGCCATGATGTGCGGGCTTTACTGGCGCATCTGGCTGAGATGCCGCTGGAGCAGGTGCAACCGCATCAGATCCGGATGGTTATCGCGCAACTGCATGGCAAAGGGTTGTCTGGGAGAAGTCTGGCGCGCATGCTGTCTGCCTGGCGGCGATTTTATCATTATCTGATGCGCGATCATCATTTTCAATGCAACCCCTGTATCGGCATCCGCGTACCCCGGTCGCCCAAGAAACTGCCGAGCGCGCTATCTCCGGATGAAGCCGCTCAACTGCTGGCTTTTACTGCACTGGATGTACTCACAATCCGCGATCGCGCCATGCTTGAGCTGTTTTATTCTTCAGGATTGCGGCTTGCCGAGCTGACCCAGTTGAAGCGTGTCGATGTTGATTTTCAGGATGGCACGGTTCGTGTGATGGGCAAAGGCGGCAAAGCGCGTATCGTACCGGTAGGTCGACAGGCGCTGGAGGCGTTGCAGATCTGGCTTGAGCAGCGGGAAAAAATCGTCAAACCAGGCGTGGATGCACTGTTCCTGTCACAACACGGCAAAGCAATCAGCGCAAGAACGATCAGTTATCGCTTAAAGGCGCGCAGTATACAACAGGGCCTGCACCAGAATGTGCATCCCCATATATTGCGGCATTCTTTTGCTTCCCATCTATTGCAGTCCAGCGGTGACCTGCGTGCCGTACAGGAAATGCTGGGACATGCGCATATTACGTCGACCCAGGTTTATACACATCTTGATTTTCAGCATCTGACCAGGATCTATGATGCGGCGCATCCGCGCGCTAAAAAGAAATAACACACTGTGCGCGGGATGTACTATCCGGACGCCTGAAAGCTGCCAACTGGTGAAGCGCACACTTCAGGACAGTATTGGCCCTGTCTTTATGCAGTATAATAGGCCTTTT
>CAZXBP010000195.1:0-5358 GCA_964639015.1 uncultured Nitrosomonas sp.
GAATAGTCGTTCTATTCAACGAAAAGGATCGGAAAATCCAGCCAGCCGGAATCGTTCGCAGTAGATCAGTCTATTCTCGGTAAACAATCATTGATAAAATCCGCATTTACCCTGGCATTTTCGATCAAGTGCGGCTAGAGTGATTTATGAATCATGCGATTAATGATACAAATATCGAATCCTGGCTGAAACTTTGTCTGATCAAAGGTGTTGGAGACGAATCCATACGCCGGTTGCTGGTTGCATTTGGTAGTCCGGCGGCAATTCTGTCGGCATCTGAGATGGCGCTTGAACGGATTGTCAAGAAATCCATAGGCAAGCATATCAAGCGTGGTGCCGAACCCGCGCGCGTCGACGCTGCCCTGAGCTGGCTGAAAGATCCGGCGAATTCCATCGTTACGCTTGCCGAACCCGACTATCCTGCGCAACTGTTGAATATTCAGGATCCGCCGCCGCTGCTCTATTTCAAAGGAAATCGCGATTTATTGACCAGGCCGGCCTTGGCGATCGTCGGTAGCCGTAATGCAACGCCGCAAGGATTATCCAACGCGGAAGCATTTGCTGAATCCGCAAGTAATGCGGGTTTCTGTGTCATCAGCGGCATGGCGCTTGGCATAGATGCGGCTGCTCATCTAGGTGGTTTGCGCGGTTCCGCTGCGAGCATGGCTGTGGTCGGGACAGGTTTGGATATTGTTTATCCCGCTAAAAACCATCAGCTTGCGCATAAGTTGGCAGGCAACGGCGCGCTGATTTCTGAATTGCCGCTCGGGACTCCCGCTATCGGCAGGAATTTTCCCAGAAGAAATCGCATTATCAGTGGCATGAGTCAAGGTTGCCTGGTGGTTGAGGCGGCATTACGCAGCGGTTCATTGATAACAGCGAGACAGGCGCTGGAACAGGGACGCGAAGTTATGGCGATACCCGGTTCCATCCATTCGCCGTTGTCAAAAGGCTGTCATTTGTTAATCAAGGAGGGTGCCAAGCTGGTTGAGAGTATTCAGGACATTCTGGATGAATTAAATTATCCTGCCGATCAGTGGCGCCAGAAGAAAAACGATACTCAGGAAAACCGCGCGGAAAAAATGATGCAAGCCCAGACCCGGCAATTTTCTGCGGCTTTCCCATCAGATGAAGTTGAATGGCTGCTTAAATGCCTGGGGCATGATGTGATCGATATTGATACGCTATGTGTGCGAAGTGGCTTGACGGTTGAGTCCGTATCCGCCATGCTATTGACACTTGAACTTAATGGTTATGTTTCCTGTCTTCCAGGCAATTGCTATCAGAGGACTGCGCGGTAAATATAATAACCAGCAAATGGAAAAAAGAATTAGAAAAAATATTAAATTGATGTATGTTCTAAATGATGCCAACGGATCTATTGCGGATAAACGCGAAATATCCGTCCGGAGACCAAAGTAAACATATATTTACAGCGATTAAACACGACGATGTTCGAAATACTTTATTATTTGTTTGAGAATTATTTTGATTCAGGAAGTTATCCTGATTCTGCAACGCTTACCCGTAAATTGACCATGGCGGGATTTAACGATGAAGATATTCACCAGACACTGGACTGGTTGTCGGAATTAGCGCAGCAGGATAATGACAGTTATCCGGATTCGCTTGCTGAGAGCAAGTCCATTCGCTGCTTCAGTGCGATTGAAATGGAAAAAATCGACACTGAAGGCCAGGGTTTCATTATTTTTCTGGAACAGTCCAAAATTATTAATCCATTACAACGTGAGCTGCTGATAGATCGTGTAATCACATTAGACGAAGGCTCGTCAAGTCTGGAAAAAATCAAGCTCGTCGTCCTGACTGAACTTTGGATGCATGATCAGTTATCGGATGATGCCGTCCTGGAAAAGTTGCTGATCGTCAGTGATGCGCATCACTGGCACTGAGTTTCTCTTTTTTTAACAATCAATGCAGTAGCAATTTTCCGGGTATAAAATGTGTTCGATACTTCAATATGCGCGCTTTTTTTTCAAGAAAGTGCGTTGTTTCCTTATTTTTCATACCGGCTCAAAAACTGACCATGACTCGTTTTTATGAGGGTGACCATGAATAAAACGTTGGTTATTGCTGAAAAGCCATCTGTAGCTGCCGACATTGCACGCGCACTGGGCGGATTTGCCAAGCATACGGATTATTTTGAAAATGAGGACTTCATTGTTTCATCCGCGGTGGGTCATCTTCTGGAGCTTGTCGTGCCTGAAGAGTATGAGGTTAAGCGGGGCAAGTGGAGTTTTGCCAATTTGCCGGTTATTCCGCCGCATTTTGATTTAAACCCCATTGAAAAATCGGAGTCCCGATTAAAGCTTTTAACCAGACTCATTAAACGCAAGGATGTTGAGACCATCATTAATGCGTGTGACGCCGGACGTGAAGGTGAATTGATTTTTTACTATATTATGCGCCATGCGCACAACAACAAGCCGATCAAGCGCCTGTGGCTACAATCCATGACGCCTGATGCGATCCGCGGGGGATTTGAAAAATTGCTGGATAATTCGGAAGTGCGTTCGCTGGCCGAAGCAGCTGTTAGCCGTTCCGAATCGGACTGGCTGGTTGGAATCAATGGTACACGCGCTATGACCGCCTTTAATTCCCTGGAAGGCGGTTTTCATAAAACAACGGTTGGACGTGTGCAAACGCCGACACTGGCAATTCTGGTTGAAAGAGAAGAAAAAATTAAAAAATTCAAACCTAAGGATTACTGGGAAGTGGAGGGCGAGTTCGTTGCTGAAAGCGGCGTCTACTATGGTAAATGGTTTGATGAACAATATAAAAAGGATAAGGTCGACAGCGAATTAAAAGCCGATCGTCTCTGGGATCGAGAGAAGGCGGAGTCAATACGGGTTCAATGTAAAGGCAAGCCGGGAATTGTCAGCGACGATAGCAAGCCTTCCAAAGAGACTTGTCCCTTGCTTTATGACTTGACCGGCTTGCAGCGTGAGGCCAACAGCCGCTTTGGATTTACAGCGAAGACGACACTTGCATTGGCGCAGGCTTTGTATGAAAAACATAAGGTACTGACCTATCCGCGAACCGATTCACGCGCCTTGCCGGAGGATTATTTATCAACGGTCAAAGACACCCTGTCGGGTTTTGAAGGTACTGAATACGCGGAGTTTGCGCGCAGAATCCTGGCGTCAGACTGGGTGAAGCCGAATAAACGTATTTTTAATAACGCTAAGATTTCGGATCACTTTGCAATAATTCCTACGATGTTAAATCCTAAGAAACTGAGTGAAGCTGAGACCAAGCTCTATGATCTTGTGGTTAAACGATTTCTGGCCATCTTCTACCCTGCAGCCGAATTTCTTGTGACCACGCGCATCACCCGCGTTGATGGCGAGCCCTTTAAAACGGAGGGTAAAGTTATGATTAATCCGGGGTGGCAGGCCGTTTATGGCAAGTCACTTCAAGGCAAGACAGATGATGATGCGACATTGGTTGCTGTCCAGCCGGATAAACCCGTAGAAACCACTGAAGTAAAAATCATATCCAACCAGACCCGCCCGCCCGCACGGTTCAATGAAGCAACACTGCTTTCGGCAATGGAAAGCGCAGGAAAACTCGTTGAAGATGAGGAGTTGCGTGCGGCGATGAGTGCAAAAGGACTGGGTACTCCGGCAACGCGTGCAGCCATTATTGAAGGCCTGGTTACAGAAAATTATCTATTAAGAGTGGGGCGTGAACTGCATCCAACCGCCAAGGCTTTCTCGCTCATTACTTTGTTGCGCGGTCTAAAGATTCCGGAATTGATTTCTCCTGAATTGACCGGAAACTGGGAGTTTCAGCTTCGACAAATCGAGAAGGGTGAGCTCAAGCGCGATGCTTTTATGGAAAAAATCGCTGAAATGACGCGTCATATCGTTGAGCAGGCAAAAAGCCATCAGGGTGAAACAATCGAAGGTGATTTTGCTACGCTCAAAACGCCTTGCCCCAAGTGTGGCGGCGTAGTGCGAGAGACGTATAAAAAATTCCGATGCGAGCAGTGTGATTTTTCCGTTTGGAAAATTCTCGCTGGACGTCAATTCGAAATTGATGAAATGGAAACGCTGATCAGGCAGCGCGAAGTCGGTCCGCTTCAGGGTTTTCGCAGCAAAATGGGGCGGCTGTTCAACGCAAATATCAAGCTTACTGATGATCTTGAAACAAAGTTTGACTTTGGTAATGATGAAGAAGATCAGTCGTCGGTTGATTTCTCTGGTCAAGCCGCATTGGGGAAATGCCCATTGTGTCAGCATGCCGTTTATGAGCATGGCATGTTTTATGTGTGTGAAAAGGCGATTGGAAGTTCGCGTACCTGTAGCTTCAAAATGAGTAAGATTATTCTCGATCGACCGATTGAGCCGGATCAGGTGGTAAAGTTGCTTGAAAATGGCAGGACGGATTTGCTCAAAAAGTTTATTTCTAAAAAAGGCAGGCCTTTTTCAGCTTATCTGGTCAGAGCTGCCGACGGGAAAATTGGATTTGAGTTTGAGCAGAAAAAAACCAAGAAAGATGCTGAAGTGGGTGAGGGAGCTGCGGTTGCAGCCGGAACCAGGCAGATCAAAGCAAAACCAGCCGGGAAAAAAACAGCAACGACAAAATAAGCAGATCCTGATAGGTGAGGGATTCTGATATATCGTGGGAATACAAATCAAAAGCCCGATTGATGCGCGTAGAGGCTGATCATCGGGCTTTTGTTGTGTGTAGAAACGGGAATTCTCGGACAGACTCCTAGGAGTCTGTCGGACTTAAGTAATCCTAGCGAGCCGAGTGGGAGAACGAGTGCAGATTTTCTCAATTTTGAGACGCATAGCAAGACTATGTAACGAAAAATTGAGAAAATATGAGCCGTTATCCCATTGGCGCAGTAGATTAGCCTTATGTCCGACAGACTCCTAGGTATAAAAATTAATGACGTATTTGATCACACCGCCTGAAGCCACGATGATCATGATCAGGCCGCCAATAACAGCAGTGCCTTCAACAATGATGGAAAAGAAGGCACGGCCAGTGTTTTCAAATTCCTCCTCGCCGAGCTGATTTCTGCGGTGTTGACGACGGTTTTTAACCCATAGTTGTAACCAGATGGCAGCAGGAATGGCCAGTAGAGAAAACATTAATGCAATTTCTGCGTCTTCCATGTAAAACATGTTTAATCCTTTTAAAAGTGTAATGATATAGGGTATTGTTGTTTTTTTTCAATTCACGCATACGCTAAATACCTTATTCAGGGTACCGGGCGTTAGATGCTGAAATTATCACGGCTGTGAATACAGGGAAATTTATAATAGCAGAAGGATTAGTGCAATAGATTATTCATTCGGATAATCTTGGATTCTGGTAAAGTTGAGT
>CAZXBP010000196.1:0-5300 GCA_964639015.1 uncultured Nitrosomonas sp.
GCGGTAACAGGGGTTCGAATCCCCTTGGGGACGCCAGATTAAACAAATGCCTGCAATAAATCAGGTTTTTTTGTTTTTTCTGTGCGTAATGCACGAAAATATTTTTCTTCCGAAGTGAAATTGCTCAGGCTTCTCCTTCTCATGAATGCGGAGGGGAACATAGCGCCTCACACACCGTACTTCTCACATGCAGTTATCCCGATTAAGACGACAGGCGACATCACGCTGACGCCACTTTTTGGACAAATTTAGTGATCTGCTCACAGATCATGCGAGACACACCCCAGACCGGAAAATCCACCCGGAGATATTTCCATAGCCAGCTCAACAACCGGACTCGTCCAACAAACGATTCAGATCTCGGCGCATTCCTCGCGCGATCTAATCTTATTCGTTAGATTGAGGGATACCCATTAAACCACGCCAAGCATCTTGTTCGCATAGTCTTTGCCCGATGTCGGTGGTGGCAATGCCTTACCGCTTTGTTCAAATAAAACAATCGTTTCTTCAACTATATTACATAGTTCAGCAAAAACCTGTTTTTCGTCGTCGCCATGACAGCCGCCATAAAAAAGTCCCGGGCAGCTACCGACAAAACATTGGTCTTCGTCCGACCACTCCACGATTTTCACATAATGGTATTTTCTGTTCATTTTCTCGACTCCTCTATAGCCGCTTCAACTGCCTTTTCCTGATATTTTCTGGCATCATCTCCCGCTTTACCGGAAAGAACCACCGATTTGGTTATCAACGGATGGATAAAGTTTCTATGGCTACCTTTGCCGCCTCGATTGATAAATCTGGCTTTTTCCAACTCGCTGATGAGTTCTCTGATTTTCCTGGGCATTGATGCTGTCGTTATTCACTATTCGTATCGCCAGTATTGATATTGTACTGCTCCAGCCTGGAAACGCCATTCGATAGGGTAAATCATTGCGGCGATATTTGCCGCGTTAAACGCAACGAGCCATACGCTGAATCATACCGTCGCCCATCAGCGGCGCCGCTTTTCGGCGTTGGCTGGGTGGATTTGTTATGCGATAAACATCAATGACTTCCGCGTAGCAAACCGGCAACACTCAAGTCTTCGTCAATTTCCGGCCAATGAACACCTTCTCCGTCGCCCAATAACTCATAATTCTCCAGCTGACTTTTCGTGGCATTCGCTAAGCGTGGAAACCACACTATCGGGATAATCACCTTTCTTCCATCGACCAAGAACACGACCATGTCGTTATCTGTAAACTCAACATTTTCTGCCAAAGCATGTGTCTCAACTGCCAATGTGCTCACCCCAGGCCTCCATAAATATTTTCTGATTTTCGTCGACGTGTTTCTGTATAGTCCTTAACGCATGTGAGGAAAAGTGCCTTGAGCCCGCCAACGCAACAGGATTTAACCAAAATTTGGCAAGAAATCTTTCATGTTGCACGGTATCTGCGGCGGCTCGCCTCTTTCGTTGCTGTAAAAGAAAAAACGATAAGGACCTATCCTGAGTATCGTTGGCATTTATCGCCACCTATTAATCCCTTTTCTCGAATAACGTTCGAGTCAAGCCGACCCGCTATAGCGGAGAAATTTCTCCCGATTTTTCGACTCATTATTCATAATCTCCTCAACCCTGCAGGGATTTATTTGTGACTTTATCATAAGAAGAATGAGATGGAACATGAACTTCCCCAACCTTTTGCTTTGCAGTGTGACGAGCAAGGTTAGGCTAGATGCGATATTGAAAGACCTGACCCCGTCTTGTGCGCTCATCCGGAATATATGCCGTTATCACAGCCAGATATTCATCCTTGGGTGCACAAATGATATGTATAGGGCACCGGCGGCTTCCTCGTCCCAGTATTAGGCAGCTGTGACCTCTGATTATTCCGCGTGTCGGGTTTCGGGAATCATTCATCATCACCCCATGGCAACTCCGGCAGTGCCTTCAGTGCGGCAACGTACCGTTCTTGATTGTAGGGTTGTCTTTGTTTGAGCACAGCGAATATTTCGGACGAGACGACACAACCGATCAATTTCATCGTTTCTTCGTGTGAGTAACCGTCAGCGATCAGTCGATCGAATGTCTGTTTTGTTTCCGGTGGCGTTTCATCGCGCATTTGATTGTCGATGATTTCAAAAATCGCTGTCTGAGCAATTTCAGAATCGGGTTCAGTCATATTTTATCATCCGGGTACTGATGTCGGATTGATTGTACGACGAATCAGCGTGAGTGTCATCCCATCGACAGAGGCCATTTAACCTAAAAACCTCGGTTGAATGGGGTTTAAAGCTCGGTAGGATGTGCCGACCGTAGGGAGGCGCATCGATTGTATCATTCAAGCCCCTCGATAGTATAACCTTCATGATTTTCCCAATTCCCGGAAAAGGGTAGCGCTGTTTTGTGTATTAAAATGCGCTGCGTAGTAAATCGATTTTGTTGACTAATAGCCGGTTGGTCTTGCGTTCGGCAGGATTGACCGTAAAAAACCAGGAACCTCCGGGAATGCAGGCACGCCGGTATTCTGTCATTTCGCTTGTTTTCCTGTTTTTAAACTATTTCTTGATTGATGCACCTCCTTACGGTCGGCACATCCTATCGGGCTTTATCATAAGGAGAATGAGATGGAACATGAATTTCCCCAGCCCTTTGCTCAGCAGTATGACGAGTAAGGTTAGGCTATATGCGATATTGAAAGACCTGACCCCATCCTCTGATTTTCAATATCGCGTGAATCAAATCGTTGTTGTATCTCAAGACCTCCCAAGTGATGCACTGCATAGTAAATCGATTTACTCGACTAATGACCGATTGTCTTGCGTTCGGTAAATTGACCGTAAAAAACCAGGAATCTCGAGGAATACAGGCACGCCAATATTCTGTCGTCATTTTGCTTGTTTTCCTGTTTTTAAATTATCTCTTGATTGATGCGCCCCCTTGCGGTCGGCGCATCCGCTCTCGAACGCGCAGTTAGCCCCTATGCTCGTTTGATGAAGCGCAAGATGAGAATGAGCACGATTGCGCAAATGGTTGCAACAACGATCGCGCCAGCAGACCTCCACTAACGGACACGCCAAGCAGACGAAATAGAAAGCCTCCAAGCAATGCGCCTACCACACCCACGACGATGTCTCCGATGACACCGAAACCGCCGCCCCTCACGAGTTGCCCTGCTAGCCACCCAGCCACCAACCCGATCAAAATAAACCAGACAAATTCCATGACTTCCTCCTGGCACGAATGACTCAGCTATACGACCCCCTAAGGAATGAGGGTCTAACGGCGTAAATCAGCCGCGTTACTTTTTGGCGTCAGCTGGATTTACTTGCTGGAAGCCAATTGCTCGAGGCGCTCGGCCAGCCAAATCTTGATGATGGACTGACGTGTTACACCCAATCGGCTGGCTTCCTTATCAAGGGATTCGATCATCCAATCTGGAAAATCGACATTTACCCTTCTTTGTTTTTGCAAAGGACGCTGTGCCTTGGCAATGTCCAAGACCGCGCTCACGTCCTTACCATTGTCAAAATCGGAATCAAATTTCTTCGCTTTCATACAGGTTTACCTCTTCAGGCCGCGCCCGACGAACAGAGATGATGCGGATGTTTTTGCTGCGGTGTGCGATGACCGCAGCCCAGTGCTTACCTTTGATTCGGCCAATGACCATGAATCGGGGTTCATCGGTCGTTTTTGCCGGAATCTCAATCAGATACGGATCATTCCAAAGATCCTGGGCTTGAACAAAATCAATCCCATGTTTTTCCAGGTTAATTCGGCTTTTCTGTTCATCGAATTCAAACGATAACATGGTATAGAAAATATACCATTATTGGAGATAAATCAAGCATTGGGTATGGATAACGTGACTTCTAACGCCACGCTCTACGGCAATTTTGGAGCGCAACGGAAAAACTGTCCGATAGCAGTGCATTGTTAGGTAACGCTGTTTTGTGTATTCAAATGCGCTGCGTAGTAAATCGATTTACTCGACTAGTAGCCGACTGGTACTGCGTTCGGCAAAATTGACCGTAAAAAACCAGGAACCTCCAGGGGGAATATAGTACGCCGGCATTCTGTCGTTATTTCGCTTGTTTTCCTGCTTTTAAACTATCTCTTGATTGATGCGCCTCCTTGCGATCGGCGCATCCTACCGGGCTACCGAAACACAATTCTTTTAGCTTATGCAGTTGATCATGATGCAGAAGGAAAACATCATTTGCTTTGGCTAGTTGAATCGCTGAACGCGTGAACTTCGCATTTGTAACCACTGCGGCAAATTGAGCCTGTTCATAGGCTTTTCCAGCAACAATTTCTTGTACAGCAGCATTGCCCACATTAGATGAATATAATTTGCATTGAATAACCAACTTCTTACCATTCATGGTCGCAATTACATCAATGCCTTGATCACCTGAATCCTTCGTAGTTCTCGTTTTCCAGCCCAATTCTTTTAACGTGTCTGCAACTAAATGCTCATACTGAACTGGATCCATATCATTTGAAAAGTTCGATTTTTGATCATAATTTGACGTTAAAACATATATATAATCAACCAATTCTTCTTTGAATCTAACAACCTCATCAACGGTCGCAAGATTAAAAATCTTGTTTCTTTTCAAATAATCATCTGGACGATCATATTCTCTGTAATAACCAATAGTTCTTTCAAACTCTTTAATTTTATCATCGAGAACTTCATTAAAAAAAGTTGACAGCTCTGCAATCCACTTCGACTCATCCACTTTACCATACTTACTTGTAACTGTTAGCCTTTTCCTCTCTAAAGACAGATCTTGGGCATGTAAAGATATTAAATCTTTAGTCCTTTTTTTTATTTCTTCGATACGTTTAGGTCGCATTTTTTCTGCGTACTGCTTTGCTTTCTCAATTGATTTTTTTTCTTCTTTTTCTTCTTTTGATAAAAATACGTCAGCACTATAAAGCACAACATATATTAACGCGATAACTACAAGTACAACAATGCCTATCGCAGGGTATGAAATCCATGGGTTTGGATTAGCCATCGAAATAACAACCAAAGCCAAAAAAATCCAAACAGCCTTTTCCAAAAAAATCTCCCTTTACTTATTGACTACTGCAGTCATTAGAAAAATAAAATTTTTCAACTCGTTTTGTTGGAAATTGACCATTGTTAAGCTGTACCACATGCTTAATAAAAAAGCAGATAGAACGCTTTGCATCATCAATTACAACTTCCTTTGAATTACGGTAACAGTTTACTAAATACACTTAATTTCCACCCTTGTATATTAAAAGTGAGCAGCAAACTCGCTCAAAACTGTAAAGTAAC
>CAZXBP010000197.1:0-5290 GCA_964639015.1 uncultured Nitrosomonas sp.
CGAAAAATTGAGGAAATATGAGCCGTTATCCCATTGGCGCAGTAGATTAGTCTTAAGTCCGACAGACTCCTAGGCGATGTCACCTTTGAAAACCGGCAAAGTGTCCGGCATGCCGCGATCCGCCAGAAAATCCGGTCGCGGCGGCTTTCCACCGAAGGGCGCTACCAGTCGATTACTGCACGCGTTATAAACGATAAAGAAATTGCTTCGTGGAAAAGGTGTAATGTTGCTGTTCGAGCCATGCATCGTATTGCAATCGAACAGAATTACAGTTCCGATGGGTCCCGTCGGGGTCTCGATGCCGCCTGCTTCGGCTAAAGCCTGCAAATTATTGTCATCCGGCACTCCATATTCCTGCTTTTTCAGCGACTGCATATAATGCTTGTCCGGTGTTTCACCGACGCAGGCAACATATTTACGGTGTGAGCCAGGAATCAGCATTAATGGCCCATTAAACCCGTAGTTTGGCGTCAATACAATCGACATTGATAAGGCGCGCATACGTGGCATGCCGTCCTCGACATGCCACGTTTCAAAATCGGAATGCCAGTAAAATTCTTTCCCGCGAAAAGCCGGTTTAAAATTGAGGCGTGACTGATGGATGTAAACCGCCTCGCCCAGCAAGAAGCGTGCGACACTTACCAAACGATGATCGCAGGCCAGACGCGAGAAGATTCGATTAATTTGATGGACTTTAAAAATTGATCGAAGCGCTCCGTTACCAGGTTCCTGAATGAGCAATTCAGGATCGATGGCACCGATCCTGCTGCCTTGCAGTGTTTCCATCTCGCGCTGCAAGCAGGCGACTTCACTCAACGTCAGAATATCCGGGAGTGTCAGGAATCCATTTTTGGCATAGTTTTCCGTCTGTGCGCGCGTCAGGGGGGATTCAATTGTCCATTCGCTGTAAACGACCGGATCCTGCCGCGCCATCACCTTGGGTACGGTGTCCAGACGCGATGGATAATAATCATCAGTTTGAGTTGCGGAAAAATCCTCCTGCTGTAGCTTTTCTTTCATGTGATTGCTCTTTCATGCTATTTCAGATTATTCAATTGTTTCGGCTTCCAAAGGGTACGCGCCGGATTCGTCATGTGTTTCGCGACCGTTAAGCGGCGGATTGAAGACACACGCCAATTCCAGCTCGGTGTCGGCATACAGCACATGTTTGTCATGCCGATTCAGAACATAGATCGTTCCCGGCGTGATCGGATATTCCTGTCCATCGTCGACCGTTTTGACCATTCCCCGGCCAGAAATACAATAAACCGCTTCAAGATGGTTCTGATAGCACATCTCGGTTTGTGTTCCGGCGTAAATCGTCGTGATATGGAATGAAAAACCCATACCGTCATTTTTCAGTAACAGGCGGGCACTTTCCCAGTTTTGCGAGACGATCCGGCGCGAAGAATTGCGCACCGCTTTCAAATTACGGACGATCATGATGATCAGGCCGCTGCAACGTCTCTGAGAGACTTGCGCTGACTGGCAACAGCCGCCGCAACGCTTTCGTCCAGAATCTCCAGGCCGCGTATCAGATCCGCATTGCTGATTGTCAGCGGACACAGGCATTTGACCACTTCGCCATCGGGTCCACTGGTTTCAATGATCATTCCGCGGGCGAAAGCCGAGCGACTGACCGCCGAGGCCAGCTTGCCACTGCCGCAGTCAATGCCCTGCATCAAGCCACGCCCTTTCACCCTGAGAAGACCTTTGTCATGCTTCTCGGCGATTGCGCGCAAGCGTTGAGTCAATATCGCTGCCTTATCCCGAACTGAACTGGCGAATTCATCATCGCGCCAGAATGTCTCAATCGCGGCAGTGGCAGTGACAAAAGCATGGTTGTTGCCACGGAAGGTACCATTATGCTCACCCGGCTCCCAGATATCGAAGTCACGTTTAATCAATGTAACAGCGAAGGGAAGTCCGAAACCGGAAAGTGATTTTGACAAAGTAACGATATCCGGCTTGATATTCGCCGCTTCGAAGCTGAAAAAACTGCCGGTGCGACCACAACCCGCTTGAATGTCATCAATTATCAGCAGCATATCATTACGCTGGCATAAGCGTTGCAACCGTTGCAACCATTCGATAGACGCCACATTGAGCCCGCCCTCGCCCTGTACGGTTTCGAGAACGACTGCGGCAGGATGATCGAGTCCACTGCTGGCATCACCCAACACTTTTTCAAAATAGTCTATGGTGTCGACGTCACCACCCATATAACCGTCATAGGGCATTGCAGTAACGCCTGTCAGCGACATGCCCGCACCACCGCGATGATGCTCGTTCCCGGTTGCCGCCAGCGACCCCAGTGTAACGCCATGAAAGCCGTTGGTGAAGGATACGATATTGGTGCGCTGTTTAACCTTGCGTGCAATTTTCAGCGCAGCTTCGACTGCATTGGCGCCGGTAGGTCCGGTGAATTGAACAACATAATCAAGACCGCGTGGTTCAAAAATATGCGACCGCATGGCTTCAAGAAAATCCGCTTTGGCGCGGGTGTGGAAGTCGAGACTATGGGTAATGCCGTCCGATGAAATATAGCGCAGCAATGCATCGCGCAACACCGGGTGATTGTGGCCATAATTCAGGCTGCCGGCACCGGCCAGAAAATCCAGATAAGCATGGCCATCCTGATCATAAAGCGTTGCATTCTCGGCCCGTTCAAAAATACAGGGAAAAGAGCGTGCATAGCTTTGCACATTCGATTCCTGGCGTTTAAAAATCTCAGTATCGGCGTGATTTGTCGTTGTGGGGTTTCGATGCGTAGTCATAATAATTATTTCCTTCTGTTTGATTCATCCCGGCCGGACATCTGAAATGGGCCGATGGATATGAGGAACTCGCTGCTATGGTTACCGCCCAGATGGCAGTCACGATCAAACAACAGCGTGCGTCGATGCGGTGCGTCCAGCTCTGCTGCAATTTTGTCAAACATTGCCTGCGATGCCGCGTTGGACTGGGTCACGGTAGTCTCCAGCATGGAAACGCCGGCACAGACAGGGCGTGACAGGATATCGAGAATAAGGCGTTTGCCTAAAGCCCTGCCTCGTGCGATTCGATCCACAGCAACTTGCCAGATGAATAGCGTTTCAGGTTCATCCGGCAGTCGATAGCCCGAAACAAAACCGATGACCCTGCCTTCCTGCTCAGCAAGGGCGGAGGTTGCCGAAAAGTGCGTACACTGCAATAAATTGCAATAAAGCGAGTTTCGGTCGAGTGGAGGACAGTTAGCGATCAGTGCGTTGACCGAGGCACCATCCGTGACACGAGGGGGACGAATAACAACGTCGTTGAGCGTTTCTACTTCTAATTTCCGGTTCTGTGGTTCACGCTCAATCGACATGAACTTTCGATTTTTGGAACACTGCATATGCCTTACCCTATAGGAGGCGAGCGTCCTTGTCAAATGCGCGGGCGGTCTAAACGCAGTAAAACGGCACTATTTTCTGCAACACCTGTTTGTATAATTAACAACTACAATCAACAAGTTAAATATTGCTCAACGTAGCGCCGTGATGCCAGGAAAAAAATTTTTGATTTTTTGAACTTGCTACCCGCTCGCATAGGAATTAGGTAAAACGCTGCGAGAATCGCACGCGGACAATACGCGCACGGATCACTTTTCGTCTGAAGTCACATAGGGGGGCTGTTGCCGGAACATGGATTACACAAAGACCTGCGCAGGCGGGGGATGTCCAAGGAATGCGATGGGACTGGTGCTATAACCGTAAGCCCCGGACTGGTAAACAGCAATCAGATCGCCCGGCTGCGCCACTGCCAAATCCATTTGTGCAGCCAGAATATCCAGTGGTGTGCAAAGCGGCCCGACCACATTGGCCACTTCGCGTTTGGAGCCGACAACGCGATTCGCCACAACAACCGGAAAATTTTTACGCAAGACCTGGCCAAAGTTGCCGCTTGCCGCCAGATGCTGATGCAAGCCGCCATTCGTCACAATATAGACCTCACCGCGTGATATTTTACGATCCACAACCTCGCAGACATAGAGACCGGCTTCACCGACAAGGTAGCGACCCAGCTCGATCGCAACGCGTGCGGTTGGCAGTCTTGCAGCGACATCTTTAATTCTTGCTTCCAGGTTATCTGCAATCGGCGCGAGATCAAGGTGCTGATCACCTGGAAATAACGGTATGCCGAACCCGCCGCCGATATTGAGAATGCGGACGGGTTGAGGCGCAAACTCAGCCAGATGAAAACCAAGGTTTACTGTTTTATTATGCGCATCAATGATGCTCTCAGGATTCAAATTCTGCGATCCACAGTAAATGTGAAAGCCCCGAAAGTCGAGTCCCAGCTCGCCCAATCGTTTTAGCATGGACGGTACACGCTCGGAATCCACACCGAACGGTTTCGGGCCGCCACCCATTTTCACACCGGACGATTTTAATTCAAACTCGGGATTGACCCGGACTGCAACGTGGGGTTGAATACCCAGCTGCTCGCCGATCTTCGCCGCCCGCTCCATCTCGTTCTCGGATTCCAGGTTAAGCGTCGCGCCAGCAGAAATGGTTTGTTTCAGTTCCCAGTCCATTTTTCCCGGACCGGCAAAACTCACATCGGCAGGATCGATTCCGGTGTCCAGTGCTATCCTGAGTTCACCGGCCGAAGCCACATCCAGGCCATCAACGAGCGATGACATATGCTGAACGACAGCAGGCATCGGGTTCGCCTTGATCGCAAATTTAATCGTCAAACCTTCAGGCAGTATGCGTCGAAGTTGCTCCATTCGCTGGGTCATCAACTGCCGGTCATAAACATAAAATGGCGCACCGCCGATCTCGTCGGCAATGTTTTTGATCGACCTGCCCCCTACGTGCAGGCAATCCTCGATCACCGGAAACTGATTCATTGGCGCATGCTGGGGTTGTTTCATACTATCGATAACTCCGGAGTTTGTGAGAATACCTTGAATTATTACGCGTCAGCCCATCGGGGAGGCATCAGGTCAGATAATTCGGCACGTGAATATCTTTCTTGAAAATAAATGGACTGTAGCAGTAATTTTATGTCGTATCAATTGCTTATCTTTTTTAACCGTAACAGCAAACGGCCTTCTTCGTAAGAGGCGAATGTACCGGTAAACGATTTGATCGTCAATGAGTGAAAAGTCGCGACGCGATTGTCCATGCGATCAGCATGAAGCCGGTTTCGCCGACTGATCAGCGAAGCAGCCTGCAAAATGTTATAGAATGCACGAATTTGCCGGATCTTCAACCTAAAAACCTCAGTTGAATGGGATTTAGAGTGCGTTGATTTTTATTTC
>CAZXBP010000198.1:0-5226 GCA_964639015.1 uncultured Nitrosomonas sp.
AAAATCAACGCACTCTAAATCCCATTCAACTGAGGTTTTTAGGTTAAAACAAATCGGCGTCTTGAAAAATCGTGGCTGTGCGGCAGTTTTTCAGAGTGGATGACGAAATAAACAATAAGCGAGAATCGACACGATGATTGTTA
The DNA here is from genome assembly GCA_964639015.1 of uncultured Nitrosomonas sp. Classification (GTDB taxonomy): domain Bacteria; phylum Pseudomonadota; class Gammaproteobacteria; order Burkholderiales; family Nitrosomonadaceae; genus Nitrosomonas. The sequence goes on from CAZXBP010000198.1 coordinate 144, forward strand.
AGGAGAAAGTCGCCTGGTTGCGACTCTTGTTTTATTTCAGGGGAACCAGCTTTGAAAAAACCTGGCCGCGGATCCTGGTGGTGACGGTTGTATCCATTATCGTTACCTATGTGGAGTTGTATTATAACATCCAGAACTACACACTGACGACGACGCCGTTCACGCTGATCGGTATCGCGCTGGGTATTTTTCTGGGTTTTCGCAACAGCGCTGCGTATGACCGGTTCTGGGAAGGACGCAAGCTGTGGGGAGCGCTGGTCAATACCGCGCGTACCCTCGCGCGACAGGTGTATTCGATGATTGATACGCGGCAGAATGACATGGCGTTGCAGGATTTCCGAGAAATCTTTGTCCGCCGCGTGATTGCTTTTGTCCATGCGATGCGTTGCCATTTGCGTCACGAAGATCCAGCAGCGGACATTGAGAAGTTTCTTCCACAGCAGGATTTTACGGCGGTGATGGCATCAACTCACCGTCCGCTGGTCATTTTGCAGCAGCTTGGTTGCGATCTGGCCTATGCGCGCAATGCGGGTTGGCTGCATGAATTGAATGTTCCGTTTATTGATGCGCAGCTGGCTGAGCTGTCAAACATTCTCGGTGCCTGCGAACGCATCAACAATACGCCGATTCCGTTTACTTACAGCGTTCTGATTCATCGGATCGTTGCGGCATATTGTCTTTTTCTGCCGTTCGGACTGATTGAGGTCAGCGGTATCCTGACGCCGATAGTTGTCCTGTTCATTTCCTACGCGTTTCTTGAGCTCGATGCGATTGGCGATGAAATTGAACATCCTTTCGGCAAGGATCCCAATGATCTGCCGTTATCCGCTATCTCGCGCACCATAGAAATCAATCTGCTTGAACTCATTAACAGCCCAGAACGTCCGGAACCACTCAAACCTGTGAATAATATTCTGCTGTGACTTGAAATATCAACCGCGACTTTTTGTTTTGTGTGACAGCCGCGCAGTAATGACAAAAAACAGCGGTACGAAAAAAATCGCCAGGAATGTTGCCGCCAGCATGCCGCCGAATACGCCCGTGCCGATCGAATGCCGGCTGGCTGCGCCGGCGCCGGATGCCAGCACCAGCGGCAGTACGCCGAGAATGAATGCCATTGATGTCATGATAATCGGCCGGAAGCGCAGGCGCGCGGCTTCAAGCGTGGCCTTTACCAGCGGCATGCCTGCGGCGTAACGTTGGTTGGCGAATTCCACGATCAGTATGGCGTTTTTTGCCGACAACCCGATCAGCGTAATCAGTCCGATCTGGAAATAGATGTCATTGGTCAGTTCCCGCGTCCAGATCGCCAGCAAAGCGCCGAGTACGCCGAACGGTATGATCAGAATCACCGCCATCGGTACCGACCAGTTTTCATACAGCGCGGCCAGCACCAGAAAAACCATCAGCAATGCAAAAGCAAAAATAACCGTTGATTCGCCGCCAGCCTTTTTTTCCTGCAGTGATATGCCGTCCCAGCCAATGGTGTAGCCGTCCGGCTTGAGTATTTCATCGGCCAGCTGTTCGAGTGCTTCGATGGCCTGCCCCGAACTGTGGCCGGGCGCGGCTGCGCCGAGTACGAGCGCGGCGTTAAATCCGTTAAAGTGCGTGACCGGATCAGGGCCGCTGCTGAAATAGGTGGAAACAATGGTATCCAGCGGAATCATCGTCTGCTCGGCATTGTTCCGGGTGCGCACGAAAATCTTGCTGATGTCCTCGGGGCTGGAACGGAATTCCGGCGGTGCTTCGGTCTGCACGCGGTAAACCCGGCCAAATTTGACGAAATCGTTGATATACATATTGCCGAAATAAGCCTGCATGGTATCGAAAACTTCAGAAATCGGCACGCCGAGAGACTTGGCCCGCTCGCGATCGACCTGCGCGTAAAGCCGCGGCGTGTTGATATGGAAATTGGTGCTGGCTTTGGCAATGGCAGGATGCTCGGTTGCTCTGGCTGCAAATGCCTGTGCTGCAGCGGCGAATTCAGTGAAGTCACGTCCGGTCGGATCCAGCAGTTGCAGCGAGAATCCGCCGGTAGCGCCCAGACCCGGTATTGCGGGCGGATTGAACGCGAGTATCAGCGCATCGGGGATTTTTGCAAATTCCCCGAATGCCGCGGCGATCAGTCCGGGAGCCTGTTGATCGGGATGCTGCCGTTCATCCCAGTGGTGTAACGGCACAAACATGGTTGCCTGATTCGAGCCGCGGGTATTGAACACAAAATTCTGGCCTGCCAGCACATCGGTGGAATGAACAGCAGGATTGGCTTGGAAATAGTCTTCAATGTTCTCGACCACTTCGATGGTTCTGGATTTTGATGCGCCTTCGGGAAGGTGGAAGATAGTAATGAAATAACCCTGATCTTCCTCGGGCAGAAAGCTTTTCGGAATGGTTTTGAACAATCCGGCCGCAATCACGATCAACAGAGCGAAAACAACAAGCGCGACAAACCATCGTTTGATGATGACGTCGACTGTGCCGACGTAACGCATCTGCGTCCAGTCAAAAAAACGGTCGAACAGTTTCCAGAAACCTTTCGGTGCGCCATGGCCGGGCTTGAGCACCAGCGCGCACAGCGCAGGACTCAGCGTCAGCGCGACAAATCCGGAGATGGCGACTGAAATGGCTATCGTGGCGGCAAACTGTTGATACAGTTGTCCGGTGATGCCTTCCAGAAATGCGACGGGGACGAATACCGCGGCCAGCACCAGCACCGAGGCGATGATCGCGCCGGTGACTTCGTTCATTGCCTTGATCGCCGCGTCTTTCGGTGATAGTCCGCCTTTGGTGATATTGCGCTCAACATTTTCGACGACAATAATGGCGTCGTCCACGACAATGCCGATCGCGAGCACCATGCCGAACAGCGTCAGTGTATTGATCGAAAATCCCAGCGCATGCATGCCCGCCAGCGCGCCGATCAGCGAAATCGGTACGGCAACCGCCGGTATCAGCGTTGCGCGCCAGCTTTGCAGGAACAGGAATACCACCAGGATAACGAGAATGGATGCTTCGATCAGTGTTTTAAACACTTCGTTGATCGACACCTCGATAAATTGCGTCGTATCATAGGGTACATCGTACGACATGCCTGTCGGAAATCCACTGGCCAGTCCGGCCATTTCCTCACGCACATGTTTGACGGTTTCAAGCGCATTGGCGCCGGGCGCCAGAAAGGTCAGCAGAAATGTGTTGGTAATGCCATTCCAACGCCCTTCCAGATCATAGGATTGCGCGCCGAGTTCAACGCGTGCGACATCGCGCATGCGCACCATGGAACCGTCCGGGTAGGCGCGGATAATCATTTCCTCGAATTCCCCGACCTCGCTCATACGGCCGCGCGTGATTACCGGAATTGTCAACTCGGTTCGTTTTGCGATCGGCTCGCGTCCGATTCTGCCCGCCGGGAAATCCCGGTTCTGTTCGCGCACAACATTAGCGATTTCAGTCGGCGTGATATTGAGTTGCGCCATGCGCACGGGATCCAGAATCAGTCGCATGGCGTAATTCTGCGCGCCGTAGACCACCGCATCACCCACGCCCGGTATCCGTTTGATGTTGTCGAGCACTTGGATCAGAGCGTAATTGGAAATAAAAACAGGGTCATGTTTCGGGTCGGTGGAATTGAGCGCGACGACCGAGAGCAGATTGGGCGACATTTTCTTGACGGTAATGCCCTGGCGAATCACTTCATCGGGGAGTTGCGGCTCAGCCAGTTTCTGGCGGTTCTGTGTCTGAACCTGCGCGATATCCACATCGGTTCCGATTTCGAAGGTGAGCCGCATCACCATATGACCGTCGTTTGTGCTGGTCGAATCGTAATAGAGCAGATTGTCGATGCCCGGCAGTTGTACTTCGATCGGGCGCGCAACCGATTCGGCGACAACCTCCGCGCTTGCCCCCGGGTAGTCCGCCTCGATCTGTATCATCGGCGGTGCAATCTGCGGGAATTGCGCCACGGGCAATTTCTGTGACGAAACCAGCCCTGCGATGACGATGAGTATGGATAGTACCGATGCAAAGACCGGACGCTCAATAAAAAACCGTGGGTTCATGGCGTTTCCTGATTACCTGGGGATGCTGCTGGAGCGGCGCTCGTAATCACTGTGACCTGAACGCCGGGTTGAACGCGGTGAAAACCCGCGACCATAACCTGTTCGCCCGGACTGATGCCGCTTTCGATCAACCAGTCGTTGTCGTACCACATGCTGGCCTTGACCGGGCGCAGTTCGACGGTGTTCTGTTCGTCAATGACATAGACAAACGTACCGTTGACGCCATGCTGAACCGCGCGCTGCGGAATCAGTATGGCGTTCGGACGGACATAGCCGATCAGGCGGACGCTGACAAACTGTCCCGGCAGAAAATCGGACAATCCCGGTACAAAATAGCCGGACGGATTGGGAAACTTAAAGCGGCCATGCAGCGTGCCGGTCTCGGGGCGTATGGTTACCGCGGTGAAATCCAATACGCCTTCTTCCGCGTACACGCTGCCGTCAGCGAATGTCATGATGCCGCGCAATTGATACAGATCCGGCCGTTCAACCTTTTTTTCCGCGAGCTCCTTGCGTCGCCGCAGGATATAGCTTTCCGGTACGTTGACGCTGACATACATCGGATTGAGTTGATCAATGACGGTCAACAGCGTGGTCTGGGCCGAAACCAGCTGGCCTTCGTAAAAATGACTGCGGCCGACGCGGCCGTCAACGGGTGCTTCAATTCGCGTATTGTCGAGATCGAATCCGGCTTTGACCAGATCATTCTGCGCGGCTTCCAGCGCGGCTTCTTCGCTGCGCACGTCGGCTATCGCATCATCGACGTCTTTTTGGCTGACCGCCTGCTGCTCGAGCAGCGGCTGCACGCGCGCCAGATTCTGTTTGACTTGCACCAGGCGCGCCCGATGCTGCGCCACTTTTGCGCGCATGGCCTGATAAACCGCATTGAACGGTACGGGGTCGATAAGATAGAGTTTGTCCCCTTTTTTAACATTCCGGCCTTCCGTAAAATACACTTCCTTGATAATGCCGGAAACCTGCGGTCTGATTTCGACAGGACGAAAAGCCTCGGTGCGTCCGATAAATTC
>CAZXBP010000199.1:0-5222 GCA_964639015.1 uncultured Nitrosomonas sp.
GAAATAAAAATCAACGCACTCTAAATCCCATTCAACTGAGGTTTTTAGGTTTAAAAGTATCGTCGGTATTTGCCGGTCATCAATAAAATAACTAAGCGTACGAAATTCCATTTGCTGTGATTCGATTTATCAGAAGCACCCACCTGCAGAGCCATCCCGATACCGTTTTCTGGTCCGGCGCATTGACCGGCATTATTTTTCTGATTCTGCTCGTTGCTTTTCTGGCGGGTTATTTTTTTAACGCGGGCGCCAATGCGTACCTGATGGGAGGCGCATTTGCCGGTGTTGCGTTGCTGTTATTTCTGGCTTTCCGTTTTCTGTTTGCGCTGCTCCGGATTGGACTGAACAAAGTTCCCATTTCACTGTTCTCCATATCTCTGGCCGCGCTTGTTTTGTTTTACCTCATTAAAGCCAGCGGATTTTATCTTCCGGAAACCGTTTACTTTCCTGTAATCGGCCTGGGCATTGTGGCGCAGGTTTTTATTTTTGGCTCACTGAATCATTTCTTTAATAACAAACCCCACCGCGCCTGGTTTTACATGACGCTGCTGATAGTGGGGCTGGGCATCGATGGTTTCGGCATTCACTGGATCATGTCGAAGGGTGCCAATCAACCTGAAACCGGTTTCAGGCAAGTTCAGGCCGCCCAGTTGACCACGATTGCCGATCCATCCGAAGCGGGAAATTTTCCTGTCAGTCATTTCACTTATGGCAGCGGAACTGACAGGCATAGACGGGAATTCAGAAGCGGCGTTCAGTACAGGACGCAACCGATCGATGCAACACCCATTCTGCATGCCTGGGAAGGCTCGGCGGCAAAATGGCGCGAAAGATTCTGGGGGTTCGATGCGAAGGTACTGCCGTTAAATGGCAGGGTGTGGATGCCGGAAGGCAAAGGGCCCTATCCGCTGATTCTCATCGTGCATGGCAACAGCAGCATGGAAAAATTCTCCGATCCCGGCTACGCCTATCTTGGCGAACTTCTGGCAAGCCGTGGTTTTGTTGCTGTTTCCGTCGATCAGAATTTCGTCAACGACACCTGGTCAGGTGATTTCAGAGGCCTGGAAATGCCGGCGCGCGGGTGGATGCTGCTGAAGCATCTGGAACAATGGCAGAACTGGAATCAGGACAGGCATCATGATCTGTTCGGCAAGGTCGACATGGAAAACATTATTCTGGTCGGCCACAGCAGGGGCGGCGAAGCCGTGGCGATTGCGGCATCGTTCAATAAGCTTGCTTTTTTTCCGGACAACGCCCGGCTGCAATTCGATTTTAATTTCAACATCACAGGCATTGTCGAGATTGCGCCCACCGATAAACGCTATTTCCGGCGGCTTTCACTGGAGAATATCAATTATTTAAGCCTCCAGGGGTCGTATGACAGCGACGAAGCCAGCTTTTTCGGCTTGCGCCAGTATCAGCGTATCGATTTTACCGACAGCAACTACTGGTTCAAGGCCGGATTGTATATTCATCGCGCAAATCACAGTCAATTCAACACCGTGTGGGGCGAAAAGGACAGTGAACCGCCTTACGGCTGGCTGCTGGATGTCAATTCAGTGATCAAAAGCGAGGAACAGAGACAGATCGCCAAGATATACATCGCCGCTTTTGCCGAAGTGCTGTTCAATGACAAAGCGGAATACCTGCCGATTTTCAAGAACGCAGCGGTGATAAACGACTGGCTGCCCGAGACGATTTATCTGAATAATTTCAAGGACTCCAGAAAACTGGTGATCGCGGATTTTGAAGAAGATATCGACCTGACCACCGCGCGGCAGGGCAGCATTACCGCCCGCAACCTCACCATATGGCGGGAAGAACCCCTGCAATTCAGAGACAGGGATACCCAGGGCAACAATGCGCTGGTGCTTGGCTGGGATTCGAGAGCGGATTCCATCGCACTGGAAAAAAGCTACGAACTGATACTGGATGATCCGGTCGACCTGGGCGCGATCGATTCCCTGCTGGTGTCAATGGCGGCAGGCGATCCGAACGAGCTGAAAACGGCGGGCAAAGCCGTAAACAGACAGCAAGACGTCGGCGCCGGAGAACTTAACTTTACCATTCAATTGACCGACACCGCGGGAAACCAGCTCAGCATCGCCTCCGATGCGCTGAAAAAAATCGCGCCGCGGCTGATGATCAATTACATGAAACTGAAATCACTGAACAAAAACCTTGGCGACAGCTGGGAGCTTTCGCTCGAATCGTTTGAATACCCGCTGGCGGATTTCGACGGGGAGACCGAACACTTCGGCCTGCTGCATTCCATTGCATTCAAATTCAACCAAGCGGATCACGGCGTGCTGATCATCGACGATCTGGGGTTTTCGCTGCATTGACAGTGGCAGGAGAAAACGAATAAACCAACCGGCCCCCGTTAATCGCGTGCGTGGTGAATTCGCATCATAGTCATCGGATTTTTTGTGGATCTGACAAAGTTTGATATGATGAAACCTGAATCGGCGTATTATCAATAAATTGAAGGAGATAGCATGCAACTGGATGTGTTGGTTTTCATTTTTGACGTAAACTGTTGCGTTATTTCGGGCGTATAATTCTAGTTGGGCACACGAATATCATAACTTGAAAGAAGTAGCTACTTTCTAGAGGTACTAATGGATCAGACTCTTCTTGAGAAAGACCTTTTTGCATTTTGGGGGATTGCCGTAGCTGTATTCTCTTTTCTGCTTGGAACGAACGTTAGACAAGCAGTCGAGAAAGACATCAAGAATCCCAATCCCATCGAAGGTATGAGTGATTTAATACTACTTGTCGTATTGTTTGCGTGGTTCTTGCTGTATTTGTATAGCACGTATTTCGAGGCAAAAGGAATGGGGCTGGTTTTCCCTCCGGAGGTACTCGAGAAGCTAGGGACAAATGTTTCGTTCTTAGCAATGGCTCTCGCCTTGGCAGTATTTTTTGCTCTTATATTGGCATATCACGAAAAAATTATCGTTGTATGCGTTATGGCAATACTATTGGGCGTTGTAGATGCATTTGGGAATCAGACTTTAATGTCTGGAATGTTGGCTTTGGCTATCAACTCGGAATCGACTGAATTTGTCCAGAAATGCTCAGAAACAATTTGGCACGCATATTACATAAAAAACCCGCAGATCCAAAGAATAATGTTATATATGGCTATCGCAATTATTGCTTTGGTTTTAGCAATATATCAAGAGAGGCTAAGCGAGCGTCTGCCAGAAGGCTTGGCAAAAAATATTTCTAAGTACTTAATAATAGTCGCAATAATTATCAATGAAACAACAATGTTCAACTGGCGTACTGAGCGAGAGAATGCATTGGAAATAATCGGTCGCTCATATTACTTCCAATGGTCACCATATAATCCAGTAAGTTCTTCAAAACAATCACTTGAGGTAGTTGAGTGTCCAGCAACATTATAGGAACAAATATGCCTAACAATGCCGTCAACTCGGACGCATTATTCGTTCGCTTCGTTCACTACATATGCGCCGGTTACGGCTGGCGTTAGGTTTCACTAGGTATGAAACAAATGAATAAAGAAGAATACGAAAGTCGTTTTGCAGATACTTCTAATGCCAATGGAGCAGAAAATGTAAAAGACGCTGATTCACGAGCCGGGAGAGCGCTTGATTATGCACTTGATATTCGCAAATTTGAAATTGAGCTATATTGGAAACGAGCAACATATTTTTGGGCTTTTATTGCAGCATCATTCGCAGGATATGCATTAACGTATAAAACAGCTGCAAATAATGAACCCTGGTTGTCGCTGTTATTCTCGGCTCTTGGCCTCATATTTTCTTTTACATGGTATCTAGTAAATAGAGGTAGTAAATTCTGGCAGAACAACTGGGAAAGACACGTAGATCTGCTTGAAGATATGACACTTGGTCCACTTTATAAAATCGTGGCTAGCAACGATGAAAGCAATCCTCTAACAGCAGCTGGTCGCTATTCAGTTACAAAATTAAATCAGATACTTAGCTTGCTTGTCACTGTGTTTTGGGTTCTTCTTTTTTTAAAATCAATCGGACCTATAAACCTAGACAAAAGTATTGACCTATATAAATTGGCAATAGCTATCCTCACGGTAGCTGGTCTATTTACTTTATGGAAGTTCGGGAGAACAAAAGCGACACATACAACCACAAGGCTTTATGAGCGTACATTTGACATTAAAACCTAACAAGGCCCTCGTTCGGGCGCAAGCTACGCTGCGCTTCGTTTGCGCCGCACAGCTTCAGCGTTAGGTTTGATCCGGGAGGATTCGTGGAAAAGGAGTACAGAAACCTTGTGTCAGTGAAACCTGTTCTAATGTATCGAGAGGATATATTGGAATTGTGTGAATTAATTGAAGCTCTGCCCGGCGAAGAAAAGAAAGTAGAAATCGAATTTAAGAATAACGAGGAAAGTATTAAAATTACTGATATTGAATCGTTAAACTCAATTTCGGACATTCCTCCTACAAACTATATGAGCCTTACAGTTCGTGTATGGAAAGAGTCGAATATTGTATCAGGACTATCAGTAAGCTTTAACCGCAATAATATTAGCTACCAATTGCATTCAGAAAATGAGACATGGTTCTTAGGAACCGACTCAAAGTTAAGAAAATTCTTTAAAACCAAAAGACCTTGGTATTCGCCAATTCAGAGGTTTTCACCCTTTTTATCTCCTATCGCTGTATTTACCAGCTTTCAACATGCAACAAATTTGGTAAAAGGTGATGAGTTCATTAAAGGTATATTTTGGTTCGCTGTAACGGTTGCTCTAGTGGCCATAACATTTCTGATATTTTTTCAAAAAATATTCCCATACGTCTGGATTAGTTTATCTGGCAAAGCGGATAGGAAATTTTCATATGAAAAATGGACATTTATTATTTCAGTCTTGGCACTCGTTGTAACAATTGCAAGCGGTTTGGTTCTGCCAATGTTTAAAACCTAACGAATAAGATTAGATCGCGCGAGAAATAAGCCGCGATCTGAATCGTTTGTTGGACGAGCCCGGTTGTTGAGCTGGCTATGGAAATATCTCCGGGTGGATTTCCCGGTCTGGGGTTTGTCTCGCATGATCTGTGTGAGCAGATCACTGCACGGGCAGCATTGCATTGCCGTTTTTTTGTGTCTGAATCTGTGTTTTTGACCTTCTGACAGGGCAATGAAGGCATTTTTAACCCGCGTAAGGCGGAAGCCGGAGGCGTTCCGCCAAATGGAAGCATTCCACTC
>CAZXBP010000200.1:0-5199 GCA_964639015.1 uncultured Nitrosomonas sp.
AATTCGCGCAACTTGGCGGGTGGCACAAACGAGCCACGCAGCAGTCCGGCGCGTGTCAGCGCGCGCGCATCACCGATATCGGTCTTGCGACGGGGGACATGCTTGACGTGCCGTGCATTGACGACTAGTGAATGATGCCGACAGCTTCCAGTGCGGCATAAGGGCTTTTCCAATAAATACCCGTACTTTCCATGACGACCTGCTCGGGCTTGAGCGATGCCGCCCACTCGGCCAGCGCGCGTCTGTCCTGCTTGCAAGCACCAAATTGCAGTTGTTCGATACGTGTCGTACCGTCTCCTCGACAATAGCACAGGCCGTGATTTGCGCTTGATGGATATCCAGGCCAATCACATGTCGATGAATTGTTGTCAGTTCCATACCATCTCCTTTTCAATTAGAATCAGAAACGGAAGGTGACAGATGCCGGAACTGAATGTGCCTGAAGGCAAAACAATTTCCTCGTAGGCTGCTTCTCCTGTGCCGTGGGTCTTTCGTCAATCATGCTTCGAATTCCGCGCGCTGCACCGGAGTGATATGTTTATCGGACATGCAGACAACCCATTCGGCAGCTTGCTCACTGAGCGGCAGAATATTCGAACCGGTAGTTTCAGTCATACAATCCGGCCTTGAACTGGTAAAGCCGCTGATGACAATACGCCGGCGCTTTGACAAGATGTTGTTTGACCCGGCTTTCTGAAATATTCATGGCATGCGCAATCTCGGCATAAGTCATGCCATCAACGCGTGACATCAGAAAAGCGTTTCTGGATTGTTCATCGAGCTCTTCAATGAGCATAAACAGTACACGCTCAAGCAACTGGCGTACTGCGGACGCATGTGCGACATCCTGACCCGACAAATCACAGGTCATTGTCGCCATGCAGTGCAGCACTTCCGCTTCAACCCGATATCTGCGATTCAGATTGATCATCAGTCGATTGGCGGTTAACCAGCAGATAAGCACGCGGCTCGCGTAAATCGGGTATTTCCGGCGGTGACAACAGGCGAATTAACGTATCATGCGACAAATCGGCGGCATGGTGGGGGCAGGTCATTTTTTTGCGAAGCCATGCGGTAAGCCAGCCGTGATGCACTCGATAAAGCTTTTCGATAACTCCGATGGAATTGTCCGTAGATAAAGCCATAAACCTTGGGTTTCGATAAGGAGGGATAAAAATGAACTGACACAATGCATGAACTGATCTGCATTATCGCAATAATAAGTGGTGATGAGAATGTGACAAATTGCCGCAGCAGATAAATGCGATATCGGGCCGCTGCCGATTTCAGATTATTGTTGTACGAAAGTGCACGATTGACCGATTCCCGGTGAGCCGGCGATTTCAGCAGATGACTGGCCGTCAAATTTGCGCTGCACAAATGCGCAATGACCTTACGGTGACTGGTTTTCAGTAAAGACGATACAGAGTTTGTCCAAGGGGGTGCGTGCATGCAGATTCGGACGGAATTAGATACTCGGTTTGAATACGACCTGGCGATCTGTTAGGATAGTTTTCAAGCCTGTCATCAAGTGAGTAGATCCACATGTTGACAGGCTTGTTAAATTTTTCAATAAAACAAAGGAGTTATGCATGCATAACAAATGGATGAACAGTATAGTTACCACTTGTTTATTAGGTATTCTTTGCTTGGCGCCGGCTATGGCTCAAGATCAGATTGATTCCAAAGATGCTAAAACGGCATACAGTAATGAAGAACTCAAGTCTTTTATTATCGCAAATGCAGGCCTCTATCAGTTGCAGCAACAGGCTTTTTCCCAGATGCAAAACACGGAATCTGACCAGCAGAAGCAGGAAATTATGGAGACTGCCAATCAGCAAATGTTGCAGGTGCTCCAGCGAAGCGGATTAACAGCTGATGAATACAATGCGATGGGGCAGACTATTCAGGCTGATGTGCAATTGCAGGATAAAGTCCAGACAATCGCAGCAGACTTGTTCAAGCAGGAAGAGCGGCAATAAAGCTGTAATAGTTACAATTCAACTGACACAGTCACTGATTTATCGGGCAGTTTCGTTTTCCAGTGATTGCACTCTGCTCGATAACTGATTAACAACAAGACAGAATCGAATGATGCTGAAGTTTGGCGGATAGTGCAGCTGGGCTGCATTACGAAAAAAACCCACCGAAGTGGGTTTTTTTGTTTGGCTTTCCAGGTAAGGTTTTGGCGATTGTTGTTACTTGGTAAGGTTGCTTAACTTTTCGTTCTGCCAGATGGTACGGAAGCTGGTCGTATTGATTGTTCCGCAGCCATTTTTTGATGGTATTCAGCTTTTTTCATATTGTCTGCAATAGCCAATTCATACAGATGGATTTTAAATTCCACGTGTTTTTTGATGTGCTGACCATTTCTTCCGAAAAAACTGGATCTTGGTTTGTGATTGAGCGCATCAATCTGATCTTCAATTTTGGCCTGCAATGTGTCGACTTGATGCATGTGGTATTGCGCCAGTGTTTTATGGTCAGCGCCATTTTGACTGTTCAATACCGTTGAATCAAAAACTGCATCCTGATCCGCAGCAAAAGTCTGAACGGGCAAAGCGATTAAAATAAAAGCAAGTAAGGATAACGCGGTAAGATTCTGAACTGTTCCTGTTTTCATTATAGATTCTCCTATAAATGATTCATCATGGAAAGCAGTTTAAACAAATCAATGCACCATGAATATTGGGGTAACCATTAATCTCAGCTAAGTGAAACCATTAGTTGGGAATGATCTGATTATGGGGTCTTTCGTTTACGTTGCCGGCCTGTAGTAATGAGCGTTGCGCAATGGATTAAACGGGTTGATTCAGAAATAATTCTTTACGACATAATCTGGAGGCTATGGAAAAATCAGCCCGACAGCGTTCCAACCTGACGGGATTCGATTCCGGTGGAGGCAAATAAGTCGGTTTTCATACCATTTCCCGGGAAATCAGTCACGTTAACGAAATCTTTACGAAACTTTAACAGTGACTGTGCTATAACTCATAACCGCCGAGTCCAATAAAATTAATACAAGGAGAGTGTCGCTATGTGATTTATTTTCTACTGGTTTCAAAATTAGAAATATCAGCGGCTGCTCTTATTCTTAATCTCTTAAAAGTATTAGTGTAAGTGTGTCTGACAGTTCCACAGCTATGGAATACATAGAGGAATGGTAAAAACTGAAATTCAGCAAAAACATGATTTTATTCTTTCAACACTCATTTATTGCATATTTTATAAATCGTTATAAAGGAAATTAATATTATGAAATACTCTCTTTTTCTGGCAGTCATTTTGATATCTTTTTTAGCTGCCTGCGGTGAGCCGAAGCCGGGTCAATATCCACCAAGCCAGAATATTCTGCAAGACCGCGATAAAGCAAATCAAGAATAATATTTGAATTTTGCAGTCTGCCGGATTTAAGGCCAATCAGCCGTGTCAACGGAAAACCGGTTCGCCGCGATTGCTTTAAGCCCGGCGGCAGCCTATGGTTGTCGTGCGGAATGATTTGCTGATATCAACAGGGATATGCACTAAATGAAAATATAGACGCATTGGAAAAAGCGTTCCGTTCCGCCAATGTTGCAAGCTGCTGCATTCACGATGATCAATATCTGATTCAATTGATTGTGGATTGTATTCAGGGCATCATCAAAAACCCATATTTCGTTACAATACGTCGTTGATTACAAAAAATATCTCCTTACGTATCCATTATATGCTGCGTCAATATTTTTTGTTCTCGCCTCGTCTTGTTTAAAACGCTGAATTTTCAGAGGCGCCTATCAATTTTTTCAAAAAGAATTCTTCCAAATATCAAATCACGCTGGCTTTCTGCCACTAGGTAAAGCAGGCCGGATTGTATTCAGTCGAACAAGTCTCAGCATTATCCTGCATGAATGCCTGTAATAAAAACCGAAGATTGGACACAGGTAACATGTATTGAAGCATGCTAGGTGAATTCAGTTTCGGTTCGAATCGCCGAATTAAAGCTTGTGCGCACTGGTCAAATAAAACATTGCCGCAAGAATACGAGGTATGTGAGCTATGAAAATTTCCATCATCGGTGCTGGTCATGTCGGTTCTACGCTGGCTCATGCCATTGTGCTTAAAGGATTATGCAATCATCTGGTTCTGGCTGGTCGCACATTGACACGGGCGCAAGGCGACGCGCTGGATTTACAGCATACGCTGTCATTTTGCGAGCGACCTATGACAATAGAAAGCAGCGCGATTGAGGATGTCAGGCACAGCGATATTCTGGTGATTACCGTTTCTGCCAGGAGAAAAGAAAAAATGACCAGCCGGATGCAGTTGGGCGAGGATAATGTCAAAATATTCAGACAGATGATCCCTGTGCTGGTGCACAATAATCCAGATGCCTTGCTGGTCATCATTTCCAACCCGGTTGATGTATTGACTTATCTGACAACTCAGTTGGCCGGACTGCCATCATCCAGGATCATGGGAATAGGCACGCTGGTGGATTCAGCCCGCTTCAGGGCATTGCTCTCTGCCGAAGAAAAGATACATCCGGATGACTTACGTACGTATATACTCGGCGAGCATGGACCAAATCAGTTTCCGGTGTTCAGCAATGCTTTTGCCGGCAGCGAGCGCATCGCCGATAATCCCGGACATCGGAGAATTTTTCAGGAAGTGTCTCGGGCGGGTTTCGATGTTTACAATTTAAAAGGCTATACCAATTTTGCGATTGCAACGGCAACATGCGAAGTTCTGAAAACAATTGTATACGATGATCATCGAACCATGCCGATCAGCACTTATTTCAGAGAGTGGCTGAGCATTGAAGATAATTGCTTCAGCATACCAGTGGTGGTCGGACGCAACGGTATCATTCGTCATTTGCATCCCAGGCTGAACCAGGTTGAACGTGAAGCACTGGAAAAAACAGCGAAACGGGTCAAATCCAATATCAACGAATTGCTTTTCGAAAAAAAAACCGGCCTGCGCAAACGAAAGTGACGCCGTATATCGTCGTGCAGAACAGCGCAATTTAACCGATAAACACCATAGTTTGACTCACCATCCGGATGAACCGGCATTGCTCGAATTATTTCATGTATTCCTATCGCTAGCCATCTTGGGTAACGGTCAACTGAGGTTTTTAGGTTTAACCTAAAAACCTCAGTTGAATGGGATTTAGAGTGCGTTGATAATTATTTCCGGCAAGGCGCAATGAGGCGT
>CAZXBP010000201.1:0-5163 GCA_964639015.1 uncultured Nitrosomonas sp.
CTCTGGGAAAGAACAAAAAAATAGGAATGGGATAGCGATGACCACGGACTTTCGCCGCAATGTTGCCCAGGCACTGAAACAGGATGCGGTGCAGACGCATTTCAGAACGGTGGTTGACCGGCTTCGGGCGCACCGGCAGACCGCGCTGAGCGATGATGCCGCATTTGAACAATTGCGCAGCCGGTGCAGGGCGATTCGCGCCGATGCGATACGCAGATTGCCGGATCTTCTGGAACAATTCGAAAGCAATGCGCAGCGCAGCGGGATACAGGTGCATTGGGCCGAGACGACGTTGCAGGCGAATCGGATCGTGCTCGACATCATGCGGCAACATCGTGCGACGTTTCTGGTCAAAGGCAAATCAATGGTTTCTGAAGAAATGGGCGTCAACGCATTTCTGCAATCGCACGGTATCGATTGCCTGGAAACCGACCTGGGCGAGTTTATTGTTCAAATGGCAGGTGAAAAGCCGGCGCATATCATCGTGCCGGCGATCCACAAAAATCGCCGGGAAATCGCCCGCCTGATGCACAGGCATTTTCCCGGATTGCCCTATAGTGAAGACATCGAGACGCTGGTGCAAAGCGTCAGACGTTTTATGCGCGACAAGTTCCGTGCCGCGCCCGTCGGACTGACCGGCGTGAATTTCATGGTTGCGGAAACCGGCACCCTGTGTCTGGTTGAAAACGAAGGTAACGGACGCATGTGCTCCACGGTGCCACCAGTGCATATCGCGGTCACCGGCATTGAAAAAGTGATCGCACGCCTCGATGATTTGCCGCCGCTGCTCAATCTGCTGACCCGTTCCGCCACCGGTCAGCCGATAACCGCTTACGTCAACATGATCAACAGTCCGCGCAGACCGGGTGACAAGGACGGCCCGGATGAAGTGCACCTGATTCTGCTGGACAACGGTCGTTCGCGAATCGCCGGTGATTCTGAACTGTTGAAAACGCTGCATTGTATCCGCTGCGGTGCATGCATCAATCATTGTCCCGTGTATCGCCAGATCGGCGGACATGCGTATGGAACAGTAATTCCCGGCCCGATCGGCGCGATTCTCGAACCGCAAAAACAAGGACTCGATATGGCCGGTGAATTACCCCAGGCATCGACACTCTGCGGCGCATGCGCTGAAGTATGCCCGGTTCGTATTCCGATTCCTGCAATCATCAATCGGCTGCGCTGGGAGAGTGTGCGCAAAAACCGGCAGAGCCAGAACAGCAGACCGGTTGTCCCCGGTGCAGGCAGCGGGCGCAAATCGCTGGAGGCGCTGATCTGGAAAATCTGGGCCTGGTGCTGCACGCATCCGGGTATTTACAACCGGCTGACGAAGCTTGCCACCCGCCTGCGCAACCGGTTACCAGCCGACATGGGCGCCTGGACGGCGGTGCGCAAAGCGCCGAAACCGGCTCAATCGACTTTGCACGGGCGCCTTCGCAAGATGGATATCGATCATGAATGACGCCCGCAAAACCATTCTTGACCGGCTGCGCTTATCGCAGTTTCCGAATGCCAAGCCAGCAAAGCACGGTACTCAAAATAATTCTGTACTGGCGCCGGACGAGAAGATAGACTGCTTTATCAATCGCATGCGCGCCGTTCGCACCGAAGTGCATGACGTATCGCACGATACATGGCTGGATAGGCTGCATGACGTTTGTCAGGCCAGGCAATTAGGTAATCTGCTGATATCCCCGCACACCCGCTGGGGCGCGATGATTTACGCGGAAGCCGGTCGATTTCCAGCGCTTAAGGACTATTCCCAGCCTGTCGAAGTCTGGAAACCTGAGCTGTTTAGTGCGATTGATGCGTCCGTGACAGGCGCTTGCGGCGGCATTGCGGAAACCGGTACACTGATCCTGTGGCCTGATGCGCACGAACCGCGCACCATGTCACTTGTGCCGCCGATACATATCGTTCTGCTGGAAAAAAACCGGATTTATAACAGCCTGACCGAGGCGATGCAGATACAAAACTGGACGCTGACCGGCATGCCGTCCAATGTGATACTGATATCCGGCCCGTCCAAATCGGCCGATATCGAACAAACGATGACCTACGGCGTGCATGGGCCGAGAGAATTGATCGTGATACTGGTGTGAGTGTTGCTTACCGCTTTCTGAGAAAAAAAACGAATTCCTGATCGGTTTCGGACATTGACAGTAAGGCGTTGCCGGTTTGTTCGGCAAAAACCTGAAAATCAATCACGGCGCCTGGGTCGGTGGCGACAATTTTCAATATCTGCCCATGCGTCATATTGGACAGTGATTGCTTGGTGCGCAGTATGGGAAGCGGGCAGACCAGTCCGCGTGCGTCGAGCTCTGAATCAAATTGCTGCATTGTTGTGTGTTCGTGGGTAAAAAGCGGTTGAGAAAAATTTTCAACTGCGATTTTAATCGCATTTCCAATCCGCGTGTATGAGGGCGTTCTGATTTTTATCGTGATGGTGTGAAAAGAATACGAAAAGAGTCCGGGCTAATGAGCGGTTAAAACCCGCTGCCGGCCTGTCGTTATAAGTAACGTTTTTCTTGACGATCAAGTCAATGAAACACTTTATGATTTCCTTTCAATATTATGCTATAGAACACTGTAAACGAGGTTAGAATGGAACAAACAATAGTTGTTATGACGAAACAGCCTTCACTTTTAAAATCGAAATTCAAAGCTGCCGGTATTCATCTGGGTATAAGCAGTATTATTTTCCTGGTTCTGGCGTACTTTATAATTTTTCGCTGGTATCCCTGGCCTTACTTTACCGCGGATGGCGGATGGCAGGGGATACGGATTATCGCGCTGATTGATCTTGTTCTGGGGCCATTGCTGACCTTGATCATTTTTAATCCAGCTAAATCCCTGCGCGAGATTCGTTTTGATCTGGGTGTAATCGGCCTGTTGCAGATCAGCGCCTTGATCTGGGGTATTTATACCGTCCACAGCGAAAGAACCGCGGCGATTGTTCACTGGGACGGCGAGTTTTATACCGTTTCGGCCAAAGTCTATAAAGAGCAGGGTAAGCCGCTTGACAGTCTGGCGCAATTCAGTAACGCGCATCCGCCGCTGATCAATGCGTATCGCTCGACGGATGTTGCAACCTTAACCGAAGTTTTGCGACTGATAACCGAAGAAAAACAGGCGCCCTTCGAGCAGTTTCATATTTATCGGCCATTCAAGGCGTCCAGGGACGCCATATTTGCGCATGCGCTGGACATTAACACGATTGTGTCGGTCAATGAGGACATGAACAACGAACTGCATCGTTTCCTGGTCAGGTCAGGTGGCGAACAGGAAGATTATTTTTATATGCCGCTGAATGCGCGCTATCATAATGTGATCCTGATTTTTTCCGAAAGTGGCGATGTGATGGGCAGTTTGAATGCGCCGTACAAAAAATGACATAACCTGATGCGATCGGATTGCTGCTGTTCTGTCTGACTGTCTTTTAACCTAGAAACCGCAGTTGAATGGGATTTAGAGTGCGTTGATTTTTATTTCCGGCAAGGCGTAATAACGCGTTATTACAACGAATTGCAACGTAGCCGGAATTAAAAAGCAGCGTGCTATAAATACCATAGTGTGATTTACCATTTGGGTGAGCTGGCATTGCTCAGGTTGTTCTATTTATTCATACTGTTAGCCATCACGGAAAACGGTCAACTGAGGTTTTTAGGTTTAAACAAAAACTTTTATCATGCTGAAACACCTGCCGAATTGTCTGACTATTTCCCGGTTGATTCTGGCGTTTATTTTTCCGTTTGCGCCCGAGCAGTATCGTCTGGCTATTGTGCTTGTTGCACTGGCTACCGAGTATCTGGACGGCGCGCTGAGCCGCTGGTTTAACTGGGGCAGCCCGCTGGGGGCTTTGCTGGATCCGGTCGCGGACAAGTGCTTCGTGCTGGCTGTTGCGCTTGTGATGTTCGTGGAAACAGAGATTGCGTGGTGGCAGTTCCTGCTGTTCGGCGCGCGCGAAATTGCCGTGTTTTGCGGTGCATCGTTCATCGCCTGGGAAAAAAACTGGCGCGCTTTTTTTAACGTGGTTCCCAGAATCTTCGGCAAAGTCGCCACGGTTTTTCAGTTTCTGGTGTTTTTGTGTTTTGTCGGGCTGGAAGCCATTCCGCAGTGGCTGCTGATTCTGGCGATAGTTTTCAGCGTGCTGTCGGCAATCGATTATACCTGCCTGTTTTTCAGAAATAACTTCTACCGGGCGATGAAGAATCCGCAGTAACGCGCGCCGTTCTGCGTGATGTCGAGAATAAAGCGACTACTTGGGTTTGGCAAATTCCAGCAAATCAGTAATCAGTTGATGGAATTCCTGTTTTAATTCATCCTCGTTGCGCGTCGCCGGTGACGCTGCGGATGAATCGGTTGATGACTGTGTATCGACTGCGTGTCTTTCACTGCCCATACTGCGGCAGAAGTCACGGTATTTGTTCCACGCCATGTTATATTCCCGCAATTGTTTTTGTGGAATAAAAACCCGCAATACTTCAAAATGATGCTGCATTTCCGGCAATCGGGAGCATAAGTAGTCGCTGATGTTTTCCGGCCAGCGCGTAATGGTGGGATACAAACCCGGCAAATCTTCTTCGAACATGGCACGAAAATTATCAATCGCCGCTTCGCGCCGTTTGCGATTGACCGCTTCAATGGTCAGAGAAACAAGACCCACGAATGCCAGCAGAAAAAAAGGCCACAGCGGGACATTAATGAAATACTTGGAAATTTGATCGATATATTCTTCCAAAATAACCTCTATCTTTTAAATTTAGAATCAATCAGCCGCAATGAGTCGCGGTCTGTCAGGGGGTATGCTTTGCAAGCCGGTTTGTAGTCCGGGAGGCTGTCCGAGAATAGACTGATCTACTGTGGACGACTCTGCCTGGCTGGATTTTCCGATCCTTTTCGTTAAATAGAATGACTATTCGCCTCAAATGATTGAAAAAACCCGCTCAACCAGTCTCGTCCTCGCTACGACCACTATTCTCGGGCAGCCTCCCAAGCATACGATATGGTTTTCCGTGAATGTGTGCAAGGTTTGATTGCAGAATCTTGCCATAGTCATGGTCATGGATCAATAGATTGCAGACTGGATTTATATTCAACCTAAAAATCTCAGTTGACCGTTACCCGCGATGACTAACCCGAATATTGCATGAAAAAAAG
>CAZXBP010000202.1:0-5134 GCA_964639015.1 uncultured Nitrosomonas sp.
ACGTACAAGTCGTGGTTGATGAAAAGGACTTGCCATTTTTGAATGGCGCATTGATCGACTTCACTCAGGAAGGCCTTAATAGCTTTTTTAAGCTCAACAATCCCAATATTGATAACACTTGCGGCTGCGGCGAAAGCTTTAGCTTGAAAGATTCCCAGTGATGGGACTTTATCAGTTTGCTAATAAACTGTTACTGAATCGACCGTAAAAAATCCTGTTCACGATTACAACAACAATAATAATAAATTCGTCACAAATCACAGGAACGATTTAAAAAGGAATAAATTCGATGAGTGCTGTACTGCAAAACCTGGTTAATCAACCTTATAAACATGGCTTCGTCACGGATATCGAATCTTATGTTGCGCCTAAAGGGCTCAATGAAGATACCATCCGCCTAATCTCAGCGAAAAAGGATGAGCCTGAGTGGCTTCTCAATTTTCGTCTGGAAGCATTTCAGAAATGGCTCACTATGACTGAACCGCACTGGCAAAATGTCAAATATCCTAAAATCGACTTTCAGGCTATCAGTTATTATGCGGCACCAAAACCAAAAAACAAACTGGCCAGCATGGATGAAGTCGATCCGGAGCTATTGCGCACGTTTGAAAAGCTTGGCGTGCCGATGCATGAACGTGCGGCACTCGCCGGCGTTGCTGTCGATGTGATTTTTGACAGTGTATCCGTTGCTACAACCTACAAAGAAAA
Organism: uncultured Nitrosomonas sp.; assembly: GCA_964639015.1. Lineage (GTDB taxonomy): Bacteria > Pseudomonadota > Gammaproteobacteria > Burkholderiales > Nitrosomonadaceae > Nitrosomonas. The sequence goes on from CAZXBP010000202.1 coordinate 709, forward strand.
ACTGGCTGAAGTCGGTATTATTTTCTGCTCGATTTCCGAAGCGGTGCATAACCACCCTGAATTGGTCAGACAATATCTCGGCACTGTTGTACCCGTCGGCGACAATTTCTTTGCCGCCTTGAATTCCGCCGTTTTTACCGATGGTTCTTTTTGTTACATTCCCAAGGGTGTTAAATGCCCGATGGATTTGTCGACTTATTTCCGCATCAATACGCAAGACTCCGGGCAGTTTGAACGCACACTGATTATTGCCGAGGAAGGCGCATCAGTTTCATACCTTGAAGGCTGCACCGCCCCGCAATTTGATACCAACCAACTGCATGCCGCCGTTGTCGAACTTATCGCATTGGATCACGCCGATATCAAGTATTCGACAGTACAGAACTGGTACGCCGGTGATGAAAACGGCGTTGGTGGAATCTATAATTTTGTCACCAAACGCGGTCTTGCCAAAGGTGTAAATTCCAGAATTTCATGGACTCAGGTTGAAACAGGCTCCGCCATTACCTGGAAATACCCATCCTGTATTTTACGTGGTGACAATTCCATCGGCGAATTTTATTCCGTTGCGGTAACCAATCACCATCAGCAAGCCGACACTGGCACTAAAATGATACATATCGGCAAAAATACCCGCAGCACGATTATCAGCAAAGGTATTTCCGCCGGAAAATCCAACAGCAGCTATCGCGGGCTTGTTCGTATTGCACCTACAGCCGAGAATGCACGCAATTTCTCGCAATGCGATTCCATGCTGGTCGGTGATCAATCCGGAGCACACACCTTCCCCTATATTCAGGTGCGTAATAACAGCGCAAAAGTGGAACACGAGGCATCAACATCCAAAATTGGAGAAGATCAGCTGTTTTACCTTGCACAACGCGGCATTAATGCGGAAGAAGCGGTATCCATGATTGTCAATGGATTCTGCAAGGAAGTATTTCAGCAGCTACCGATGGAATTTGCAGTAGAAGCCACAAAATTACTCAGTTTTAAATTAGAGAACAGTGTCGGATGAACATCAATCAAAAACCAATCATTTTAAACGTAGAAAACCTGCACGCCAGTATTCAGGATACCGAAATCCTTAAAGGAATCGACCTGACCGTGAGAAGCGGTGAAATTCACGCCATCATGGGGCTGAACGGATCCGGAAAAAGTACTTTTGCAAAAGTCCTCGCTGGTCACCCGGATTATCATGTCACGCAAGGCGGCATCCAATACGAGCAACAGGATTTACTGGAATTGAGCGCGGATGAACGCGCGCAGGCCGGCGTATTTCTGGCATTTCAGTACCCGATCGAAATTCCGGGTGTCGCCAACAGTCAGTTTTTACGGCTGGCCTACAATACCGTGCAAGCAAAACGCGGCAAAGAAGAACTCGATCCACTCGAATTCGATGACTTTGTACGCGAAAAAATGAAACTGCTGGAAATGAACCCCGATTTTCTGGATCGCAGCGTCAATGAAGGCTTCTCCGGCGGCGAGAAAAAGCGCAATGAAATTCTCCAAATGGCTTTATTAGAACCTAAACTCGGCATTCTGGATGAAACGGATTCAGGTCTCGATATTGACGCACTCAAGATTGTGGCGAAAGGCGTTAATCACCTCCATCACAATGATAACGCCATCATTGTGATTACCCATTATCAACGCTTGCTTGATCACATCGTACCCGATTTTGTCCATGTTATGGAGGCCGGGCGGATTATCAGAACAGGCGGCAAAGAATTGGCACTTGAACTCGAAACACATGGCTACGACTGGATTCACAACAACCAGAAACGCGCGGCAGGAGTGTCCACATGAGCGAAACAATGACCAACGATTATCTCAATTGCATACTAAACGCATTACCAGCCGATTCACGGAATTCAGGTTCGCAGGATACTCTGGATTGGTTGCGGCGATTGCGTAATGAAGCAATTGATCGGGCGGATCAGTTAAGATTCCCAACGGTAAAGGATGAAGAATGGCGATTCACCGATGTATCGCCGCTGGCAAAATTGCCCTATAAGCCTGCACAGAAAACCAGTGCATTGCGTTTGTCCGATATTCAACCTTTCTGCATCGCTGAATCCGCTCATCGCCTGGTGTTTGTAGACGGCTTTTTCTCATCCGAGTTATCCCGGCTCAGTGAAGACGATCAGTTTATAATCGGCAATTTGGCTTCATCGGCACTGGCCAAAGTACCATTGGCCGAAGCGCATCTGGGGCAACATGTTCAATTCCGGGATAATTTTTTCGCCGCATTAAATACTGCATTCTTGCAGGATGGTGCGCTGATTGTGTTACCCGAGAATTGCGCCGTCAGTTCGCCCATTCATCTGCTGTTCATCGCCACACAGGAACAAACAACCAATTATCCACGCTGCCTGTTGATTGGAGAACGCAACAGTCAGGCAACGGTGATTGAGGATTATGTGGCGCTTGGGTCGAACGCTTATATCACCAATTCAGTGGCGGAATTCAGTCTCGCGGACAACGCGCAGGTCAATCATATCCGTGTTCAACGCGAAAGCAGTGGCGCATTTCATCTCGCCAACAGTACTGTATCGCTGGAACAGAACAGTCAATACCGGTCTGTCAGCATAACATTAGGCGCACTGATTTCCCGTTTTAATCTTGATATTGAATTCAACGCACAAGCTGCGGAATGCACGATAGACGGACTAACAATGACTTCCGGTAGACAACTGGCGGATACGCATACCCGCATTGATCACGCAAAACCGCATTGCACCAGCCATCAACAGCATAAGTGTATTGTTGATGACAGTTCACATGCCGTCTTTAACGGAAAGATTATCGTTCGTCCGCACGCGCAACGCACGAATTCGTCGCAGTCAAGCCGCAATCTGCTGCTGAGCGGCAAGGCGCAAATTGACACGAAGCCGCAACTTGAAATTTTTGCCGATGATGTGAAATGCGCGCATGGCGCGACCGTTGGGCAACTCGACAATGAAGAGATTTTCTACCTGAAAAGCCGTGGTTTAAATGAACTGGCCGCGCGCAATCTGCTGACTTACGCATTCGGCGCTGAAATTCTTGACCGCATACCCGTGCCTTCGCTCAAACACACACTCGAGCAAATCGTCTTAAAACAAACTACGCAAACTACACGAACACAAAACAGTTAACACTATGGCCAACGTTTATGCCTCAATGACACCCGCAGCGAATACTGTCTTTGATGTAGAAAGAATTCGCGCGGACTTTCCAATCCTCAGTATTAAAGTAGGCGACAAGCCCCTGATTTATCTGGATAATGCGGCTTCCTGCCAGATGCCGCGTCAGGTCATCGATCAGCTGGTGCATTATCAGACTACCCAGCATGCCAACATCAATCGTGCAGTGCATTACCTTTCCGAAGTCGCCACCATGGAATATGAAAAAGCGCGCCGCAGGGTACAGCAGTTTGTCAATGCACGCGAAGAACGGGAAATCATCTTCACCAGCGGCACGACCGAATCGATTAATCTGGTCATGCATGGCTACGGCCGCAAATTCATCAAAGCGGGCGACGAAATCATTCTGACTACGCTTGAGCATCATTCCAATATCGTGCCCTGGCAAATGCTGGCCGAAGAAAAAGGCGCCATTATCCGCGTCGTACCGATTAATGACGCGGGCGAACTCGATATCGCGGCATACGAGAAGCTTTTTAATGACCGCACAAAATTCGTCGGTCTGATTCATGTCTCCAATGCATTAGGCACCATCAATCCGATCAAACCGTTGATTTCATTTGCGCACCAGCATGGCGTTCCGGTATTGATTGATGGCGCGCAGGCTGCGCCGCATATGGTCGTCGATGTGCAGGACCTCGATTGCGATTTTTATGCCTTCTCGGCGCATAAACTGTGCGGACCGACCGGAATCGGCATGCTCTACGGCAAATCTTCATTGCTTGAAGCCATGCAGCCCTTTAAAGGCGGCGGCGACATGATTGCCTCGGTGACTTTTGAAAAAACAACCTACGCGGCAATTCCGCACAAATTCGAAGCCGGAACCCCCCCTATTGCCGCCGCCATCGGTTTTGGCGCAGCCATCGACTACCTTGAGTCCATTGGTATGGACGATATTGCCGCGCATGAACATGAATTGCTCAGCTATGCCACCGAGCGCATGGCGGAAATTAAAGGCTTGCGGATCATAGGAACCGCCGCGCATAAAACAGCCGTGCTGTCTTTCACGCTCGACGGCATTCATCCGCATGATATCGGCACCATTCTGAATGAAGACGGCATTGCGGTGCGCACCGGCCACCACTGCGCGCAACCGGTGATGGAGCGTTTCAAGGTACCGGCAACTTCGCGTGCTTCATTTGCCTTTTACAATACCAGATCGGAAGTGGATGCCCTGATAGCAGGCATCCGGAACGTACAGAAAGTTTTTTTATGATGATGAACAGCAAGTCACTCTA
>CAZXBP010000203.1:0-5022 GCA_964639015.1 uncultured Nitrosomonas sp.
TTACGCCTCATTGCGCCTTGCCGGAAATAAAAATCAACGCACTCTAAATCCCATTTAACTGAGGTTTTTAGGTTTAACATTCTGGATCATCAGCGGTACGCTTGAGTTGACCTCAACACCGATTCAAGAATGGTGTTGCGCACCGCAGGCCACCGGGCCTGTTCGGTGAAGAAATATTTTTGATTGACTTCCAGTTCGATGCCCGCGTAAAGGTTTACCGCAAATTTTCGCCGCAGGTATGCTGTAAAACCATCGGCTTTACCCGAATAGGGGTAGTTGCGCCGAATCGTGAGGTCAGGCGCAGTTTTCTTCAGGACTTTCTGCCAGTCATGGCATAACGCGTGTTCCAGAGATTTTGATGGATCATACAGCAGGCCGATATCAGCCTGACGAAACTTGCCGCTGAGTACCGGTGTAAAGCTGTGTACAGAAACATGGATCACGCGACTGCCATGCTGGATCGCTTCGGCAATGGCAGTTTCCACGGTGTTGCGATAGGGATAGTAATAGTGCGCCAGAATTTCCTTCCGGGTATTCGGCGGCAAATTGCGTGTTACTTCAGAAAATAGATGCGGATGACGGATGGAGCGATTGAGGTCGACAAGCAGGCGACTGACCGTAGCGGTAAATAATGCTGCATCGAGGCATTCGGCCAGTGCGTTGGCCAGTTGTAATGCGCCAAAATCAAGCCCCCGGTGACTGTCAAGCAAGGATTCATGTCCGCGGAAAAGCGGCCAGTAATCATCCGGAATCTGATTCCTGCCATGCTCGCAGCTGATGATAAAACAGGTATGCATGTTTACATTCCTGCGCTTTACTCTGTTCCTGTCAGGATGTTGTAAACATGCGACCGTCATCCAGGCAATCGCACAGTTCGCGGTAAACCACTGCCAGATTTTCCCGGCTGAAATCGTAGCGTAATGCGCGCAGAATGCGACGCGCCAGTGGGCCCTGCTCAAGCAGCGTAGCAAAAGCCGTTTTCCAGATATCGGATTGTCTTGTTTCCGCCGGTATCAATGTTGTAAACAGGTGGGACCAAAGCTCGCCTGCTTCACATTCGCCAGCCGTGAAGCCGAATAACTCCAGATAGTCACGATCAATGATCATGGCCTGTTCGGCATCCCGGATACAGTCGCGCAGGATGCTGGCCAGGCTGTCCGTGCTGATGGCCTGTTGTCTGGCGAGTGTTGATGTTTTCTGATCGTAAAGCGCTTTTATAGTATTCAGTACGATTACCGCAACAGCCAGATCGGCATAAGGGCATTCCTGCACGTCCATGATGCGGATTTCAATGGCGTTGCGGTCAAACCGAGCAACTGCGCCGCGCACGTTAAGCCACTCGTGTTGCAGTACGCCATCTGGATCATGATTGCGGATTTCCCGGTACATGGGTGTCAGGATCTTGTTCTGGTACTCCTCCCGGCTGATCACAGTATCCGGGATTACTTTTCCCATCGATGCGGGGATTTTTATCTGGTGTGTACGGTAGTTTTTCATGCGGAAATCCATGAAACCGCTATACTGGCCGCTGGCAACCGGCGAACTGGCGGTCAACGCTGGCAGGATCGGCAGCACCAGCCGGATGGCTGCATGCAGCCGGCTAAACTCGGTATCATCAGCGAAAGGCAGATTGAAGTGCATGCTTTGCAGATTAGCCCAGCCATGGCGCCTGCAATTAAAAATACGATCATATGCCCGATAGATATCGGCATTGTCGTGACACCACAGCTGTGTCTCAACGGCAGGATTCATCCAGGGGTGCGTGGCGGAAGGCATCAGCCGGGCATGCATGGATTCAAGTTGTGCGTTGACGCGTTTGACTTCGTTCTGGAACTGAGGCGGCAGGGATTCGAGACGGGATTCCGGGTTTGCATTCTTCAGCTCGATCAGGTGCAGTACAATTTCATTAGACCAGGCCAGTTTGCCACTTCTGACTTCGGAAACCCATTGACCGGAGAGTGAATGTAGCAGTTGATCGGCAATAGGCAGAACTGATAGCGTGTTGCGGTCAACGATCATGTACTCCAGTTCGATGCCATAGCCGGAAAAAGCGGAAAGCGGTGTCTTCACCGCCGCGCTCCATTTTTGCGCGCTTCAATCCGATGCAGGAATACATTCATAATCTGCTGATACAGTACATTCTTCAGGATGCCATCTTCGTTACCCGCATCAACGTTCGGATTATCGTTAATTTCGATGACATAACAACGTCTTCCGGTTTGCTTGATATCGACGCCATAAAAACCGTCGCCAATCAGATTGGCTGCTTTCAGGGCCAGTTGCACCACTTTCCGCGGCGCTTCTTCCAGTGGAATTGCCTGCGTCAGTCCTTCAACATAATCAGCCGCCTGTTGATTATGTTTGATAATCTGCCAATGCCCGGGCGCCATAAAATATTTACAGACGAATAATGGCCGGCGGTCAAGAATGCCGACGCGCCAGTCGAATTCGGTAGGCAAGTATTCCTGCGCCACGATGAGCTCGGATTTTTCGAGCAACTGCCCGACCGTTTGCCGCAATTCCGTTTCCGTTGTCACTTTGACTACGCCCAGGGAAAATGCACTGTCGGGTTGTTTGAGTACACAGGGCAAATCAAGCGATGGAATCACCTGCTCCAGATTGTGTTTGTGCACAAGAATGGTTTTAGGCACAGGAACCTTGTAACGAGTCAACAGTTCGGCAAGATAAACTTTGTTGTTGCATTTTAGAATGGAGTCGGGATCGTCAATAACCGTTAATCCTTCCGCAGCGGCATGGCGTGAAAATCGGTAAGTATAGTGATTGACGAACGTGGTGTCGCGAATAAACAGAGCATCGAATTCCGCTAAATGGTTTATGTCACTTCGTGTAATGAATTCCACGCGCATGCCCAGACTCTCGGCTGCTTTCTCAAAATACTTCAAGGCCTTGGCGTTGGAGGGCGGCTCCGGATTGTCCGGATCGTGCAGAATGGCCAGATCGTAGCGGGGGAGAATCGTTTTTAGCGGCCACGGTTTGCGTTTTGAAAAATAATCCTTTGCGGCCTGTACGACAAAATCCTGATGCTGCGCAGGTATATCATTGGCGGCAATAATTTTTATCGTGCGCATGCGCCATTCATCGCCGTGACGTTCAAAATAGGCGCGCAACAAGGGAGCGCGCAGAAGCTGGAACAGCTGACGGCTTAATTTGTCGTAATGTTTCGCGATGTTGCGACCAAAATAAATACTCAGTTCGAACTGCCCGGACTTGATTGTCGCAAGAGATTTCTGTATGAGCGCTTCAAGATCTTCAACCAGCAGCCTTGCCAATCCGGGTGACTGAATATCTTCTATCGCGTTGATCTGCGGCAGGGGTTTATGTCCACGCGCTTCGGCAAGCAGTGAAACATAATAGCCGATACTCTGATAACGGTAGGACTTGCACAGGTTGAATACGCGTGCTCTGAGATGACCGCCATACGCCGGATCAGTCAGATATTCTCTGGCCGACACGACGGGGACATCAGGAATTTTCAGCGGCCACTGCTGCGGATTGTTGACGACGATGAGCTGATTCATAATTTTTCCCTGGAGTGCCGGCTGTCTGCATTGGGTGGGTGAATCACCAGCAGATTGGAGTCATACGTCACAATGCCGAGTAAAATGGCGTTGATAACGCGATCGATATTGCACCAGTATTCCTGATTCTGGCCATAGGGATCGTTGATCAGCAGCGTGCGTTTGTTGCGGTTGTAGCCCGAGATGATAACGAAATGCCCGGCAGGAGCGCCGCGTATATCGTCCGGTGTATCGTCCGGGCCATGTTCACGCGGCACGCGATACAGGAACGTCGAACTCAATCCGGTTAAAATCGGCAATCCGCGCCGCAACAAACCATGAATCAGCCGGCGGGAAAGATCAAGAAACCGAAGACGCCCACCCGCAGCCAGAAAGTCCAGATAACCTCGGGTGACATAGCGCAGTCTGCGATCCGTTTTTGCCGCGCTCTGACGGCGCAGCCGTTCGGCAATGTCAATGCCGGGGGCGAACCAGGATGGATCAAAAATCACCAAATTATAGGTGTAGATGGTTGCCTGGAAACCGTGACGCAGTGCATCACAGGCCAGAAAGACATCGAAAGTGCCCGAGCCGCTTTCAAGTTTGCGCGTGCGGGAAATAACCTCATCCAGAGCATCCGTCTTTCCCCAGTAATCATAAATGGCATGCAGGCAGGTCGGGCCGCAGGTTGTTTCATCCGGTTGCGGTAATATTCTGACGGGCAGGTGATGGACGGGTTTTAGCATGACAGACCTGGTGCGAATCTTAATGAATCAGTGATTCAAATATAACTGAAAACGGTTTTATTTTGCCGGTTTTTTTAAATTATCCCGTGCGTTACAGTGCAGCGACCTGTTCCGACGGCTTCCATTTGTCAATGTTCTGCCGGATAATCCGGGATAAGTGGAATTTTCTCAGTGCAGCCAATAAGCACACCCTTCAATCACGTAATACAAGGAGTCAGCATGTCCAATCCTTTGATTCAACCTTATTTAATGTTCGGCGGGCGTTGTGAGGAAGCGCTCGAATTTTACCGTACCGCGCTCGGTGCGCAGATTGACATGCTGATGCGCTACCAGGACAGCCCGGAAGCGCTGCCGCCGGGCATGTTGCCGCCGGGGTTTGAAAACAAGGTCATGCACGCCAGCTTCCGCGTCGGCGGCAATGTATTGATGGCCTCGGACGATTGCGAACAAGGCCAGGCATTCAAGGGTTTCTCGCTGTCGATTTCGGTTACCGAAGAAACTGAAGCCAAGCGCTTTTTTTCCGCGCTTGCCGATGGCGGGACAGTGCAAATGCCGCTGACGAAAACTTTCTGGTCACCATGCTTCGGCATGCTCACCGATCGTTTCGGCGTCAGCTGGATGATCAATGTTCTGACTGCCGAATGCAGCGCGTGATTTTAATGACGGCGCATCATTTTTCGATGACGGGTGTCGTTGTAGCGACGCTCATTTTTGGCGTCGGCTGCACCGCCCGGCAACTTTACACGACGGGTCAAGCC
>CAZXBP010000204.1:0-4998 GCA_964639015.1 uncultured Nitrosomonas sp.
GTATGAATAAATGGAACAACCTGAACAATATCAGCTTACCCAAATGGTGAATCACCCTATGGTATTTATAGCACGCTGCTTTTTAATTCCGGCTACGTTGCAATTCGTTGTAATAACGCGTTATTACGCCTTGCCGGAAATAAAAATCAACGCACTCTAAATCCCATTCAACTGAGGTTTTTAGGTTTAAGGGCGTCTCTAAAAGTTCAGCGTTTTCAACAAGACGGGGCGAGAACAAAAAATATTGACGCAGCATATGATTGATATGTAAGGAGATATGGGTTTTTAGGATAGTAATCGGCCGTCGAGTACAGGGCGTTTGAAAGAAACTTGATGAAGTCAGTGAAATATATATCTTATATATCATATAAAACAGCAACTTAAACTCATTCATAAAAGAGATGTTCTTAAAACTGAATTACAAAGACCGACTGCGACAATTTGCCGCATTGCTTTCTCGGCTTTTTTGATAGAAGCTAAAAAAGGATCAGTAACGATGATTTTAAATGTACTTTTAAATGTGTTTTGCATGTTCATTCTTCGCGTCGTGACTTGCAGGCATTGCCATCGCGACTGATCCTTGCAGTATTAACATGTTGATTTACAGGTCCTCCCGTGGAAGCGTTGCATGGAATCATCAATGATTCGGTTTCGTCGGCAAAATTGGATAGCCCGCTGATCGCCGTTCGGATCGTTTAAATATGAGCGAGTGCAATGCTTCCTCCCGTGATCTTAAATCCTATCCTGAAGATCGGCTTTGATCTTGACTGTGGTTCTTCAGGGAACATGAACACATGAACTATGGGGCGAATGCTTTTAAAATCAATTAATAATATTTTGGGAGTGAAGAATAATATGATGCAAAGAATTGAAAAAACAGCAGGAACTGAAGCAAAAGCAGTGTTAGCGATTGCGGCAGTTTCACTGATTGCACTGGCAAGTCACGATGTTTCCGCGCATACCCGCTTGTCAGTTGCGACGGTTAAAGAAAGCTCCGCGGCGCATGGCACGACCACAACGGCAGTGAATATTCCGCATGGCTGTGGCGATAACTCCGTGATCGGTAATGTTTTTTTTCTGCCGGATACCAATGCCAATCCTGTCATTCAAACTTCTGCGGACAACTTTACAACGGTTGAAACGCCTGAAGGCGCATCCGCGCTGGATTATATCGTCAATGCACCGTTCATCCGGTTGATTAAAAGCCGCGACGTTTATCAAATGGTCGAATTTATCAATGATCCGCTGGGCAATCCGATCGGATTCTGGGCAGGTGATGGCGAACTGCCTCCGCATAACTGGGTTGCACAATTGCCGATGAATATTACTGCGGTAGCCATTCAGCCCGCATCCTGCGCTACAAAAGTAGTCTTTGTGTCGGCGATTGCAAATATCTGCAAACTATCGTCTCTGGCTGAGATTGACGGTAAAAATGCGGACGATCCCAATGTTGATTTCTGGACTGCGCCCGATGTCGGAACGCCATATGATTCGCCAAGTTGGTCTTATCCGGCGACTTTTACCGTGGAACGTGATCTGGTAAATAATCCGTTACCGGGAAACTGCGGAGACGGCATCGCAGCGCGCATCATACCTTCGGCAGCGCAGCTCAATCGCGATATGCCGGTCAAAATCAACGGACAACAGGTCTGGCCATTACCTTAACAAGTACGAACTATCACTTTTCCGAGTCTGGAAAATGTAGTTCTTTTCTGAATAGTTTCCCTTGTTTGGCCCGGTAACTGCTGCGTAAGCAGCGGATAGTTACCGGTTTTTTAATAAACAGGTGCGACAATTTGTCGCATTGTTTTTTTCTTAGCTACGCGCGATACTTCTGTGGTGTGCGATGGTTGTATTGAATGTTCAGCCTTCTCACAAAAGTAATGTTGTTTTCTGTATTACTGTATTTTTATAAACAAACAAGGGCGAAGAATGAATAAAATTAAATTACTTTCGGGTGCTGTAGCCAGTGTGCTGCTGATTGGTTTAACACAACACGCGTCAGCACATACGCGGCTGAATATACCGACCGCGACAGAAGGTCAGCGGTCTATCAATCACGTGATTATCGGACATTCGTGCGATGATACAACCACCACCATCGGTACTTCGGTGGTTTTTCCGGATGGCGTGGGCTCAACCATAGTGGTGGACGGTGCGCAGCACGGTGGTCCGATAACCGATTTTCTGACCAACTACGGCAACAACGCCGCATTGTTTTTTGATCGCGCAGCATTTGATTACATGGATGAAAAAACCGTCAACGGCAATGTCGTCGGTTTCTGGGCGGGCGGCGGTCCGGGCATGCCGGCCAATCTTGCCGTAGCGCTGCCTTTCCGCCTGACCGCTGCAAGCATCGAGCCGACATCCTGCGCGACGAGCGTTAAAGTTTACATCTCCATCGTGGATATCTGTCAAATTACCGGTGTGAATGGTTTTGGCGAGGGTACAGTCGAACTGTGGACACATGCTGGTTTGGGTACGCCGTATGACCGTGATTTGCATTTCGATGTTCCGGCGGGTACCGATCCAGGTCCTGCGTCATTCATCATCAACCGTGATCTGACCAATAATCCGCTTCCTGAATCGTGCGGTGGTACCGGTGTTGCGGTCGAGTTGAAACCCTCAGCCGCACAAATCAACCGTGACATGCCGATAAAATTCAATGGTCAGCAAGTGTGGCCTTTGCCATAAACTGTTGTACTGATTGATATCTTATTCTCGTATATAAAAAACGCCGTTTTAAGCGGCGTTTTTTATTGGGGTGCGACAATTTGTCGCATTGCCATTTGTTTTACCGGAAAGGATAATGCTCTATTATCTTTGCCATTTTTATCTGCTTCAGCGTTCACTATGATGCGGTCATATTGTCCGGCACACAATGGCGCAAACACAGAGGAGAGAAAATCATGTTTAAGCGGTATCGCTATCTGAAAAAAAATGTTCCCGGTTTTGCTGCCGGAGTTTGTCTGTTGCTCGGCTATGCCGCTTTTGTGCACGCACATGGCGGCGGTGCGGTGCTTGGCGACTCGAGATCATTTACCGGCGTAGCGGTTGTAAGTTGTTTTGATGATGGCAATGGTCCGGCGGAAAACCTTATTATCCGAATACGGGATAATTCCTCAGCTGTTCCCGGACTTCTAACCAATGCGCATATTTTTAAAGGCAATAAGGCGGTAAGTATCAGCGATACGATTTCCGGAGATGCTGATTACAGTCCTTTTGTGACGCTGCACGGCGGACCGGGTGCTTATTTTGTAATCGTCAGTAAAACGGATGTTGGAGAGCGTGCTTTTGATCTGGAATGGCACTGCAACACCGTTGATGACGTACATACCGGTACTGATATTGCGATTACCCAGTTTGGTGAACCGTGAGGAATAAATAACGCGGCATTTTCTATGATCAAGTTATATGAGAACTGCAGAAACCCATGAAAAATTTACCTCGCATCCTGTTTCTTGCAGTGCTTCCGGTTTATTTGTTGTCGTCAGCATCGATTATGGCTGCACAACTGATCGGCCGGCCTGCACCGGAATGTAATCTGACTGCATTAAACGGCGCACCGGTTAACGGCCTGCAAGCATTGAAAGGTGAGGTTCTCTACGTCGATTTCTGGGCTTCCTGGTGTCCGCCGTGCATACAGTCATTTCCTTTTTTAACCGGATTGCAGCAGGACTATGGCGAACGGGGATTACGTGTTGTCGGTATCAACCTCGATGAAAAGGTAGCTGATGCGGAAAAATTTCTTTCCGATTATCCGGCCGGATTTACCATCGTTGCCGATCTGTCGAAACAATGCGCGAAACAATTTGACGTCATTGCCATGCCTTCTTCCTATCTGATCGACCGGGAAGGCATTGTGCGGTATATCCATCGCGGTTTTCGGCAGGGAGAAACAAAAGAACTGCGCTTGATTGTTGAACAGCTTTTAGATTACCAACCCTGACTCCTATGCTGTTATGCGATTAAAACAATTATTTGTATTTTGGCTGACGTTCATTCTATTGCTGCTACTCTCGGGCTGTACCAGTGTCGCGGCGTGGGAGCGCGGTTATCTGGCGAAACCGCAGATGTCGCTTGAGCCTAATCCGCTGCAACACCATATTCACCTGCACAATTATTTCAGCCGGGAAGCGGCTGCCAGTACGCACTCGGGTGATGGTGGCGGTGGCTGCGGCTGCTATTGAACTTAAGCATTCCGGATGAGGATAAAGCGGGCCAAGCGATCGCAGGGCAGTAGTGCGACGCCATGCTTAAAGTCTGATCGTCATCAGTCTCGAATTTCCCAGTTTGCCGATACTGCGAATAAGACGCTGCATGCATTGACATCGGCGGCTATTGTTTTGCCAGGTTTGATGTTGTCATCCGCACAGGCGGCTGATGGAGATCGTATCAATTTTCAATTCAGCCGTTATCAGGAAGGCAAACGCAACCTCTTTGGCACGCCGAATAATTTTGATCCAATTCGCGTCGATACTTTATACGGTAATGGTTCTTTTTCCTTGACCGATCGCGCCAAATTTTCATTCAGTTACGCGCAGGATACCTGGTCGGGCGCGACACCGATTACAACATCACCACTGGCGGCCAATCCTTATAAATCGATTCTGGCTAACACGGCCTCGGGCACGATTGTGACCGGTGCATCACCGTTGATGAATCCCGATGCGGTATTGCTGGATCGCAATTTGAACCCGCTTAGCAGAAACCCGAGTGGCGCGCTGGTACAGGACACACGATCCGTGTTGGTGCTTGCGTCTGCGTCTCCCGAAACCCGCCACCAAGCCAATTTCGGGCTGGGATACGAATGGGATGAGGCGGCGATCAACGCCAGCGCCGGGTTTTCACTGGAAAACGATTACCGCTCCAGCTTCGGCAACCTGGGCGGCCGGTTCGACTTTAACCAGAAACTGACGACCGTCAAATTCGGCGCAGGGTATACCAGCAGCAATATCAGCGCGATACTCGATCACGATGCTTCGCCTTATCTGACCA
>CAZXBP010000205.1:0-4980 GCA_964639015.1 uncultured Nitrosomonas sp.
GCAGTCTTCTGTCAGGCAAAATAGGGCTCTGGAATAATCTGACAAAGTAGAATTAGAATTGCTATAGATCGACTCATCCGGGGAATAAGTAGCAGAGAGATTTCAGGCCGGTGGAAAAGTTATCGAATCTTTCCCGGCAGCTTATTTCTTTCATTAATTCTTGAGCCCATACACTGCCTAAGATTTTTTCGATGGCTTTTATATCACAAATTTAGTATAGATTATCTAGATAATTTGTACGTAAAGCGAAATGAAGTAATAACCTGGTGTGAAAAAGTTGTTCTACTTGATCTCCCGCCTTGCTGGGCGATAAAAAACCCTTCTGACAATAAAATTTCTGTCAATGAGACAAAAAGACATCGACCACTAAATGAGGTAGAAGATCGCATTCGTTGCCAAGCTATAGCCAGCGCTTTATGGGAACTTGATATAGACATTCATCCTATACATCTAGCCCGTTCAAAAATCTTGCAAAGATTTGGTAATGGAAGAATATACAGTGAAGATACCCTGAAACGCTGGATAGCAGAAGTTGATCCAAAGAAAGGGCAGCGCAAATCTGGCAGACCCGACATTATAGAATATAAAATAGTTTTGGAAATTGACGCTCAGAATCAAAATTAGCCTTAGCACTTATCTCTTATTCGCATAAATCACTTAATTGTTAACTTACTATTAATATTGATTAAAAAATTACCCGTCAGTGCTGATGGATACTTTTAACCACCCTTCACTAACTGAATCCTTTTTTATTTCCCTGCAATTTACTGCAAAGTGCTTCCATTCTTCTCAATGCTATGGAGGTAACTTATGCAAGCCCAATTACTCACCACTAAAGAAGCTGCTCAGATTTTAGGCGTCAGCGTCGCCTTTCTCGAACGGGATCGCTGGGCGGGTGCACGTGTGCCATTCATCAAAATCGGTAGCCGGGCAGTTCGCTATCGCTATAGCGATCTGCTCGCATATATTGATTCGCGTGCGTTTCTTTCCACCAGTCAGTACTGAGGTGAGCTATGCACACGTCAGTACGATGCGGCGGAAAACTGCTTTCCCCTAGCGAACTCATTGCTGAAACTATCTTGGAATTACTTGATGAACCTGATACCAGTGACCGGAACTGGCGGTTGCCGATATTTCGTCAATTGCCGGAACGTATTGCTGAAAATGCGGCTTATGATTACAAGGAAACTTATATCTTCGATGGCAGGCGTAATGCCAATCTATTCCTGCTGGAAACTTTTGGAATACCAAAAAAACACAGCATACCGCTGAATGCCTCCGATGATGATCTGAAAGTATTGGCCAAGCGTATTGTGCTGGAAATCAAAAGCTTCAGTAATTGCCTGTTCAATCAATCCAGAAAAATCGATAGCCTGTTACGCTTTGCTCAAAAGGTTGAGGTCAAGCTGCCTGCTTTGGATGATCCCAATATTACGGAAAAAGGAATTTATACCCGCCTGACCGATGAAAATTGGTGGCTTCGTCTACTGCGTACGGCACACGCCAGAAAACTGGAAAAGGAAGCTATTCGATCTGGTTTGGTGCATCAACGCAAAGGCAAGTATGTCAGCGACGAAACCCTTCAACGGCGCAGGGAACAAAAAAAGCGTAACCGACGTATTCTTGACGGCTTGCTGGCTACTAATGAATTCGATCAAAGTTTTCTGCTCAGTGAAATAGCGGAAAAGGGTATGGCCAATCCGCGTATCCGGCGTAGCGAATTAATGGTGCGTATCTTTGGTTTTGAAGCAATCGCCAATGAATTGGAACATGCTGGAGAATTTTATACCATCACTTGTCCATCCTGCATGCATGCGCGTTTATCCGTCAGTGGTCAGGCGAATCCAAAATATGATGGCACCACACCGGATAAGGCGCAAAAGTATCTCAATAACGTCTGGGCAAGAATCCGGGCAAAATTAGATCGGGACAAAATAGATGTTTATGGTTTGCGTATCGCAGAACCACAACATGACGGCACACCGCATTGTCATTTGTTGCTTTTCATGGCACCCGAACATGTCGCTAAAGTGCGCGAAATCATGCGGCACTATTCGCTGCAAACCGATTGCGATGAAAAAGGCGCTGCTGAACATCGTTTTACCGCTATCGCCATTGAAAAGAGCAAGGGCACGGCTATTGGCTATGTCGCCAAATATATATCCAAAAATATTGATGGTTTTGGTTTAGAGCATGACCTGGACGGAAATCCCGCTCAGGCTGCTGCTGAACGGGTAGAAGCCTGGGCTTCAACCTGGGGAATCCGGCAATTTCAGCAGATCGGTGGGCCACCCGTTTCCGTCTGGCGGGAACTGCGCCGAGCACAGTGCGATTATCCCTTCCTGATACAGAAATTCATCCAAGCAGCGGATAAAGGCGAATGGTCACAGTTTATCCAACTCATGGGCGGCGTTAATGCCAAACGGCAAGATCATCCCGTTAAATTGATAAAAGAGGACAGCAACGAACTGGGGAAATACGGCGATCCAATCAAGCAGAGAATATGCGGCGTGATGACCGATGACTTGAAACTATATACCCGTTGTTTGCGCTGGAAAATTGAGAAATGTGTAGTCGATAAATCGTCAACCAATCTGGACAAAGTTAAGTTCCCGAAAGGAAGTGGCGGCGGATGCGGCCGCGAAGGCGACCTTGCGGCGCAGCCGCCTTGGAGTTCTGTTAATAACTGTACGTTGTTAGTGAACATGTAGATGCTAAAGCTGAATAATTAAGCATGGTATGTATTTTAATGACATGTTGGATAACCATCTTTATCACATGAGCATGATTGATTATTAAAGCAGCACGCATCGTATGAGTCACAACTACATTTAAATTTACCGTTTGAGCATCCGACATGGGGTGTTTTCCCTCCCCATTGTGGACCCGAACACGTTGCTGATGTCAATAATCCAATTTCCTGAATTTCTATATCACTTTTTAATAAGCCAATTTCCTGAAATTTTAAATCATTCGCCAATAAACTCATTCGCTCGTTATAAGTCACTATGTCGCTTTCTTGAAGAGGAATCTCGATACAATTTTTTGTTTCAATAATAATCCTTTTGATATCAACAATTATTCTTCTTATATCCCCTCCCCATCTCGAGTCATATATCTGATCAATTTTATTTGAGTGCGGCTCGTAAAAACTTACAAAAGGAGCTTTGCATCTATCTGTAAATTCGAATAGATAACTATTTCCATTGATTACAGATGCAACTTTATTATATGTTGATGCCATATCTTCTGGATAGTCTATTATTACCCGTTTTAAATCATTAATGTCTTTTATTGTGTGCGCTAGTTCTCCCTTGTTCGTTACACCTTCATCACTAAAAATGATAGGTCCTCTAAAATCAGGAGACTCATCCCAGCTGAAAATTTCTTGTAGTTTATCTTGTGTTATATAAAATGGTATGGGTTTATCAATTTCTTCATATAACTTTCTGTACGCCGAATAATGAATTTCATCCCTTATGTCAATAAGAATACATTTTGGATCTTTATTATCACATAATACCTGACAATTATTTTGCGGTGAGAAATCCATCTGATTTGTGTTTGCTATTGTTTTATTGCTAGCTTTTACTTGTTCTGATGCTCCTATACTTATTGATGCCATTTGAGTTACTGGTGCTAGATATTCTCTGTACGCTCCGTTAAGATACAAGAAACCAAAGAAAAACACCGATGCATCTAACGTATTAAAATTTCGCAATAAAGATTCATTACTAAAAATTTTCGAAAACCCGTCTCCATAGCATTCTAACGGCTTTAGATCAAAGTTTTTTAATTTTCCAGCAAACTCAAAAAGTGATTTATTATCTCCCCCAATAGGTTGAGCATTACTAACTTTCATTTCAATATAACTAGAATCCGTTTCTCCGCTCTTTCCGGAAGAAATTGAAATAGATGATGGATAATTTTTCCCGTCCGGCCGTAAAATATCTGCATCTGTGCCTGTTCCTATCGACAAACTAGCTTCTTTTGTTAGGTTTGGTTTTTGACGCGCAAAAATTCCGTTGCTAGTACACTCATAGCCCGACGAACCTGTAATGCTTTTATTAAATGCCACTTTAAGAGTTGGCGCTAATAGATTTATAGTCGCACTTAAATTATTAACAAGTTCCGGCGTTAATCTTGTAAACAAGATGTACTCTACTTCGCCATTCTTGTATAAATGTGGCCAAGCAAAGAAAAGTTCATCTCCGTCGAATTTATGTGCCTTTAAATCACTTTTTTTTATTATGAATGATGTTCTAGATAATTCACGCCCAATAACTGTAAAACTTTGCAGTTTTGCACTTAATTTCATCATTGGGGAACTGCTGGGATTAATATTTTGTGATATCAGACATTCAGCATGAGTATTATTTAAATCTACACAACAGCCGAATAGATTTTCGCTTGAACATGCAGAAATCGGAGAGACTTTATCGCCTAAGAAGTGGATAATTAATGCCCCTAGATTCTTGATATCCTCGGTAATTGCTGAAGTATCAGGTTTTGGTGTGTTTACCAAAGATGGCAGGCAATTATTTGTTCTATCTGCGCTAATTACGATTTGAGATAATTCTGCAAGCTCTTCTTTTATAATGTCAAATATTGGCAATATATTATTCGTTGGCTTTTCCTGTGGAATACAAGCTGGAATAGAACTTTTAGTGTTTTCAGTTAACTTGATCTCAGTAAGATCCGACAATGCCGATGCCGATGTCGATGATATTGAATAAAAACACGCTATTATTAATATGAATATATAAAACTCACTTTTGTATTTCATTTGAATTTCCCTTTACATATTCTATAAAAATAATAGTCTAGCGCATATTTTTCATTTTTAAAATTTATTATCTTCGTGTCTACATTACGTCTACATAAGAAATTATTAAAGTCTAGATAAAACGTAACCTATTGAATTTATGGTGCCGACACCAAGAATCGAACTCGGGACCTTCTGATTACAAATCAGCTGCT
>CAZXBP010000206.1:0-4967 GCA_964639015.1 uncultured Nitrosomonas sp.
GCCCTGTCACTCGCAGGCGGGCATTTATATATCCAGTATAACGCCGGTGTGCATCTTAGTGCATTTAGTAAACTGTCACCGTAATTCATTTGTAATTCATTTAGTAAACTGTCACCGTAATTCCGTAATTCCGTAATTCCGTAATTCCTGTCACCGTAATTCCGCGTAGTAACCGTGCTAAGGTCTCTCCAGATGCATCGGTTGCATATTTTTTCAGGGCTGACTACTTACTCTTTACAAGTAAAGTACAGATCGACAGCACGCCAAACCCTGCAAAAGCCAGTAACGACCAATCCGGTATGGTCAGCGATAAAAATTCCCAGTCAACATCGGCGCAATCACCATTGGCTTCAAACATTCCCGGCCACCACTGCGCAAACGGCAGCGCATTGAGAAAAGCTTCTTCGGGGCTGATACCGCATTCAAACGATTCCGGGTAACGAATCAGCCAGGATTGGCGGAACGCGACAACAGCGCCCGCCAGCGCAAAGACAGTCATAAAAAAACCGTAAATCCTGCGCCCGGTTATTCCGGGGTTATGCAGAAACGCCATGAATGCAGTCAGCCCAAGCATCCCGTAAGCCAGACGCTGCGCAACACAGAGCGGGCAGGGCAGCAGGTTTTCGACATGCTGTAAATACTGTGCGTAGCCGAGCAGACTCGCGCAACCCAGAAATATGAATAAAAAAATCAGTCGCATTTTGTTGAAATTAACACGGGTATTGAAATCCGGCGTCCATGCATAATGGGTGCCTCATGAGGAAAAAAATAGCATCGTAAGGTGTTTTCCGATTTAAAATGCCGGAATGATATCGGCGCGTAGCATGGTTCCGTTTCCTGCCGGAAAACGTGAGCCAATGTATCACGATAACCGCCGGAATAAAACAGTTAAACAGTTTCGGGGATCGCGAACAACGGGATTATTTTTTGCGCGTAACCTTTTTAACTTGCGAACAAATCAGAAAGTGATGGATGGAAGTTAAATAATGATGTTTCATGAGCTGTGTCCGGCGTGAATGCCGCGTGATTTCGTATATCTTTGAACCATTTTGCAACAGAGGCTTGACATGAAAATAACACAATTCCCCGGTTTTATGCGCTTTGTGGCGGCAACATGCTTAATGAACATTTTTCTGCTGAATTCGACGGCAGTTCATGCAGACCAGATGGAATGTGCGGAACAGACAGCGGTTGCGGCATTTCTGGAAGAAAGCGGTTTGCTCTGCCTGCAGAAAATAGCTATTCAGGAGTTGCCTGAGATTGAGTTCTACAAGGCATCGCTGCAATGGTCAGGTCCGGATAAACCGAATGAATTCAGATTGTTGAGCGTCGAAGGCGATCTTTCCGCAGGTGAAGGCAGTCCGGTTTTTTCGACAGAGAACGGTACGCTGACACTATCCAGGATCGATATCCCCAGGATTTTTGGCACCGAACGTTATGTCGCCCAGCTTGCGCTGGCGGACCGGGATGATCTTTCCGTGTTCAAGCTGAATTCCGTCGTGGTTTATATCAATCCTGACTATGTGCCCAGAGTCACCTGGAAGCCTTACGGCATGCTTGCAACCGATGAGCGGCGCGCTGTTGATGTGCTGGGCCGTTCGATTCCGTTTGCCAGGCTGGCTGACGCAGTATACGATTTTGACAATGTGATTGTGGATCAATGGGTGTTGATCGATAAAAAAGACAAGAGTTCGGGCATGCAGGCCGCCGTCTATTCCAATGAAGAGACTGGCGAACTGGTGCTGGCTTTTCGTGGGACGGAGACCTGTGATTTTCCCTGCTCGCTTCGCGAATCGGCGGAGTTTTTGCGTGATGCCGCGGCGGATGGCATGCTCACCTTCGGGTTGGTGCACGGGCAGTTTAAAGACGCCGTGGGGTACACGCAGGACGTCATCAACAATCTTGCGCAGGGACGCAAGATTATCGTCACCGGGCA
The DNA here is from genome assembly GCA_964639015.1 of uncultured Nitrosomonas sp. Taxonomy (GTDB): domain Bacteria; phylum Pseudomonadota; class Gammaproteobacteria; order Burkholderiales; family Nitrosomonadaceae; genus Nitrosomonas. The sequence goes on from CAZXBP010000206.1 coordinate 1,937, forward strand.
TTCGCTCGGCGGCGGACTGGCGCAGGGTGTTGGCGCAGCATTCGGACTGGAAACCTATGCGTTCAACTCCGCCCCCGTTCCGGATGATTTTTTCAAGAAATATCCACCTGCCCTGCCAGCGGAAATACTCAACGAGATGATGCATGTCATCGCTGATATTCATGATCCGGTCTCCAATACTGACGAAACAGGGAAGTTTTACGTCAATGCCGGTCATGCTTCGGTATTGTTGCAGTTTGACTTTGATTTGAAAGAAGTTTTGCCCGTTGAGGGTAGAAAGCTGAATGATCTGAGGTTTGACCGGCACAGCATGACGCGATTGCTCAGAAATGCCGGATCATTACTGTCGATCTACCAGGAAGGCTGGTAATCGTCTGAATCATAATGATTTAGTTTTAATTACTTGGTTACGGATCAGTTACTCATAGCCGGCATTCTGCTGGTAACAGCGGCTGCTTTTCTGTGGGGGCGCTGGCGCCATGATCTGGTGGCCGTCTGTGCATTGCTGGCGTGTGTCATGACGGGGCTTGTCAGTCATGCGGATGCATTCGGCGGTTTCAGCCATCCGGCAGTCATTACGGTGGCGTGCATTCTGATTCTGAGCGCCGGGTTGCAGAATTCGGGCGCCGTCGATGGGCTGACGCGCTGGATAATCCCGGCCGCAGCGGGACCGATACTGTCGATTGCTGCTTTAACCGGTCTGGCGGCTATTCTTTCCGCTTTTATGAACAATGTCGGCGCGTTGGCGCTATTGATTCCGGTGGCGCTGCAGATGGCGTCGCGGCTGGAAATGCCGCCCGGACGGATTTTGATGCCGCTGGCGTTTGCGTCCATATTGGGCGGTATGACGACATTGATCGGTACGCCACCGAATCTGATCGTATCCGGTATGCGTGCGGAAATGACTGAAGCGGGGTATTTTTCCATGTTCGACTTTACGCCGGTAGGCTTGGCCGTGGCTGCGGGTGGTGTGTTATTCATCATCCTTCTCGGATGGCGTCTTGTTCCGGTGCGCAGTCAGTCGGTCAGTGGCAGTTTTGATCTTAACGCTTATCTGACAGAAGTGCGAATCCCTGCCGGCAGCAAAGCCGAGGGCATGCGGCTTCATGAAATTGAGACTGCATTGGATGCTGTCGACGCGCAGGTTGTCGGTTTGGTGCGCAATAACGTCCATCTTGCGCCGGCTGGAATGAACCGGAAAATTATTTCGGGCGATATCCTGATTATCGAGGCTGAAGCCGAACCACTGGCCAAAGCATTATCGAGTCTCGGTCTGGAGCTGGAAGAAGCGAAAACTGCGGAATCTGAGGCTGAAGAGGATGACACCGGAAATGAGGATAGTCCTGCTGATCAACAATTAAGAAAAAAAGAAGAAAAAATACCAGAAGAATCGGCCAAGGATGATCACGAACATGCACCACTGTCCGGTGAAATCATACTGGCTGAGTATGTGGTTTTGCCCGATTCACTTTTAATCAATCGTTCCCCCAAAATGATAGAGCTGCGCACGCGTTATGGCATTAATCTGCTCGCGCTGTCACGTGCAGGCGGCCGCACAGCAACGCGTCTACGCACGATACGCTTTAAGGCCGGTGATGTTTTGATGCTGCAGGGACCGCCTGAAGCGATGGCGGAATTTGCTGATAACATGGGCTGTGTGCCGCTGGCGGAAAGAACGCTGCGCATTCCTGACAAGCGCAAGGCGCTGCTTGCCGGTTCGATTATGGCGCTGGCGGTTGCCGTTATCGTGGCGGGCGTGTTGCCGCCGGCCATTGCGTTTCTGTGCGGCGTGCTGGCAATCACACTCTTTCAGATCGTGCCGCTGCGTTCGCTGTATCAGGTTATTGACTGGCCTGTTATTGTCCTGCTGGCGGCGTTAATACCGGTAGCCGGCGCGATGCAAAGCACCGGCGCGGCGGATCTGATGGCGCGCATCATTCTGGAAAATTTCGCGCAGGGTCATGCAGTTATCGCCTTAGGCGTGATACTGGTGGTGACCATGATGCTTTCGGATTTCATGAACAACGCAGCGACAGCAGCCGTCATGTGTCCTATCGCGCTCGGTACGGCGTATCAGTTGGGCGCGAATCCGGATGCATTTCTGATGGCAGTGGCAATTGGCGCGTCATGCGCATTCCTGACGCCGATCGGTCATCAGAACAATACCCTGATTCTCGGGCCGGGCGGTTTCCGTTTTGGCGATTACTGGCGCCTGGGGTTGCCGCTGGAAATTCTGGTTGTCGCGATCGGTATGCCGATGCTGTTATGGATTTGGCCGTTATAATGATGGCAAAACAGATTACGAATTCAGTCCCTGCGCAGGTAAAGTTTCGTCGGCGGCAGGGAGAACCTGGGAAATTTTGATGTCTTCAATCACAAGAATGATCATCTTTTGGGTGCTATCGGGCGGTTGGCTGGTCTTTGCCTATCATGCGGGCGGCATGATACCCGATCAGCAGTTGTGGTTTGCTTTGCTGGTGACACTTCTGTTCGCCATGCCGCTGTATCTGGCGTCTGCCTACGCGGTTACCATCCAGCGCATTCATCGCGCCAATCAGTTTCGCAACCTGGGTATTCTGTACTGGTTTTTAAATAAACGAATCCTGCCCTATATCGGCTGGGCACTGTGGTCTGTCGTGTTCACCTTTCTGCTGCTGTTTTATCTCGGCGTCACGCAGAAACTGGAGTGGATCGTTTTCCTGCTGACCGCGCCGGTGTTCACCTGCTTTTATGTGGTGCTCAGGCCGATCGCGGAGCGTGAATTCAGACCCTATATCGCATTGCATAAATCACTGGCCTGGACGCGCTGGGCAACGGCACTGTCAATGGCGGCGTTTTATGTGCTTTATGTCAAGCTGGCAAGCGACTATCAGCCTTATGAAACATTGGCTGATGCAATACAGGCGCGCAGCGGCGGGGCAGATGGCGCAAGCCGCAGCATTTTGATTCTGGAAACCATGCGTTTACTGGGTTTTATCGAAGGACTGAAAGCCTATGCTCTGGGTAATCTGCATTCGGTGAGTACTGTTCT
>CAZXBP010000207.1:0-4942 GCA_964639015.1 uncultured Nitrosomonas sp.
AACCCTCGTCGTAAGCTTGGAAGGCTTCTGCTCTACCATTGAGCTACACCCGCACGCATTCAAAAAGAAGTCAGCCTCATCACATAACTATTTATGCAAAGCGACCTTCCAATCTGTTCAATAACTCTCTGCTACCGATCTCGATGTTGGTGGAGGGGGAAGGATTCGAACCTTCGAAGGCTGTGCCGTCAGATTTACAGTCTGATCCCTTTGACCGCTCGGGAACCCCTCCAAACGAAACCGGTGATTATGAATATATCGCAACAATAAGTCAATTACTTATTTAAGAACTTATGATTATTAATAGCTGAAATCTGTACACCGAGGACAAACGAAAAAATAAGCTACTCCAGGATATCATCGCAACCGCACTCTTGGATCAACCAGAGTATATGATATATCTGTCAATATCAGACCGATGATATACAGTACGGACCCTAAAAACACCATTGCCCTGACGACGGCAAAATCTTGGGAATTTATTGCATCTATGGTATAGCTGCCGAGACCTGGAATACCAAAGAATGACTCCACGATCAGACTCCCAAGAAATAATAGCGGCACAACAACAATCGCCCCCGTCAGTATAGGTATCATTGCATTTTTGAGCACATGCCGAAAGAGCACAAGATGTTCACTCAATCCTTTTGCTCTAGCCGTACGCACATACTCCTTACCCATTTCTTCCAGAAATATCGTTCTATACCAGCGCGTATTGGCACCCGCACTGCTGACAACGCCGATAATTACCGGCATAACCAGGAACTTAACCACATCCAATCCGCTTCCAAATCCCGACATCGGCACTAAGTGCCACAATTTACTCATCAGAAACTGGCCGGTAATAATATAAAACAAGCTGGATATCGACATCAAAGCCACACATAGAACCAATCCCCAGAAATCGATGTAGGTGGTCCTGAAAAACACCATGATCAAAGCACATGTTATGTAGACTATCAATCCCAATACAAACACTGGCAAAGCAATCGCCAAGCTTGGAAGCATGCGCGATTTAATTTCAAGACCTATATCGCGCCCATCATCTGACTGTCCGAAGTTAAAAAGAAACATGGCCATCGATTTTTCAAAAAAAATAGTCTCCGTGATTTTTTTCCAACCATCTCTATCCGCATCGAATAACAGTGGCTTATCGTAACCACGCTCAATTTTCCACTTCTCGATAGCTTCCGGCGTGACATATTTGACCCCAAGTTGCATACGAGCCATATCATCCGGCGTGTTCACAACAAAAAACAACATGAATGTAATGAGATTTACACCGATCAGGATTGGAATTGCATACAAAATGCGTCGGACAATATAAGTCAGCATGACTGTGCAGCAGTTCGTCTCAAATCAACTGCGGCTTATCGCTTTTGATCGCAGCGCTTTGCTCATGTCTGCGAAAAGCATGCACGGCTGGCCACAGGCCACCCACAACTGAGAGCAACAATAGCATTATTGGCCACAAAACAGGCGCATTCCATTCACGTCGCTTTTGTTCTCTTAACAAAGGATCGACACGGTAATACTTCATATTATTATTTGAAATTCTGTTGGGTTTTACATTCTTGAACCACGCATGATAGAGCCCATAATCCTTCGGGTGATAGCCCCACAACCAAGGCGAGTCATGCCGCAGTATATCCACCATTCGATCGATAATCTGCTGCCTTAAAATCCCATCCTCCATATCCTTCATTTGTTCAAACAAACGATCGTATTCTGCATTTTCGTAGTTAGCCGCATTATTAGCAGAACTTCCACTGCTATTATTCGCTTTTCGCTGTGGTCCATATAACAAAAAAAGAAAATTCTCCGAATCCGGATAGTCGGCATGCCAGCCCCATTCAAATATCTGTGCATTACCTTTGCGGATTTTGTCCTGAAAGCGATTATAGTCGGTACTCCTCACCACCAGTTGTATATTTAATTTTTGAAACTGTTTACGCATCCAGTCCAAGATCGACCTATCCTCCGTACTGCGGGCCACGACATCGAAATACAATGTCAACGGAGATCCCGTTTTTCGATCAATACCATTGGGATATCCCGCTTCAGCCAGTAATCTTCGTGCAACCTGCAAGGATTTTCGCTTTGCTTCACCATCAACCCATTCATAGACTACCGGATTCATGCCCGCTTTACCTGACCGATATCCGGATACTCCAGGCGCAATCGGGCCATGCGCCGGCAGACCTCTTCCATTGGCAAATATAGAAATGTATTCTTCATAATCCACAGCGATGGAAATTGCCTGCCGAAGCTTGCGCGCAGATTCCCGGCTTTTCTCGCTCGTTCCACCCACTACCGGATCAAGCATGTTGAATCCCATGTAAAATGTTGATGCCGCTACGGTGGTTTCGAGCCTGATGCCTTGCGCCGCCATTTCGTCCGTGATGGTCGCTTCGCCCTGTCCGACTAACTGCACAGCCTGATCAAAACTATCCGAACCAATACCAGATGCATCATAATAACCCTGCAAAAATTTATTCCAGCGTGGAATGCCTTCTCTTTCGCGCGTATAGACTATTTTGTCAATAAAGGGCAGAGGCTTGCCGGCATCGTTTAACAATCCATTCTCCAGATCGCCCGGCATACCTTCTTCCGGATAAAATTCACCATGATAATTAGGATTCCTTTCCAGCACCATGCGCAAATTTGGATTATTCTCTGCCATCATGTAAGGGCCGGTGCCAACGGGGTACCAATCCAGCGTAATATTCTTTTCAATCAAACCTTTCTGAGAATAAAACAAGTCAGCTTCCCAAGGTATGGGCGAGAAAAAAGGCATCGCCAGCCAATAGATAAACTGCGGGTATTTACCGTTAATTCTTATGTGATAGGTATAGTCATCAATGACTGTTATCCCACGTAATGAATATTTACGTAAATCCAGAAATGTCTGCCCTTCCAGCATCCGCTCAGCACTTCCTAATTCTGCTGCGTAATCGCGTAAACCCACAATGTAACCAGCCATCAATCCATAAATCGGCGAATGCAGCCTAGGGTGCGCAAGGCGTTTGATTTGATAGACGTAATCATGCGCGGTCAGTTCGCGCGTAGCCGTTATTGCGAAATCCGATAATTTATAAACCGCAGCAACATCATGGTCACTTAACTGATGATACAACCAATCACCCTGCTCATTTTTTGCAAATGCCGGATGGGGCTGATAAAAGATACCCGGTTTAATTGAAATTTCGTATTGTGTATAAGCTATAACATTACTTGCAACTCTATCAGACACCGGCTGCTCGTTCGAGTCATAATAAGTTACCTTCGGCAGATCGACGGCGCTGTTTGGAATTAATGTAAAAGGCCGTTTCAAGTAGTGGTATTGTAGCGGCGGCTGATATATTTGGGCGGTAAACTGAATTTCGTTACCGCTATACGACTGTACCGGATCCAAATGCTTGGGACGCTCTGTAAAAACGCTGTAGAGAATGTTTTGTCCCGCTTCCGACGCGGGATGAGGATTATTCCAGACAGCTGAATCGCCGCATCCTGCGAGAATATTGATCGTAACGCAGATCAACAAAACAGTACCGATTTTTTTTATCATTCCTGCAACATTTAAACAAGTTATTATTTTTACCTGCGCCAGCATCGACACCTGCGACCGTATGCAAGATATTTCGCCAAACTTAGTACTGAAAAGGCATTCATCGCAGTCTACATTACCGAAAAGAGCAGAACAGGCCTTGCACGAGCAGACTGTTTTGCAGCAACCGCATTCAACTGTCCATTCGCTTCAGCTATAATTCATGATTACAGAAAATTTTACAAGGAAATTTTATGGGATTTCTCTATAACAAGCGCGTCCTCATTACCGGATTACTCAGCAATCGTTCCATTGCTTACGGCATTGCCAAAGCGATGAAACGTGAAGGCGCATCGCTTGCATTTACTTATCAGGATGCGGAGCTACGCGGCAGAATTGAGAAACTGGCGACTGAGTTTGAGAGCGATTTATTAGTCCCTTGCAATGTCGCCAGCGACAATGAAATTACTCAATGCTTTGAAACCTTGCAGAAACACTGGGATGGCTTGGATTGCATCATTCACTCTATCGCTTTCGCGCCACGCGAAGCATTGTCGGGCGACTATCTGGAGAGCGTCAATCGGGATGCCTTCCGCATCGCACATGATATCAGCGCATACAGTTTTGCCGCACTCGCAAAAGCAGGATTACCGCTGATGGAAAACAGGAATGCAGCATTATTAACACTCAGCTATCTTGGCGCAGTGCGCGTGATGCCGAATTACAACGTCATGGGCCTGGCAAAAGCGAGCCTGGAAGCCAATGTTCGTTTCATGGCTTCCAGCCTCGGTCCGAAAGGGATACGCGTCAACGCCATTTCAGCCGGACCGATCAAAACACTCGCCGCGGCAGGCATTGGAAATTTTGGAAAATTGTTGGGATACACTGAACGCGTTGCACCGCTCCGGCGAAATGTCACCATCGAAGAAGTCGGCAATACTGCCGCTTTTTTATGCAGCGACATGGCTAGTGGAATTACAGGAGAAATCACCTACGTTGACGCCGGTTTTAATACCGTTGCGTTTGCGCTTCCGGACTGATGCTGACTGACTCAATTAACGTTTTAATCATGATATGCAAATGTTCGGACTTTAGACATCAACGACTGTTGTCAAGTCGCAAGTGCTTTATATATCAGCCTATAACCACTACCGATTTCCCTTGACCAACACACTACTTAGTTTAGTTACTTAGAATCCCTCTTCGGACAAACGATAAGTTTGCGTATTTCCATTTTGCACCTTATACAACGTTAGGGTGATAGCGCTGAACTGCGTTCCATTTTTGATCGCGGGATTTCTTAAAGATTAAACCTAAAAACCTCAGTTGACCGTTACCCTCGATGACTAACGGTATGAATAAATGGAACAACCTGAACAATATCAGCTTACCCAA
>CAZXBP010000208.1:0-4915 GCA_964639015.1 uncultured Nitrosomonas sp.
GATAAATCTTACCGCCTTAAAGGCGGTGGTTTTAACCTTACTTCGGACTAATAAAGACGATGTGCTGATCGCAATTGACCCGCGCGATTATGATCTTGCGATCACCAATGCCGAAGCACAGGTCGCCGAAGCCAGGCACCGCTTGGCGCTCGAAGAGGCCGAATCGGTACAGGCGCGTCATGAATGGGAAACGCTGGGCGGCCGGCATCCGCCTACCCCGCTGATGCTGCGCGAACCTCAACTGGCCGAAGCACGTGCGAAACTGAAAGCCGCTCAGGCCAGTCTGGCGCAGGCACGGCTGCAACGCAGCCGCTGCGACTGGCGTGCACCGTTCACCGGAAAAATACGCAGTAAAACAATCGGCCTGGGACAATATGTGCAACCAGGCAGCGCTATTGCCCGGCTTTATGCAACGGATACGGCTGAAGTCCGTCTCCCGTTGACCATGGATCAGCTGAATTACCTTGCCTGGCCTCGGCATCCGGGCACTGAAAAAAACAGGCTCGTCGGCGATGACAGCAGGCCGCGCGTTTCTCTGACTGCGCAGATCGCCGGGACTCAACAGCTCTGGCGGGGGCGCATTATCCGCATTGACAGCGCAGTCGATGAAACCATCGGATTACTCCATGCCGTGACCGAAATCCACTATCCGCAGAACAACCATGACAATCAGTATCAATTGTTGCCGGGCCTGTTCGTCAACGCCGAAATCGAAGGCCGCAGGCTTGAAAATATATTCAAATTACCGCGCGAAGCAGTCAATGCCAATCGTCAGGTGCTGCTGATCAATCAGAATGAACGGATTCACCTACAGCCAGTCAGTATTTTGCGCATTGAAACCGATCATGTGCTGATCAATGGCGGACTCAATGCCAATGATCTTGTCGCGCTATCTGCGATGACGGCGTTCAGCGACGGACTCAAGGTTAAATCCAATCTTATCGAATCTGAAACGGCACCGCAGTCAGACGCTGATTTCGCGCTACCAAGCGTTGCCAGACCATGAAAAATCTCCAATCGCCCGGCCTGCTGGCCTGGTTCGCCGCGAATCCAGTCGCCGCGAATCTGCTCATGGTCATCCTGTTTCTCGGCGGCACGCTCAGTCTACTGCACATGGACAAGCAGGCTTTCCCGAAATTCGATCCACCGGTCATCAACATTTCTGCCGAATACCCCGGTGCAGGACCTGCCGAAGTCGAGGAAGGCGTCTGTATTCCGATTGAAGAAACAATTCATGATCTGAACGGCATCAAACAGATCAAAACCGTCGCCATTGACGAAAAATGCAGTATCAAAGTATTTGTCGAACAGGATTTCGATGTCAGGCATCTGGTCAGCAACCTTCGTGCGCGCACCGAGTCGCTGCGGAATCTGCCCAAAGCGGTTGAGCGCATCACGATCGATGATTACAGCTGGGAAACACCCGCGATTACCGTGATATTGCGCGGATACGTGGATCAGCTCACCTTGCGGCGGCTGGCTGAAACAGTGCGAGACGAACTGAACCGACTCGACGGCGTGCGCCGCGCCACACTCTGGAACCGGGTTGCCTACGAAATTGCTATCGAAGTGCCAGCGGCGCGATTAAGACAGCATCAGTTAACGCTTGCCGATGTCGCCGAGGCAGTGCGCAACAGCTCGATTGATTTGTCGGGTGGCGAAATGAAAGCGGAATCGGGTCGGTTACAGTTGCGTTCCAAACACACGGCCTACGACAAGGAACAACTGACTTCACTGACGCTGCTGACACGCCCTGACGGCAGCGTAGTCCGGCTCGGTGATATCGCCACGATTAGCGACGGTTTTGCCGATGTCCACTTTCAGAACACCAGCGACGGCATACCGTCCGAAAGCATCTGGGTGGTTCCAAAACACGATCTGGTCGAAGTGGCCAATGATGTCACCGAATTCGTAAACACGCTGAACGCACAGATGCCTGAAGGCGTGCAGATTATCACACGACGCGATAACGCGCGGTCTTTCAACGAATTGCTCGATCGTCTGATGACCGTGGGCATAACCGGTTTTGCGCTGGTTATGCTGGTATTGATGCTGTTTCTGCGTACGCATATCGCTTTCTGGACGGCAATGGGCGTTACCGTTGCTTTTTTCGGTGCATTCTGGCTGTTGCCGATGACCGGCGTCAATTTGAATATGCTGACCCTGTTTGGTTTTGTGCTGGCTGTCGGCGTGCTCGTGGACGACGCCATCATCGTCAGTGAACGCATTCATGCCGTTCAGACACAGGGCAACCCCGGACTGCCGGGTGCGATACAGGGCGTTCGCGAGGTCGCGGCGCCGGTTGCCGTCGGCGTCTGTATTGCGCTGATCGCCTTCCTGCCCGGCTATTTTGTCGAACCCAGCTGGGCCACCCGGTTTATGAAGCCGGTGGCAACCGTCATGATACTTACACTGGCGTTTTCATTACTGGAATCCCTGTTGATTCTACCCGCCCATCTGACAACGTATCACCCGCCGCCTGCCGACAATCCGCTGACTCGCGTGCGCAACACTGTTCAGGGTGCGCTGGATAACTTTATCAATCGGATTTACCGGCCCCTACTGTATCGCCTGATCGACTGGCGCTACACGACGCTGGCTGTTTTTGCCGCCGCGCTGATTATCGGTTATGCCATTGTCAAGGGCGACCATATCGGTGTCAATCTGCAGGAAGATTCAGTTATTCCGAATTTCATGTCCATCTTAATCCGCCGCTGGGCACACCCTACCAAACCATCCAGCAACGGGTGCAGCAGTTTCTGGATGCGCTGGATAAAGTCGAGGCGGAATTGAATCCTGAACCGACGCCGCAGATGCCCGGACTGATTGAAGGCATCGAAGTGATCCTGGACGAAATTGATCCGATGATCTACGTCGAATTCACCACCGAAGCGCGCAAACACTTTCATGTGCGCGAAATCGTCACTAGCTGGTACCGGCACATCGGCGATTTCGGTGACTTTAAGCCTGATTTTCATACGCCGACCGAAAAAGAACTGATCGATCTGGAAATTGAATTGCTGGGGCAGGATCCGGAAATACTCAACGCCGCGGCTGATGCGTTAAAAACCCGCATCATGCGCTACCCCGGCATTGCCGACTTATCCGACTCGCGCAAACCGGGAAAACCGGAAATCCGTTTCCGGCTGAAGCCGGAGGGGGAACGACTGGGACTGCGCCTCAAAGACCTGGCCGAACAGGTACGACACGCCTATCACGGGGAAGAGGTGCAGCGCTTCATGCGCGGTCGTTTTGAAGTCAAAATCCAGGCGCGCCATCCACGCGAAGAACGCGAAACCATTGAAGATCTGCTGGCGATGCCTGTCCGTCTGCCCAATGGCGGCCAGGTACAGCTCGGCGTGCTGGCTGATATCGACTTTGCGCCCGGTTTTGGTGCACTGATGCGTGCCGACCGCATGGGTGTGGTGAAACTGCATGTGCAACTGGTGGATTCCCCGCCGGTCAGCGCCAGCGTCATCGATCAGGAACTGGCGACACAATTCTTTCCACTACTTGAGCAGCAGTACCGCAGCATCAAAATTTCACGCGGCGAAGCAGCCGAGGAAGCCGACGAAATCATGGCGGGCTTGAAACGCAACACACTGATTGCACTGGCGATTATCTATGCTCTGCTTGCGGTGACATTCAAATCCTATATTCAGCCACTGCTGTTTTTGCTGACCGTTCCGGTCGCCTGGCTGGGCGCAGTGCTGATTCACTGGATAATGGGGCTGAATTTTTCTTTTCAGTCTTTGGTCGGCATGGTGGCGGCTAGCGGCGTTGTCGTCAACGACAGTGTGGTTCTATTGCATTTCATCCGCAAAAGACGCGAAGAATTCACCCATCTCGCCGATCTTATTATCAACGTGTGCATCTCCCGCTTCCGCCCTATTCTACTGGTCGCGCTGACCAGCATTGCAGGATTCACCCCCATGCTTTTCGAAACCAGTGAACAGGCCAAATTCCTCGTACCGGTTACGCTTTCCCTGGCAGCCGGACTGAGCTTCGGCATGATCGCAACGCTGGTGCTGGTGCCTGTCTGCTATGCAGTGCTCTCCGATGCGCGACAATTACTGATTCGATTCAAAAAAACTGAATCATAAGTACGACAGAAGCAGCAGCGATCAAACAAAAAACGGCAATACCTGATATTCATACTTTTTTAATCTTCTTTTAACAGTCCCATCACAACCATGCAGATAGTATGGTTGCATGATTTCAGTTTCGCGAAACCTTAGAGGATTGTCATAACGCGCTTCTGAAATGCAGTTTTGTTAAATACTTTCAAAATTGGAGGGAAAAAGACGGATGTAAAATAATTTCACTGTAATTCTGTCATGAATCACTCAACCGGGCAGCAGCCACAATTTTTGTTACCGGACGAATAACGCTGTTATTTCCGAGGACGTGTCAGTTCCGCGGAAACTGGCAATCACGGCTCTATCACGTCACAGGAGGAAACTCCTGTTAAAAGTTTAATTTGGACTTCACGAGGGAAACTATGGATTCAACACTGTCAATGAAACGCATTGAGATCGTCATCGACGCCGGCAAGCTTGAAGAGCTCATCGGCCTGTTAATGGAAGCCGGAGTCAAAGGTTACACGGTCATGAGAAATATAAGCGGACTGGGTTCGCGCGGCGCGCGCAGTCCGGATGTTGTTCTGTGTGATGCAGGAAATGCCGTTGTTATCCTGGCCTGTCAAAAAGATCAGGCAGCCAAAATTGTGCAAGGATTACATCCGAGACTTAAAAGATTTGGTGGCATGTGTCTGATTTCAGACTGTGAATGGGTGGAAGGTCCCGCCATTTCATATTAATCGTTAAACCTAGAAACCTCAGTTGAATGGGATTTAGAGTACGTTGATTTTGATTTCCGGCAAGGCGCGATGAGGCGTAATAACGCGTTATTACAA
>CAZXBP010000209.1:0-4903 GCA_964639015.1 uncultured Nitrosomonas sp.
TATCATATTATTCAATATAATCATGTTGTTATAGTTTCTGAGTAAGCTCTATTTAATTTCCGGCAATTTTTCCAGCTCACGCTGCAATGCCTGAAGACTCATTTCGCGGCCATTGATTTCGTTTTTTAAACGCTCAACGCGATCGAGATAACGCTGATAATTGCGTTCACTCCCCAAGCGATCCGGCTTGCCGTCTTTATATTCGGATCTGGTCATTTCCAGTTGCGCTGACTCTTCAGCAATACGGTGTTCGATTTCTTTGCGCTGCTCTTTAATAATGTTGTTCTCCCTCCTTTGTCTTATCCTGTCATCAATACCTTCAGCATCAACCGAAGGCACTACAACAAGAGGAGGCAGATCCACTTCTTCCGCGGCGGCAGTTGAGCGGACATTTGAATAAGTCACGTTACCTTGCTCGTCTATATGCTTATAAACACCGGAAAACCCAGGATTTGCATAAGCGCACAGGATGACTACTAACAGAAAGTTCAGCATTTTCATATAAAGGTTTAACCTGTGAACGTTATAATCTTTCCAGCTCTTTTTTCAGTGACGCAATATTGCTTTCATGTCGCTGCAATTTGTTATGCAGGCGTCTCATCCTGTCTTTTTGCTGCTGCGCCTCCTCACCGTTGCCCATCTGAGCGATAAACCTACTGGTCTCAGAAAATAATTTCATTTCTTCAGCCAGCTCATTTTCGAGAATCTGGCGGCGCTTGACATCGCGTTTTTGTTGCGCATGAACACTGGCTTTTGGAAAATGCGCCGGTCTCATTGCGGCTATAGTTTGAGATCTGGAACTGTTGGGCGTCGACTGAATTGCCTGCGCCCCTTTGATTGGACGATTGGTAAATGTGATACTGCCATCCGCGTCTACATGCCTATAGATCTTCGATTCCGCGTGTACTGCCGATGTCAGACTCGTGCCCAGGAAAGCTATAATGATCAATATAAATAGTGTATTCATAGTTCGTGTTGGCTATCGAACACAAATGCCGGAAGCAGCGACTTAAGTTGAATTAATATTTACAGTCTATCAATTATCTCCTTGAGGAAAAGCCGGAAAAAGGCGAGTTTATACCGTTTTTTTACGCAATTTATGATAAAAACAGATTACTGGCCTGATGCCAGCACATATCACTTACCCTAGAGACTGTAATACATATCAAACTCGACGGGATGAGTAGTCGTACGTAACAGCGTTACTTCCTCCATTTTGAGGGTAATGTAGGCATCGATCATATCATTGCTGAACACGCCGCCACGCGTCAGGAAATCGCGATCCTTGTCCAGACAATTCAGTGCTTCATCCAATGATGAACAAGTATTCGGTACTTTGGCCGCTTCTTCCGGAGGCAGATCATAGAGGTTTTTGTCCATGGGGTCACCTGGATGGATTTTGTTCTGGATACCGTCAAGACCTGCCATCATGAGCGCCGAGAAAACCAGATACGGATTGGCGGACGGATCGGGAAAACGCACTTCGATACGACGCCCTTTTGGACTACTGGTGTGTGGGATACGAATGGCCGCAGAGCGGTTACTTGCTGAATAAGCCAGATTTACCGGTGCTTCATAACCGGCGACAAGTCTTTTGTAGGAGTTTGTTCCCGGATTGGCTATTGCATTGAGGGCCTTGGCATGTTTGAGAATACCGCCAATATAATACAGAGCTATTTCGGACAGACCGGCGTAACCATTTCCGGAAAAGAGATTCTCCCCGTTTTTCCAGATGGATTGATGAACATGCATGCCTGAACCATTATCGCCGACAATTGGCTTAGGCATGAAGGTCGCCGTCTTGCCATAGGAGTGCGCGACATTGTGCACCACGTATTTGAGCAACTGATTCCAGTCCGCGCGTTTTACCAGACTGTTGAATCGCGTTCCGATTTCGCACTGTCCAGCAGTGGCCACTTCATGGTGATGGACTTCTACCGGGATGCCGAGTTGCTCCAGCGTCAGGCACATTGCCGAACGTATATTCTGCAGCGAATCGACGGGAGGAACAGGAAAGTAACCGCCCTTGATCGCCGGGCGATGACCCATGTTACCGCTGTCGTACTTGATGATAGAACTCCATGCAGCTTCTTCAGACTCTATCTTGACCGAACAGCCGGACATATCGGTATGCCAGTAAACCGCATCAAAAATAAAAAATTCGGGCTCAGGGCCGAAATACGCAACATCGCCGATACCGGTTGATTGCAGATAGATTTCTGCACGTTTGGCCAGTGAACGCGGGTCACGGCTGTAACCCTTACCATCAGCCGGCTCCACGACGTCGCACGACATGATGAGCGTGGAATCATCCATAAATGGATCCAGGTTCGCAGTTTCAGGATCCGGCAACAGCAACATGTCGGATGATTGTATGCTTTTCCATCCGTCAATTGACGAGCCATCAAATGGGTGGCCATCCTCAAATTTGTCGGCATCAAAACTATGGGATGGAATCGTGACATGCTGTTCTTTACCGTTGGTATCGGTAAATCGCAAATCCACAAATTTAACTTCTTTGTCTTGAATCAGTTTCAAAACATCAGCTACCGACATTTTACTCTCCAGGCAACAAGGGTTATCAGACAAACAAAATGATCAAAGATCATAATTATACCAGTACAAATCAATGAATAATCCGAAACCGGATTGAACAGAAAGCGATTGTGCGGCAAAAGTTCTGCGATAATATGCATTGATTATCAGCGCAAAGTTTTTGATCCGCCCATGGAGATACGGATGTGTTTCTCTCTAAATCGCAGAAAATCGGCCTGATTGCCGGCATCAGCTTGCTGAGCGTGACAATTCTGACGCCTCCGCCGCCGGAAATGCCGGAAGCCGCATGGCGCAGCGCGGGTGTCGCGCTGTTACTGGCGACCTGGTGGGCAACAGAAGTAATTCCGATTCCAGCCACATCGCTGCTGCCTATTTTGCTGTTTCCAGCTTTAGGCATCATGTCCGTGCAGGAAAGCACTGCGCCGTATGCCGCTCCGGCAATTTTTCTGCTTTTGGGCGGATTCATTATTGCTTCCGGTCTGGCCAGATGGAATCTGCACCGCCGCCTGGCATTGAATATTCTGATTCGCGTCGGCAACAGTCCGGCGGCACTAATTGCCGGCTTTATGGGCGCCACCGCTTTGATCTCGATGTGGATAAGCAACACCGCGAGTACGCTGATGATGATTCCGATCGCGCTCTCGCTGGCGGGGGAGATGGTCAGAGACACCAGCGAACAGAGCCGGAAATTCATTCTCTGCATGATTCTTGGCATAGCCTATTCAGCCAGCATCGGCGGCCTGGGCACAATCATCGGTACGCCACCCAATCTGTTTGTCGTCAGTTTCATGAAGCAACACTATGGCATTGACATCAGTTTTGTCGACTGGATGCTTTTTGGGGTCCCGGTTGTCGTGGTTATGACGGCTTCAGCCTGGCTGGTGCTCACTCGGTGGGCTTTTTCATTTGATCTTCCGGGCAACGGCATTTCCAGAAGAGTGATTATTGACGAACTCGAAAAACTCGGGCCATTAACGCAACCGGAAAAACGTCTCGCTGGCATATTTATCCTGATTGCAGCGGCATGGATACTGCGCGTGCCGGTTCAGGAGCACTTTACGGTTTTGTTATGGCTCGACGACGCGATGATCGCAGTAGGCGGCGCCGTGCTGATGTTTATCATCCCCGCCGGACAAAAGCAGTCAACCCGGCAATCAACACCGGAAAGACAAGCTGCGCTCATGGATTGGGATACTGCCAGCAAAATACCCTGGGGCGTGCTGTTATTATTTGGCGGCGGCCTGAGTCTTGCCGATGCGATTAAAAACACCGGACTGGGCGCATGGATTGGTGCCGGACTTTCAGGTTTGCCACATCTTGATTTGATTCTCATGCTATTTGCACTGGTAGCGCTGGTTATTTTTCTGACCGAATTGACCAGCAATACCGCAACTACCGCAACCTTGCTTCCCATTCTCGCCGTTCTGGCCGCATCAAGCGGCATAGATCCTATGCTGCTTTTTGCGCCAACCGCTCTGGCAGCCAGCTGCGCTTTCATGCTGCCGGTTGCTACAGCGCCAAATGCGGTGGTTTATTCCACTGGACAAGTAACCATCGCGCAAATGGCAAATGCCGGTTTCAAATTAAATCTGGTTGCTATTGTCGTCGTAACAGGCCTGTCCTATGCATTGATACCCTGGGTATTCGGATAAGCAGACTGTGACGAACGCCCCGAATACAGCACAAGAAGTATCGGATTGCACATCGACCGCGCGCAATATCCTCAGCAGCATTTTTGGTTATCCGGCATTTCGCGGCCAGCAGGCCGGCATCATCACCCATCTCGCAAATGGTAATGATTGCCTGGTGCTGATGCCCACAGGCGGCGGCAAATCGCTTTGCTATCAGATACCGGCGCTGATGCGCGAGGGTGTGGCTATCGTCGTTTCACCGCTGATTTCCCTGATGCAGAATCAAGTCGCAGCATTGAATGAAGTCGGCGTACATGCCGCTGTTCTCAATTCCGCCTTGTCACATGAAGAAGCACAACGCGTCGAACAAAAGCTGTTGGCGAGTGAATATGACTTGCTTTATGTCGCACCGGAGCGATTATTAACGCGCCGTTTCCTTGATCTGATCCGTCAGATACCCTTAGCGTTGTTTGCAATCGATGAAGCGCATTGCGTATCACAATGGGGGCATGATTTCCGCCCCGAATACAGCCAGCTATCGGTATTGCATGAACGCTTTCCTACTGTCCCGCGTATTGCCTTGACTGCCACGGCCGATCCTGTCACGCGTCAGGAAATTATCGAGCGCCTGGTGTTGCGCGAAGCAAAGGTTTTTGTTTCAAGTTTTGATCGTCCAAATATTCGTTATCATATTGTTGACAAAATCAACAGCAAGC
>CAZXBP010000210.1:0-4882 GCA_964639015.1 uncultured Nitrosomonas sp.
AGCGATATTTTGTTACAAATACAAAATGGTACTGTATCTTGAAAACTGTGTGACTTCCATAACGATAGTCCATGATACTCCCCTACTTTTTTTAGCATCATGGTACGTCCAATATTTTAAAAGATAAATCTTACCGCCTTAAAGGCGGTGGTTTTAACCTTACTTCGGACTAATAAAAATCAACGCGCTTTAAACCCCATTCAACTGAGGTTTTTAGGTTTAACAGTCTGTTAATAAAGCGCTACCGTGGTCTGGTCATTGAGAAAACCGCTTGGCTGCGGCACTCGCTTGATTCTCCCAAACGTCCGGCACACAGCAAAGCGGGGACGCCGCTGCCA
Source organism: uncultured Nitrosomonas sp. (assembly GCA_964639015.1). Taxonomy (GTDB): domain Bacteria; phylum Pseudomonadota; class Gammaproteobacteria; order Burkholderiales; family Nitrosomonadaceae; genus Nitrosomonas. Next base: position 339 of record CAZXBP010000210.1, read on the forward strand.
GGACAAGAAAGTTTCCGGATATTCTGTTGCAGCATTTGAGTTTATCCGGCTTTCCGATTGATCGTCGCGCGGAGTGATCTGTTCGAATACCCGCAGAATTTGCCGGTAGAATGCGCGACGTTTCCAGTAGGCAATATGAATACCGTCAAAACTCATCCAGTCCAATTCCATTTCACACAAAACGAACTGGTGGCGTTCGGCCATATCTGCCAATCCCTGATGCACTATCCGCGCGCGTTCAATCACCTCAATCCTTGAAAGCCTGCATGAAGAAAACATGACGCTACGCAGCAGGTTAAAACGTCGTTCAGACATCGCTTCAATCGATGCGACCGGCAAATTCGTCATTACAATACGCGCGCCCCGACGCTGCAATTGCGCTACACACCAGGATACCCAGTTCAGAATTTCCTCAGGCGCCGCCTGATAAGGAATATCATTGCCGATATCGGTTAAAAAGGCATAAGTTGCCGGTTCTGCACCGGTTTCGGCTGAATGCAGTTGCCGCCACATACCACTTTGAATTATTCCGGGCAATTCACGCATCAGCACCCGGCTACCTTGTCCATAAGAGCGCCCATGCCCGGCGGCAACCAGAACTTCGCTCGGACCGCCGCAATACTGTTGCATCAACCGTATGATCATCCGCAGCGACAATATCAGATTGCTTGCGCCTAGCAAAACAAGACGATTTTCCGGTTTCAAAATATTCAAATTCAACGCCACCGGATTCTCATGCTATCCGTGCTAACTTGATGCGCGTTGCTGAATTTAAACTCAGTAATACTCCGCTTTCGCATAACTTTCAAAACGGGTAAATTCGCCCAGAAAAGTCAAATTGACTTTGCCAATCGGCCCATTACGCTGTTTACCGATAATAATTTCGGCAATGCCTTTGTCCTGAGTTTCAGGGTTATAAACTTCGTCACGATAAATAAACAGAATGACATCGGCGTCCTGCTCTATCGCACCCGACTCGCGCAAATCCGACATCACCGGACGCTTATTGGGACGTTGCTCAAGGCTGCGATTCAGTTGCGACAACGCAATAACCGGCACTTTTAATTCCTTGGCCAGGCTTTTCATGGCTCGGGAAATTTCTGAAATTTCCGTCGCCCGATTTTCTCCCTGACTACTTGAGGACATCAGCTGCAGATAATCAATAACAATCAGACCCAGCCCGTTATGCTGGCGATAAAGCCGTCTGGCTCTTGCGCGCACTTCAAGCGCATTGAGCGCCGCACTCTCATCAATATAAATCGGCGCATCATTCAGTTTGCCCAAAGCGTGCGTCAACTTTGGCCAGTCATCATCGTCCAGTCGGCCGGTGCGCACCTTATGCTGATCGAGTCGTCCGACCGACCCCAGCATCCGCATGGCCAGCTGCGCCCCGCCCATTTCCATACTGAAGACCGCTACAGGCTTCTTCAGTTCGAGCGCAACATGTTCAGCAATATTCAGGGAAAAAGCCGTTTTACCCATCGACGGCCTCCCTGCGACGATGATCAGATCGCCCGGCTGAAAACCGGAGGTTTTCTGATCAAGATCATGAAAGCCGGAGGCAATGCCGGTTACTTCACTGGGATTGTCTCGGCTGTAGAGCAGCTCGATACGCTCGACGACTTCTTTTAACAGAGGCTGAATATCAACAAATCCCTGCTTGCCGCGCGCACCCTCTTCCGCAATTTCAAAAACCCTGGATTCAGCCTCATCGAGGAGCGCGGCTGCCGAACGGCCCGCAGGGCTATAGGCCGATTCAGTAATCTGTACGCCGATTTGCGCCAGATTACGCATAATCGACCGCTCCCGAACGATCTCGGCATAGCGTTTGATATTCGCCGCGGAAGGCGTGTTCTGCACGATACTGCCGATATAGGCCAGACCACCGACCCCTTGCAGTTCCGCTGATAATTCCAGTGATTCGGCAACCGTCACGACGTCTGCGGGTTTGTTCTGCTCGATCAGCTTGCAGATATGATTATAGATTCGTCGATGGTCGTGACGGTAAAAATCGTCACCGGTGATAACATCCGCAATTTTATCCCAGGCCTGATTGTCGAGCATCAACCCACCGAGCACGGATTGCTCCGTTTCTACGGAATGCGGTGGTGTTTTTAACGGTTCCAGTGATTCACCGGCGCTGATACTGAGTGTGGATTGAGCCATGAGCCTTTCGACCGAAACAGTGTTTTACAAATGCTTTATTCTAGCATTGACTCAGCTGAAAAATTAAAAAGGACTCATACGAGTCCTTTTTAGCCTTGAACGGAGAAATTCCTCAGAGCATTGTTTCGCCCAGCACCGAAACAGTGATTTGTGCGGAGATTTCGCCATATAGTGCGATCCTGATCGGATAATCGCCGACCTGCTTGAGCTGGCCCTGCGGCATGCGGATCATGGATTTTTCAATATCAAACCCCTGCTCCTTAAGTGCTTCGACTATACTGGTACTGGTTACAGAACCAAAAAGCTTGCCGTCACTACTGGTTTTCTGCGAAATTTGCAGCATCAGTCCTTCGAGTCTGCCCGCAATTGCCTGTGCTGCGGCCAGCGTGTCACCCTGTTTCTGCTCCAGATCAGCGCGGCGTTTTTCAAATTCAGTAATTGCCGTTTCGGTAGCGCGTTGCGCTTTACCTTGGGGGATCAGATAATTTCTTGCGAAACCGCTTTTTACATTAACGACATCGCCCAATCGTCCCAGTTTGGATATTGTTTCCAATAATATAATCTGCATATATCAAACTCCTCAGTGACGATCAGTGTACGGCAATAATGCCAGAAAACGCGCACGCTCAATCGCGGTGCCGAGCTGACGCTGATAAAACGCACGTGTACCGGTTATACGCGCAGGAATAATTTTTCCATTTTCATTGATAAAATCTTTCAAAAGCTCGATGTCTTTGTAATCAACGGCTTTAACACCTTCGACGGTAAAGCGGCAAAATTTCTTGCGCTTAAACAGCGGACGATTTGCTTTTCTTTCTTTTTCCTTATCTTTTCCATCTTTACGTTTAAAAAAACGTGCCATAATTTTTTCCTGTTTTCCAATTAAATTTGAATGATATGATCGGCATGCAGTACCAGTTGCTGATTATTCTGACTTTTCCGGTTAAGAAATCCGGTAACCTTGATATTATCGCCAACATTCAGATCAGCCATGATTGCCGCTGTCCCACCGAGAACCACCACTGGCAATTCACAATGAACTTGCCGCAATACATTCGCTTCTCTTTGATTTGAATGATGTCTGACGACGCAATCAATCGCAGGAACGCCTGCCGGGGTGTAGCGCAACATGCCCAAGCGGACAATTTCACCACAGATAATCGTCTGATTGCACCTCACCCAGGTCCGTGTCAGGTCGCGCTGCTGTCTGCTTCCGCGCCTTCGGTCGCTACTTCATCTGCCGATTCGTCACTACTTTCAGCCACTGCAACCTCACTTACTGCCGCTTCAGTCTCGTTCGACAAATCGGCAGCCGCATCGGCTTTTTCTTTCTGCTGCAGCATCGGCGAAGAATCCGTCACCGGACCATCCATTCTTATGATGAGGTGACGCAAAATCGCATCACTAAATTTAAAAGCATATTCAAGCTCATTCAATACTTCCTGACTGCATTCTATATTCATTAAGACATAATGCGCTTTATGCACTTTCTGGATAAGATAGGCCAATTGACGTCTCCCCCAATCTTCCACTCGGTGAACATTGCCATCCTTGGCGATTACAATCCCACGATAACGTTCTATCATCGCAGACACTTGTTCACTCTGATCAGGGTGAACGATTAATACGATTTCGTAATGTCGCATAGTCACTCTTTGCCTTTTCCTTTTGGGTTAAAGTCTTCCACAAGCTCATGGTAAGACAAGGGTTAAAAACGGGCTATTTTACTGAATTTCAATGGAAACATCAAATAAACCTGATCTTTCCGGAAACATCCATGGTAAATCACACTATGGTATTTAGTGCTGAAGTATTTTGTTCGAAGTTTTATCCAAAAACATCGAATCAACACCATAGCTGCAATATGAACTGGTAAAATCAACTCAAATAAAAAAACAACAACTCGATGCGCCTGAATATACACCGACACCGGTTTTACCCGAATACAGATCAGACTCAACGCCACAGTAAACTACAGCCAATTACACGCCATGTTACTCATGATAGATAATTACGACTCCTTTACCTACAATCTCGTGCAGTATTTCGGCGAACTAGGAGAAGATGTTGTCGTATACCGCAACGATGAAATCACGCTGGATGCGATTACACAGCTATCTCCCGAGAGGATCGTCATTTCTCCGGGGCCCTGCACACCCAATGAAGCGGGCATATCGCTTTCTGTCATCAAACAGTTCAGTGAAAAAACACCTGTCCTTGGCGTATGCCTGGGACATCAAAGCATAGGACAGGCATTTGGCGGCAGAATTATTCATGCCAGGCAATTGATGCACGGAAAAACATCCCCGATCTTCCATCAGGGTAAAGGCGTTTTCCGCGGCTTGCCCAATCCTTTCATTGCCACACGTTATCATTCT
>CAZXBP010000211.1:0-4786 GCA_964639015.1 uncultured Nitrosomonas sp.
TACACCACAACAGAATACCGGGGACGATCTGGCTTCGACGTGGGTTGCAAAGCAGCGTAGGGCATACCGAGGATCAGATTACCTCGTAAATCCATCTGAAAACAATAGTCGCAAACGACGAAAACTACGCTTTAGCCGCTTAACTGGCTAGCCTCTGCACCGGTGGGCCTCAACGCCGGGTCTGGCAACAGACAGCAGAGTCACTAACGAGGATCGCGTTTTGCAGGGTTACTTTGTAAAACGTTAAAGATAAGGTAACTCGTCTGTCAACAGCCTGCCGGTTGGCGGTTGCCAGATTAAATCAAATAACACGGCTAAGTATGTAGAACTGCCTGTAGAGGGCTTGCGGACGCGGGTTCGATTCCCGCCGTCTCCACCATTAAGCGGTCTAATCCAGACCACTCCAGACCAACTAAGGCCCATATAAAACAGGGTCTTAGTCCCGGTTCTTCCAAACAGCACCTTGTCTCCACTGGTCTTCATTGGCCTCGATTGTGGCACAAATTTGACACAAATTTGCCACAAGTCGTTAAGGCGGATGAACTGACTGTCAACTTCGGCACACCCGATTGCAAACAATTCAGGCGGCACGTTTTTACTGTCCTGTCCCCTATCGCCGGTGATCTGGCCATGCGATATGCCAAAATTGCTGAACAGCATGATTTTGAACAAGCCAACCATGAACTTTTAAACATTCATGATAGCCTGTGCATTAACGATCTGAATCTTTGCGCTGACGGCGACGAGCTTTTCAATGCTGCAAAAAAGTTAGCCAAGAAATGCACCAATGCGCGGGAACGCAGAAAAACCAGTGAAGATGCTTATCAAGCCTGTGCGTGCATTGTTCAGCACTACCGGATTAAACCACCGGAATGCAAAGCTGAAAATTTTGAACCTGCACTGAACCGCATGTGCTGCCCGACCTGGTGGCACCGCAGGATTCAGGTCTTGCGTTTGCGCACGATTGAAACTGTATCCCGCAATATTGAACTGGTCACGCGTTACCGTTCGACTTATGCGAGTGATTACGCCGTCAATATCAAACGCAAGCAAAAAGAAAAACAGCGCGAATATCTGGAATCCACTTTTATTTGTAATGAAATTGGTGAACAATTTTCATTGCAAGAGTTGTCCGAACGCTCAGTTTCCAATCCGGCGATTCGACGCGCTGAATTGATGGTGCGGATCAAGGGTTTTGAAATGGTCGCCGATCATCTGGGCCATGTGGGCGAATTCTATACACTGACAACACCATCACGTATGCACGCTTGTTTGCACACTGGCGAAACCAATCCACGTTATGACGGGGCTACTCCACTTCAAGCGCATGAATATCTGACGCACCTTTGGGCGTTGATACGCGCTGAATTGCACCGCCGCGGCATACGGCCTTACGGTTTCCGTGTCGTCGAACCGCACCATGACGGCACACCGCATTGGCATTTCCTGTTTTTCATGCCGGAAAAACACTGCAAACAGGTTCGGGAAGTCATGCAGTATTACGCTCTGCTGGACAATGGCAATGAACCTGGCGCATTAAAACACCGCTTCAAGGCTGAAGCCATTGACCGGGAGAAAGGCTCGGCTGTGGGTTACATCGCCAAGTACATCGCCAAAAATATAGACGGTCATGCGCTGAAACAGGATTTATACGGCAATGATGCGCAGAAAGCCGCTGAACGGATCACGGCATGGGCGAATATCTGGGGCATACGCCAGTTTCAACAAATCGGCGGCCCCAGTGTTACCGTGTGGCGGCAATTGCGAAAACTAGGCCATACCGATGACAACAAACTGGAACCCATCCGCAAGTTAGCAACTGCTAGCGATTGGGCCGCATTCATGCTGGCAATGGGTGACCCTGCAATACCCGTCCGTCAGCATCCATTAAAACCGCTTTATGACTATAGCCGGACACTCAATACTGAAACCGGAGAAATTATATCTGTTCAACGTGATCGCTACGAAGACAACGCATCAAAACGGGCTGTGGGCGTTGTTTTCAATGGAAAAGGCTTTGATGCGAGATTGCATTTCTGGGTGGTTTTAACTGGCAACAGCGAGGTCATGACATCACGCAGCGAGGCGCGAGCCGCGCGTGCGTCATGTCGTGCCGGAGCTGTTAATCTTGGCGGTTGTGATGGGGAAACGCAAAGTGCCTGAAAAAGGCATGATTGCCAACAAGGATGAAGTGAAAAAGCTGGTTGATAAAGTTGATCAGGAGGAGAACAAATGACTCACTCTGAACATATCAAAGTCACCATCAAAAAATTCGCTGAACTTACTGGATTGACTGAAAACGCTATCCGTCAATACATCAAAAAAGGACAATGGAAATATAAAATTCATTGGCATAAGGCGCCTAACGGCAGAATATTTATCAACACTAAAGCGGTAAACGCATGGATCGAAGGCACAGGGGCATAACTATCCGTGGCAATAGCGCCCAAATCGCATTCACTTATCAGGGTGTGCGATACCGCGAAACAATTCCTATACCGCCGACCAAGGCCGCGCTAAAAGAACTGGTGCTAAAACTTCACGCCATAAAGTACGAAATAAAAACCGGAGACTTCGATTTTTTAAAGCACTTTCCACTCAGCAAAAATGCAAAGAAATTCCGCAAGAGTCGGCCTGACCAGTACACCATCGGTGAAGCATTAAAAAACTGGTTACAGCGTAACCAATCAGAATGCCAACCCAGCACAATCCGCGATTATACAAGCGCCATTTATTACCACCTAAAACCCGCCTTTGGCGAAATGGCAATTTCCGAACTAACCGCAATCAAGGTCAAGGAATTTCTCGCTGATCTTCCCTGTTCTAACAAGCGCAAAAACAATATACTGATTCCGCTGCGTCGTGTATTTGATGAACTGTATCATGATGAAATCATCGACAAGAACCCACTTGACCGGGTGAAAAATCTTCCTGTCAGTACACGAGAACCGGAACCGTTCAATGCTGATGAAATTTCCAGAATCCTGCATGAATTAAAAGGTCAAGAAAAAAACCTGATTCAGTTTGCATTTTATTCCGGTCTGAGAACTTCAGAATTGATAGCACTGTGCTGGAAGGATGTCGACTTTGAAAAAAACTGCATCTATGTCCGGGCCGCTAAAGTACGCGGTCACTTGAAATGCACCAAAACAAAATCAGGAAAGCGCGAAGTCACCCTTGAACCACATGCCAAAGAAGCCTTACTCAGCCAACAAACATATACCGGCAAACAAAACGAAATTGTTTTTCATGATTCACGCACTAACCACCACCCGTGGAAAGACGATCAGGCCATCCGAAAAATCGTCTGGACACCTGCATTGAAAAGAGTTGACATCAAATACCGCAACCCTTACCAGACTCGCCATACCTTCGCTTCAATGTTGCTTTCACGGGGAGAAAATCCCATGTTTGTTGCTCAACAAATGGGGCATAAGGATTGGAGTATGATTATTAAGGTTTATGGAAGATGGATTCCGCAATCGAAATAGTTGCCAAAGTCCCACAACGGGACTATTATTTCATTCATGAGAGTTATTGCGTTGTCAGTCTTGAAAGCATTCTGGGAAAATGATCCATCTTTCTCCGATGCAATTCAACCCACGCTTGCATGGTACAGACATGTATTGAAGGCTGACTGGAAATCACCCGCAGAAGTTAAAGCCGATTTCAGAAATGCCAGTATTCTCAAAGATGGCAGAGCCGTTTTTAATATAGCAGGCAATAAATATCGCATTATTGTATGGATCAACTATGCTTATGCTGTCGTTTATATCCGTTTTATTGGCACACATAACCAATATGACCAAATTGACGCACAAACGATTTAATACAATTATTAAACATGGAAATCAAACCGATCAAAACTGACTCCGACTATCACGCTGCATTAAAAGAAGTTGAGTCATTGATGTCAGCCGAACCCAACACGCCGGAAGGTGAAAAACTGGATGTTCTGGTAACGCTGATCGAAGCCTATGAACACAAACATTTCCCACTTGATTTGCCCGATCCTGTTGAAGCCATAAAATTTGAAATGGAGCAGAAAGGTTTAACCGTCAAAGACCTTGAACCGATGATTGGAAAAAGTAATCGGGTTTATGAAGTATTAAATAGAAAACGATCATTGACACTTACAATGATTCGTAAACTGCATCAAGAATTGGGTATCCCTGCTGAATCTCTGATAAAACAACCTGTTGAAACGCATCCGGCATAAACAGCTCATAGTTAGTTGAAAGGGCACTGGGCCATTGATGTAAGCAAAAACTGGCGTATCGTTTTCCGTTTCAAAGACGGTGATGCATATGTAGTAAATTATGAGGACTATCATTAATGACTATTCAACAACATAACCCACCACACCCAGGTGAACTCATTAAAAGAACGTATATTGATCCGTTCGATGATATTTCTGGCAATCAAATGGCTAAACGCCTAGGTGTAGCCGTTAGCACTTTTAATCGTTTGATCAACGGTGTTTCAGATATTTCTCCAGAAATGGCTATTAGGCTCTCCAAAGTACTTGGCCGATCCCCTGAAAGCTGGTTATTAATGCAAGATTACTATGATTTATGGAAAGCGCGGCAGACCGTTAATACTGACGACCTAGAACCCATTAATTTTAAAGTGGCTTAGAGTACAAGGGACATCTCATAGCATGATATCCAAAACAAATAAGTATCGTGCCTACGGAACCAATCGAGTCCGATCCATCGATTGTAATAATGCCCTAGTAGGTAGTCATTGTAAAACAAAGTAGTAGAATACAATATTAAAGTATGGT
>CAZXBP010000212.1:0-4754 GCA_964639015.1 uncultured Nitrosomonas sp.
CTGGCGTTTCCGCTACAACGTTGTCGACGACCCGGTCAATATCCGGCGCGGCAACGTTTCGGAAGTCCGTATCGGCGGCGGCACCGAATTGATCCTTTCCGATCAGGATTTTATCCGTACTTATGGCCGCCAGCAGAATTGGTGGCCAATCGGCAAAAACGGCGTTATCTATCTGCGCGGCGAAGCCGGTTACACCTTTGCCGCCTCGCGGTTCGGCATTCCGCAGGAATATCTGTTTCGCGCCGGCGGCATCCAGTCAGTGCGCGGCTATGATTTCATGAGCCTGGGCGTACGGGAAGGCAACGCCATTGTCGGCGGTCGCGCCATGGCGACCGGAACCATCGAATACACCCACTGGTTCATGCAGAACTGGGGCGCCGCCGCGTTTGTCGATGCGGGCAGCGCAGCCGACAGCATCAAGGATATGCATCTGTTCGTCGGCTATGGTATCGGCCCGCGCTGGCGCAGCCCGGCAGGCCCGCTGGCACTGGATCTGGCGCGGTCGCATGAAACCGGCACGTTGCGCGTGCATTTTTCGATGGTGGTCAATTTCTGATGACAACGCCGGACAACCTCAATCAGCGGAATCCCGCCGCCAGCACCGCCAACTCCGCTGATTCCGTCAGCAGTCCGCCGCAGCGTCTTCGATGGCGCATGCTGAAAGTTTTTTCAGGCATTATTTTGGCCGTGTCGATTGCACTCACCGGCGGGAGTTACTGGATTTTAAATACACCGTCCGGACTGCAATGGCTGTTCGCCGCGATTCAACGCGCCAGCAATGATATGGTGCAATTCGAGGCGGTCAGCGGCACCGCCGCAGCGCTGCGCATCGGCAGGCTGAATTTTGTCGATGAATCCACGCAAATCGCCATCGATCAATTTGAACTGCGTTGGTCGCCGTACCGACTGCTGACCGGAAAACTGCTGATCCATGCGCTCAGCGTACAATCCATCGCCCTGCACAGCGCGCCATCGGAAGAAGAAACCGTCATGCCCGAGGATTTATCCCTGCCGATCGAACTGACTGTCGAACGTCTGCATATCGGCGCGCTGCATGGCTATACCCTCGACGATAAGCCGATTGAAACCCGGCAACCTGACTTCTCGCTGACCGGCGTATCGCTGCGCCTGCAAAGCAATGCGCGGCGACACGCAATCAGCCGTCTTGCGTTGAATTCCGAATTCGGCGCTTTGCAGGCCGCGGGATCTATTGAAACAGCCCCGCCGTTTCGGCTGCGCGCTATGCTGCGGCATGATGCGGCGAAAAAATGGGGCGTCACGCAGGCTGCCGTTACCGGAACGCTGGAGCAACTGAATCTTAAGCTGCAACACCAGCTGCAACCGGGCAACGCCCCCATGCAGGCATACATCGACGCGCACCTGCGGCCGTTCGCGCCGGAACCGGCGGAAATGGTGACAACACTCAAAGCCGCTGTTACCGGCTTCAATCCGGCGGTTTTATTCCCGGACACGCCGCAGGCCGACATTTCAATGCATACCGATCTTCGCCTGAATGCGGAAAACCGGCTTGAAGGCAAACTGACGCTGATCAACCCGGCAAGCGCGCCGCTCGACCGGGACGGATTGCCGCTGACTGCATTCCGGACAGTGGTATTGCTCGATGCAGAGACACTGAAACTGAACAGGCTTGAAATCCGGCTGACGGAAAATGCGCGCATCTCGGGCAATGCCGCATGGCATTTCAACGAAGAATACGGACTGGCCGCACTTGATATCGACAATCTGAATCCCGCTGCCATCGATACGACACTACAGGCCGCCGGCATAAACGGCACGCTTCGGTTGACCGGTGATGTGGATCAGCAGCGCATCGAAGCCCGCTTGCGCGACCAATCACTGAAACTGTCGAAATCATTGAAACTCGATCTGGCTGCCGTGCACAGCGCCAACCGGATTGTGCTGGAGCACGTCAATCTGAGCCGCGGCCAATCCAGTCTGACCGGCATGGGCGAGTTGAATCTGCCCGATGCGGCGGCAACCGACGAAGTGCTGCCGTTTCGTTTCACCGGCCAGCTTAAACAATTCAATATCGCCGATTTCATCCAGGGGTATGAATCCCGTTTGAACATGAAACTGGCTCTGACCGGAAACTGGTCTCCCGAACTGACCGGCATGCTCGATTACCGGTTCGAGGAAAGCCGCTTTAACCATCAGTCCGTCGGCGGCAAAGGCCGGATCGAATTGGCGCAGCTGCCATCCTCCGCCATTGCCATCGTCAGCGCCGCTGATCTCCAAATCGGAACAAACCGGATTCAGGCGCACGGCAAATACGGCAGGCCCGGCGATGCGCTGACCCTGCAAATCAGCGCGCCCGCGCTGGATCAAACCGGATTCGGTATATCCGGCGCGCTCAAAGCGCAAATCGAGCTGCGCGGCATCATCGACAAACCTGCGATTGACTTTGACATCAGCGCCGAACAACTGGCATTGCCGGGCGAGCAGTCTATCGACAATCTGGCGGCACGTGGCAAGCTGCATCCCGATGCGCTGGCGCTGACGCTCTCCGCTGATCAGATCCGTTCTGCGGACAAAACGCTGCTTAAACAGCTCCACCTCAAAGTGGATGGCCAGACGGCACAGCACTCGATTCTGGCCGATCTGCGCATTGACCGGGAACAGTCCGTTACGCTGCGAGCCGATGGCGGTTTATCCGGACATGACCAGCAGAAGACTACGCCGCAGTGGAAAGGCGCGATCACGCATCTGGCTGTCAGCGGACAACTACCCGTACAACTGCAAACACAAGCCGCTTTGACACTCGCCGCCGACAAAATAACGGTCGACAACGCGCGGTTTTCCATTGCCGGCGGTGAGGCCAGCATTGACAGCGTGCGCTGGTCGCCGCAAAAATGGCAAAGCCGCGGCCGTTTTTCCGGTATCGCGGTTCATCCGGGCAGCGATCTGATTGCCAAAGAAGACATTCTGCGGCTGCGCGGACAATGGGACATTCAGGCGCAGGGGCAACTCGCCGGTGAAATTGAAGTAACACGGGAACGGGGCGACTGGTTCCTGCCCGGAGAACTGCCCTACGCCATCGGCCTGCAAAACCTGCACCTGCGCGCCAGCGCGGACAATGGCTGGCTGACCGGCCGGCTCGATCTGGTAAGCGAGCATCTTGGCCAGATGGCCGCCAGCATAACGCTGCCCGTAACCCCTTCCGCCGGCAATGATTTTTTCCCGCCGCATACTGCGCTCAACGGTGCATTGAGCCTGAATTCCACCGATTTGTCCTGGCTGGGTGGTCTGGCCGACAGCGCGATACACGCCGGTGGCGCGATTGAACTGGAAGCAGCCATTTCCGGCACGCTCGAAAATCCGGCACTGCAGGGTCATATCACCGGAAAAAATCTGGCTTTTGCACTGCCCGACGAAGGACTGAATCTCGGCCAGGGCCAACTGGCGGCGCGGTTTGATCAGTCGGCGCTGCATATTGAACAACTCCGTTTTGTCTCACCGTATGAAGCACCGCCCAAAGACCGCCTGCTGAGAAAACTGAAACTCGAGGAAAAACCGGGGTCTATCGAAATCACCGGCGCGCTCGGTTTCACCGATAACGCGCACCAGCTCACCGTCGCGCTCGATCAGGTTTATCTCGCGCATCCGCCGCATTACTGGATCGTCGCCTCCGGCAACAGCACTGCGACCATGTTCGGCAATGTACTCGATCTTAAAGGCGAGATCACCGCCGACGCCGGCCTCATCACCCAGCCGCCGGCAACCCGGCCGCAGCTCGCCGACGATATTGTCGTGACTGATGACAAAGCGGCATCATCCGGTGACCAGGGAGCCGACACACAGTCTCCCATTGTCAATCTGAGCGCAACGCTTAATCTCGGCAAACAGTTTTTCCTTCGCGTCGCCGGACTCGATGGACAACTCGACGGCAGCCTGCGGTTGCAGAATGACGAAAAAGGTCTGGTTGCAATCGGCTCCATAACGACCAAAAACACCAGCTACAAAGCCTACGGCCAGAACCTCACGGTAGAACGCGGCATCGTCAATTTTTACGGCCCGCTCGACGATCCGGGGCTGAATGTACGGGCAGTCCGCAAAGGGCTTGAAGTCGAAGCCGGCGTGGAAGTCGCCGGTACCGTGCGGCACCCCCAGATTAAACTGGTGTCGTCGCCGAACGTACCCGACAGCGAGAAACTGTCATGGATTGCTCTGGGCCGCGCGCCCGATGTCAGCGGACTGGATACGTCCCTGTTGGTCACTGCCGCGAGTTCCATTCTCGGCGGACAGTCCGGTTTCGGCGTTACCGACCAGATCCGGGATTTGTTCGGCTTCGATGAGTTTTCTTTCCGCCAGGGTAGCACCCCGGGCAGTACGCAGCCCACCACCGGCCAGGCCGCGACGCAGATCAGTCCCTTCACCAATCCTTATGCGTTTGCAGGCAGCACGCTGGGCGGACAGATCGGCACTATCGGCAAGCGCATTTCCTCACGCGCCTATCTGAGCTACGAACGCGGCATCACCGCAGCCACCGCAGGCATCACCAAACTGACCTACACCCTGACACCGAGCATCACCGTCGTCACTCAGGCCGGCGAGGACAGCGCGGTGGATCTGTTTTATACCTTCCGATTTGACTGACAGGCTGTTGATACATGAGCGAAGCGCATTACACCAGTTGCGCCTCACTTGTTGGTGCATGGGCTATGCAAAGCTGCGCTTTGCTGGTGGATGACGTTGCACTGATCCACCCTTGTATATTAAAAGTGAGCAGCAAACTC
>CAZXBP010000213.1:0-1852 GCA_964639015.1 uncultured Nitrosomonas sp.
TTTTTGCTGCGTTACAATTCGTTGTAATAACGTGTTATTACGCTTCATTGTGCCTTGCCGGGAATAAAAATCAACGCACTTTAAACCCCTTTCAACTGAGGTTTTTAGGTTAAAAAATGTCATTTTATACACCATCGTCAAATATATCCAATCTGCCGACCTGCAGTGAAGTGGCGCTGACGCACAGCCGGATGCTGCAGGCTGTCATCCGTGAAGACATCGCGGATTCGGGTGGCTGGATTCCGTTTGCCCGCTATATGGAGTTGGCGCTGTATTATCCCGGTCTGGGCTATTATAACGGCGGTGCAACAAAACTTGGCGGCAGCGGTGATTTTGTTACCGCACCGGAAATTTCCGGATTGTTTGGCTATGCACTGGCCCGGCAGGTCAGACAGATTTCCGAAGCGATTGCCGGATGCCATGGCAGGGCCGATGTGCTGGAAATTGGCGCCGGTTCCGGCAAGTTGGCCAGGGATATGCTGCATGAACTCGAACAGAGCGATTGCCTGCCGCAGCATTACTATATTCTCGAAGTCAGCGCCGAATTGCGCGAGCGGCAGCGGAAATTGCTGACCGAACAGGTGCCGCATCTGATGACGCGCGTGGTCTGGCTTGAACGGTTGCCGGAACACTTTCTGGGCACAATTCTGGCGAACGAAGTGATTGACGCCATGCCGGTGCACCTGATCGAGTGGCGGGGCGATGATGTACTGGAACGGGGTGTCGTCTGGCAGGCGTCGGAGGAACACGAACAGCCGGAGTCAGGCGGAGATTTCGCCTGGCAGAGCAGGCCGGTCGGTAGCGACGCGCTGAAGGCGGTTGCCGGAGATCTGACGCGGCAGATTAATCCGCAGCACGATCCGGGTTTTATGTATTGCAGCGAAATAAATCAGTTGGCAGGGTCTTTTATCCGCAGCCTCGCCGGGATACTTCAGCAAGGCGCTGTCATTCTGATTGATTACGGATTCGGTCGCAGCGAATACTATCATCCGCAGCGCACCCAAGGCACACTGATGTGCCACTATCGTCATCATGCGCACGGCGATCCGTTTTATTTGCCGGGATTGCAGGATATTACCAGTCATGTTGACTTCAGCGCTTTATATGCCGCGGCTGAAGATACCGGCTTGTCGCTGTTGGGTTACACCACGCAGGCACATTTTTTATTGAACTGCGGGATTACGGAAATCCTGTTGCGTACGCCGGTCGAAGACGTACAGCATTATCTGCCGCTGACCGGTCAGTTGCAGAAATTGATCAGTCCGGCGGAGATGGGCGAGTTATTCAAGGTTATCGCATTTGGCAAATCATTCGATCCGCCGCTTGTCGGATTCGTCAGCGGCGATAAAAGCCGTATGTTGTGAATTGCGCTGATGGAGATGCGTCGTCAGCGTTGTTGCGTGGCCTTGGCGACGGCGTCCAGTGCGTGTTGATCCAGACGCGTCTGGGCCAGTTCGAACAATTCGCGTTCTTCAAAGCGGATGTGCTGCGACAGGAGTTCTCCGGCATGCGTCAGTTGTTCCGCCGTACGCGGGCCGCCGGGAGACAGTAGTGCGCGTAGTGCCGCGTGTTCCTGATACATGCGCTCGAGTAAAGCGGTGATATGGGGATCGTTCAGTGCGCTGAGCGCAGATGCAAGCACAGTTTCCTCAATTTCAAAATGCGATTCCAGCACATCTGTGACATGCGCCTCCAGTCTGTACCAGATTTCTTGCTGTTCCGGGCCGTCCGGATCCATTTTTGCCGCCGCCCTGGCTGCGCGCGCCAGCGTCAGTCCCTGATGGTGCTCCATCGATAAGGATTTGAGTGCTGCTATTCTTTTCAAACTTTAAACCTCAGTTGAATGAGGTTT
>CAZXBP010000213.1:1862-4753 GCA_964639015.1 uncultured Nitrosomonas sp.
GCCTTGATTTTTATTTTTGGCAAGGCACAATGCGGCGTAATAACGCGTTATTACAACGAATTGTAATGCAGCAAAAATTAAAAAGCAGCGTGCTGTAAACTCCATCGTTTGACTCATCATCCGGATGATCCGGCATTGCTAGAATTATTTCATGTATTCAAACCGCTAGTCACCTCGGGTAATGGTCAACAGAGCTTTTTAGGTTTAATACATTATTTCCGGAAGGGATATTCTTGTAGCCTGTTTCCTGCTATTTTATCAGAGGATGAATTTCGCCTGTGACTAAGGGAGGAGATAATGTTTCGCGACCGTGAAGATGCGGCCATTCGACTGGCCGGACAATTGATGGCTTATCAGGGGCGGAATCCGCTCGTTCTGGCGATACCGCGCGGCGCGGTGCCGATGGCGAAGATTATCGCCGATAAACTGCAAGGTGACATGGATATCGTCCTGGTGCGCAAGCTGGGCGCGCCGGGTAACCCGGAACTGGCCATCGGCGCGATCGATGAAACCGGCTGGGCGTATATGACGCAGGAAGCCGGTTATATCGTTCACGATAAGCAGTACATCGAGAAGGAGAAATCAAGGCAACTCGAAATCATGCGGGAACGCCGCAACCGGTATACGCCCGTGCGTCCGCCGCTGGATCCAAAAGGGCGTGTCGTCATTGTTGTCGATGACGGCCTGGCGACGGGTTCAACAATGATTGCCGCATTGCACGCGCTGCGGGCCAGAACGCCGCAGAAACTGGTCTGCGCGGTGCCGGTCGCGCCGTCCGAGACGCTGGACAGAGTCGCGCCTTACGCTGATGAAGTCGTCTGCCTTGAGACCCCGGCGATATTTTATGCCGTTGGTCAGTTTTATGAAGTGTTCACGCAGGTGAGTGATGAAGAAGTTATTGCAATGCTCAGCGACACGCAGTAGCAGCAAACCGGCATTTTCGGTATAAACGACATGTTTGTAGAATCCTATTTTTATGGAGTCAGTACGATGAAATCAATAATTGCGCTGTTTTTGCTGATGACGATAAGTGCCTGCGCTACTTCGCCGACCGGGCGAACGCAACTGGTTTTTATGCCGGATGACGAGCTGGATGCCATGGGCTTGCAGGCCTTTAATACGCTGAAATCGGAAAAACCGGCCAGTCAGGATATGCGGGAAAATCAGTTTGTACGTTGCATTTCAGATGCGATTACGCGTGAAGTGGGTGGCGAGTGGGAAGTAATTGTTTTTGATGACGGCACGTTGAATGCCTTTGCCCTGCCGGGTAATAAAATCGGCGTGCATTCCGGATTGATTGATCTGGTCGATAACCAGGATCAACTGGCAACGGTAATCGGTCATGAAGTCGGACATGTCCTGGCCAAACACAGTAATGAGCGCATGTCACAGAAACTCGGTGCACAAGTCGGTATATCACTGATAGCGGCTGTCGCAGCGCCGCAGACCGCACTGGGGCAAACGGCGATCAGCCTGCTCGGTGTCGGCGCGGAATATGGCATTATTATGCCGTTCAGTCGTTTGCATGAAAGCGAAGCGGATACCATCGGCCTGGAGTTGATGGCTAAAGCAGGCTTCAATCCTTCGGAAAGTATTACCTTATGGCTCAAAATGGCGCAGGCCAGTCAGGGAGCGCAACCGGTGGAGTTTTTGTCGACCCATCCATCGCATGCAACCCGTATCGACGATCTCCAGAAGCTGATGCCTAAGGCGATGAATTTGATGCAGCAGGCGCATGCGGCGGGGAAACGGCCGAACTGCGTTAAGTAATGGCTATGTGACAACTAATTGTCGGAAAGGTGATCCAATTTGGCCATAGGGGAATCGACCCTGCAGGTCGAGTTGCTGTTAGTGTTGGGAGCACATATCATCGCGTTTTCAGTGACAACACCGACCAATCGGTGGAAACATATAACGAGACTTTTGCAAAAGCCCATACCAGGGTTTCTAATCCATTGTTTTTATGATCCTGAAATTTTATAAAACAGGGTTTTGCAAAAGTCTCATAACATATATGGACACGATCAGTTATAGTTTGAGGATTGTACGGTACGGGCAATCGGGAAATCGGTGCGTGCTCGAGATCGGCTTGATTAGCTGTCTGAAGATCATGCGTGTTTTTTTCCTGGAATTCATAGCGGCCATATTAGAGGCAGCAGCAGCATCGTAAGCGCAAACACGAGCAACGTCAGCGGCGCTCCGAGTTTGATGTAGTCGACGAAACGGTAGCCGCCTGGCCCCATCACCAGTACGTTAGCCGGATGCGCCACTGGACTGGCGAAGCTGGCCGCGGCGGCGATTGCGATTGCCATCACCGGCGCCAGCGGCGAGATACCGAGGTCAGCAGCGGCCGACAGTGCGATTGGCGTCATTAACAGTACCAAGGCCGAAGTTGGTATGGTCAGCGTTGCCAGTGCCGTACACGCGTACAGTCCGGCGATTACCGGCCAGGGGCCGTAGGGCCCCAGCAGCGCGAGCAAGCCACCAGCGAGGAATTCGGCCGTGCCGCTGCTTTGCATCGCAATGCCCAGCGGCAACATGCCGGCAATCAGGAAGACAGACCGCCAGTCGATTGATCGGTAGGCCTGCTCCATGTTCAGGCATTGCGTCAACACCATCAGCGTGGCGCCGATCACGGCAGCGATCGAGATATGCAACCACCCTGCCAACACCGAACCAATCACAAGAAACATCAGGCCCGCGGCCAGCGGTGCTTTGCTCGTATCCATTAATTGAGCCTGCACCGGATTGAGCACGATCAAATCCTCGTCTCTGCCCAATTCAGCCAGCCGCTCGCGTGGGCCGACGATCAGCAGTGCGTCGCCGCGCTGCAACGTTAGCCCGAATATTGCATGAAAGAAAGAGGCAATTCCTGTTAAATCTTTTATAAT
>CAZXBP010000214.1:0-4745 GCA_964639015.1 uncultured Nitrosomonas sp.
GCGTTATTACAACGAATTGTAACGCAGCAAAAATTAAAAAGCGGCGTGCTATAAATACCATAGTGTGATTCACCATCCGGATGAACCAGCATTGCTTGAATTGTTTCATGTATTCATATCGTTATTCATCTCGGATAACGGTCAACTGAGATTTTTAGGTTTAAATTGCTATCGATTAAGTTTGCGAATCCGCTCGCTCGGTGTGATGACGTCCGTCAAGCGGATGCCAAACTTGTCGTTTACAACAACGACTTCGCCCTGTGCGATCAGACAACCGTTAACCAGTACATTCATGGGTTCGCCAGCCAGCCCGTCGAGTTCAACAACTGAACCTTGCGCAAGCTGGAGTAGATTCTTAATGGCGATTTTAGTGCGCCCCAGTTCAACGGTGAGCTGAACCGGAATATCAAGAATCAAGTCAATATCGTTAGTGGCATTTTTGATCAAGTTGTCAGATGAGAATTCCTTAAAGACAGTGGCCTGTGCATTTTTTACACCTGAAAACAAGTCATCATCAGCTGTTTCCTGCTGCTCTTTTCTCGCAGCATCGGTGCTGTTTGTGCCTGCTTCGGTTTTTGATAACGTCTCACCATCAGTATTGGCGTTATGCTGAACGGTTGCTTCCTGTTCGGCCAGTGCTGCCGCCCACTCGTCTTCCGCATTCGGTTCATCAGTGGTAGTTGTGTCTGACATGTATTTCTCCTGCGAATTATTCTGTTTCGGTTTGGGTGAGCATTGTGTTCACTTTAAGGGCATACTGGCCATTTATAATGCCGTAGCGGCATTCCATAACCGGTACATCGTCAACCTGTGCGCGAATGATTTCCGGGATATTGATGGGTATGACATCGCCAACCTGCATGCTTAGAATTTGCTCAAATGTAACGCGCGCCTGTCCAAGATTCGCAATCAATTCGACTTCGGCGCCTTGAATTTGCTTTGAAAGTGATTTGACCCAGCGCTTGTCTGTTTCCATCTGTTCACCTTGTAATGTGCTGTAAAGAATATCCCGTATGGGTTCAACCATTGAGTAGGGCATGCATACATGAAATTCGCCGCCATGACCGCCCAGGTCCAGATCAAAAGAGACGCAGACAACGACTTCATTCGGTGTCGCTATGGAAGCGAACTGTGGATTCATCTCGGAGCGGATATATTCAAAGCTGACCGGGTAAATCGGCTTCCACGATTTTTCATATTCCTCGAATACAACATTGAGCAGGCGTCTGATAATACGCTGCTCGGTTTCGGTGAAATCCCGTCCTTCGACACGTGTGTGGTGACGTCCGTCGCCGCCAAAAAGATTATCGATAATCAGGAAAATCAGATCAGGTTCGAAGACCATCAGCGCTGTGCCGCGCAGTGGTTTGATATGCACCATGTTGAGATTGGTTGGCACGACCAGGTTGCGGACAAATTCACTGAATTTGATTACTTTGACTGTGCCTACCGCGATATCGACCGTCCGGCGAATGAAGTTGAACAGCCCGATACGAAATAACCGCGCAAAACGTTCATTGATAATTTCAAGCGTGGGCATCCGCCCGCGCACAATACGTTCCTGTGTTGCAAGATCATAGGTTCTGACCCCGGAAACATCCTCTACCTGCTTTTCTTCGTCCTGCTCGCCGGTTGCGCTTCTGAGCAGCGCATCAACCTCATCCTGCGAAAGAAAGTCTTCAGCCATGTTATGTTATTGAATGACAAATGAAGTAAATAAAACATCCATCACTTCTTCGCGAAATACTTCGGAATCAAGTGTTTTTCTGATCTCATCGATAATTTCAGTGCTTAACTGCTGCTTTCCACTTAATGGAACCAGATCGGCCGCTGTTTTGCTGGTCAGCAGCAATAGAATCCGGTTACGGATTTCCGGCATTTTCTTATCGATTTCCATCGACACATCCGTGTCACGAATTTTTATTGTCAGACCTACTTGTAAATACTGATTTCGCTCCTCCGGCTGCAAATTGACAGTAAATGTGTCGAGTTCCTTGAATGCGGTCGGTATCTTTTTAGGCCTTGCAGGCTCGTACTCATCGTCCTGCTGTCCCTGCATCAAAAACCATGCACCGCCTGCGCCCGCGCCAATGGCTAAGATTGTGACCACAATCATGATAATAATTCCTTTTTTGCCGCTTGGTTTATCTGTCGCTGCTATCTCTGACATGACATCATTGCTCCTGAATTTGATGTTCTGCATTATGAAAGATGTCGATTTACAGTGATAAGCCAAATAACAAGCAAATAGCATTGCTTTTTTGCACTACAGACCAAGTTGCTGACAGTTGATGCCGGAATTCGGAGTTTGGTCGCTGAAAAGCAATGGATCAGATAATTCGCGGGCGTCTCTGAAAATTCAAGGTTTTAAATAAAACGGGACGCGAGCACAAAACGTTGGCACAGTACATGACTGTTATGTAAGGAGTATTTTTAAAGCCACGAAGAATTGTGACAAAATCTGGATTTTTAGGAGTGTTCCTGACTGTGACCTGACTTTGCAAGGAGACTTCAGTAATCCTATATTTCGAGAAAAATCATAAAAAACCAGCCTGGAAATATAATCAACGCAAAAAAGTGGAAAAAGATCGCTGATCAAATTGGATAGCCCGATTCAGTATTTTTTCGTTAACACAAAAATACTTTCCTCGAGTCTGCTCAAACCGAGTTGCTGGAAGCGTGGGTTCTTATCGAGCACATTGATCCGTCTAAGCAAGCTGATTTCGGCGTGATGTTGATACAACATACCGATTTCTTCATTAGAGACGGCATAAGGCGGGCCCTGCATTTCAGTTCGGGGATAATCGAAACCGACCAGCAGTAATCGTGTTGCAGGCGGCAGAATATCCATCATATGCTGCGCATATCGCTTGCGCGTATCCGGAGGAAGCGCTACTAACGATGCGCGATCATAAACAGCGCTGATTTTTTCCAGATGTTGTTTATATAAATTGAAAAAGTCCCCCTGCAGGATTGTTATCCTGCCAGCCACATAACGAGCAAAATCCTGATCTGCCTGCCGCACAGGAATGGTTTTGTTCTCCTGAAAAAAGGCGGCGACCGCCAATTTGCTTAATTCCACGCCAAGGACGGAATGTCCGCGATTGTGCAGCCAGATCATATCCCGGGATTTTCCGCACAGCGGAAGAAAAACTGTACCGTTATCAGGAATTTTCAGTAACGGCCAGTATTCCAGAAGATACGGATTAAAATTCTCCTGATGAAAACCGATTTCATTGCGTTCCCAGCGATTAAGCCAGTATTCGTGAGTCATAATCAGTAGCGGATTCTCCATTGAATTTAATGCTGTTGTGCAATTTTGTGTATAGTGCTTTTTTATGTGCTGCGCTGACGGCATCTGTCTTGGGATGATGCCGTGCCCAACAGGGGCAATCGATATAGATACATCAGTATGCTTATGAAACCAGTTCGTGTAAACCTCACCATATTAGTTGCAATGCTGCTTTTATTGCTGCTGCCGGGTTGTGTGCATCAGCAATACGCGACTACGCCTTATCCGGCCTGGGGTGAGGAAAGCAGTATTCCGCAGCTCGACGGTAATCCGCCCTTGTTGCTGCGAATGACGTATCCGGTAGATAGTGAGAAGACGGAAGCCTGTTTATTGCTGGTACACGGCATGAATGAGCATATCGGCCGTTACCGTGATGTTGCGCACTACTTTGTGCAACAGAATTTTATTGTCGCCGGATTTGATTATGAAGCGCATGGTTTATCCAACCCGGTTCTGTGGCAGGCCGATCAGGCATTACGGACAGGCGCTGAAGTGGTGGACGTCAGCGAGGCTTATCTGGCGCAGGCTGCACTCGGCAATCTCGATCCAGCGCGCAAAAGTCTCGATCTGGCGTTGCAAAAAACTATCGCGCTTTGTGACGCGCATGGTGAAACAAGTTACCCAGTCTTTATTTTATCGCATAGCCTGGGTGCATTGATTACGGCAACATTCTTGCTGCAAAACCGGAATGTTGTAACTGAACGTGTGCAAGGTGTTGTTTTTCTCGGACCGGGTTTTGCCGTAAGTGAACCGCCAGGCTGGCTGGGCTGGCTGGCCAATCCGATCATCAAATTATCATTTCATGCCGAAACGCATTTCCTGAATCCGCATGATGAGCCGTTTCCACTCATGGCGTTCAATCAAACACTGGCATTCTTGACAGTGCCGATTCTGGAAGGCGTGTTTGAAATGTTATCTTGGCCGGGATTACGGCGCATATTCTCGACAGTAACTCCGGCCTGGGTGGTGGATTATCTGACCGATAGCGCGGAAGAAAAGCAGAAGATCCGGGATGACAGCTGGATAATTCGCCGCACCGTGCCACGCTACGCAAAGGGTGTCGAAGAAGAGATTGTGCGCTTTCGTCGCCAGATGCATGCGTTTGATACGCCGTATGATCTGATTTATTCGGCGCAGGATCCGATTACACCCGCCTGGGGCAGTGAAGATTTTATTCAGGCGACATTGAGTAACCATGGCGACAATCGCTATCTTGAGCTGGCCGATTCACGTTATCATCAACATCTGTTTCTTACCGAGCCGCGCAGAAGCGAAGTTTTGCAACATATTGCGCAATGGCTCAAGTATCGGATCAGGGTATTGAACGATGCGCAAGACAGCAGACATTAACAGGACTATTAGATTTAGCTACTGATTGTAAATAATCATCATCATTAAAAGCTGGAAAAATACACGACACACTGATCACAAACTGGCAATAGGTACCCCGGCT
>CAZXBP010000215.1:0-4743 GCA_964639015.1 uncultured Nitrosomonas sp.
GCCGGAAATAAAAATCAACGCACTCTAAATCCCATTCAACTGAGGTTTTTAGGTTGAACGGCTATTCGCTTCAAATGATCAAAAAATCCCGCTCAACCAGTCTCGTCCTCGCTACGATTGCTATTCTCGGGCAGCCTTCCAGATGATACATACGGCTCAAGCAAGCTGCTTAATTGCGTCGGCCAGTAATTCGGCCAGCACGATAGCATTGGTCGGATGCGTAATGCTGTCAGTGCTACGGATATGCGTTACACCGGATTGCCGCATGAATTGCTCCGCATCACTGCAAAACAGCGGATGCGTTATGATGACGTCAATTTGTCTGGCACCAGCCTGTAAGAGTTTTTCGGAAGCTTGTGCGAGTGTGCGGCCGGTGCTGACCATATCGTCAATCAGTATGACCGTTTGGCCTACGTATTCCCGCTGTGGAATCGTGACTTCCACCAACTGATCGCCGCTTCTGATTTTTGTCGCCACGGCATACGAAAAACCGATTTTCGCGGCAATTTCGCGCACCCATTGTTCTGATTCGCTGTCCGGGCCCAGCAATATTCCGCTATTGTACTGGCTGGCGATAAAGCGGCCGATAATCTCACTTGCGGAAATCGCTCGCGCGTTACGGATTGGTATTGCCTGATCCAGCCGCTGGACGCGATGCAGATGCGGATCGACAGTAATGACATCGTCGAAAAGATCCGCCAGCAATTGTCCAATCACGCGCTGACTGACCGCCTCTCCGGGTTGATTTTCAGTATCCTGCCGCATGTAGCATAAATATGGCGCGACAAGCGTAACCCGCTTTGCGCCATGCAGACGCAGCGCGGAGACGCTGAACAACAATTCAATCAACTTGTCATTGGGTTGATTCAGACTTCTGACTAATACGACATGTTGCGGCAATCCCACCGGCACCTGGATCAGGCTTTCGCCATCGGGAAAAACATGCCGCCTGATTTCCCGATAAGGCACCTGCAATGCATAGGCCAGATTCTGCCCTTGCGTACGGTAATCATCATATCCAACAATCAGCATGGCAGTTTTTCGCTTCACATAAAAGCATCATATTTTTTGACATCCGATTTTTCACCAATGGTATATCCGTCATTCTGTTCGACCAGTTTTTTGGCAAATTCAAAATCAGACATGAACTCAGCGTAAATATAATACAGTACCTCGCCTACCGATACGGAGTCACCGGTTTTGCGCAACAGATCGACACCGGCGCTCTTGTCCATCGGCGCGCCCGCAATACGCGCGATTTTAGCCATCTGCAAATTATCGATACTGGAAACCACGCCCGCCTTAGCTGCTTTCACTTCATGGCAATATCGCCCCGGTGTGAAATCAACTACATGCGCACCCTGCCCTTGAATAATGGCATTCATTTTGGCAAGCGCGCGGCCTGATTCCAAAATATCCCGTGCAATCGCAAAACCATGCCCACCGCGCACATCGGGATCAAATT
Source organism: uncultured Nitrosomonas sp. (assembly GCA_964639015.1). Classification (GTDB taxonomy): domain Bacteria; phylum Pseudomonadota; class Gammaproteobacteria; order Burkholderiales; family Nitrosomonadaceae; genus Nitrosomonas. The sequence continues at coordinate 1,466 of CAZXBP010000215.1, forward strand.
CGATAATGCGCCCCGCCAATGCAAGCGATTTCTGCCGCAGATCCGCAGGTGCGTCAGGATCGTTTTCCAATACCTGAATAACGTCCCGCGCCTCCAGCATAGGGCCGATGCCACGCCCGACAGGCTGGCGTCCGTCGGTAATAATCACTTCCAGATGAATACCGAGCTGATCACCAACATATTCAAACAGCTTCCTGAGTGCGAGTGCTGCATGCATATGGCGAACCTTGGCGGTCGGGCCGACCGGAATATCGATCAGCAAGTGCGTTGAACCAGCAGCGAGTTTTTTTGAAAGAATCGATGCCACCATTTGTCCCTGTGAGTCGATGCCAAGCGGACGCTCAACTGAAATCAGCATGTCATCGACCGGCGCAAGCCGCGCAGTACCGCCCCACGCGAGACAACCCCGATGCCTGCGCACGATGTCATGCAATTTCTCGGGCGACAAATTCACTTCCGCAAGAATTTCCATAGTATCCGCTGTTCCGGCAGGTGACGTAATTGCGCGGCTGGATGTTTTCGGAATCAACATGCCGTGCGCCGCCACAATCGGCACCACGAGCATGGACGTGCGGTTTCCGGGAATACCGCCGATGCAGTGCTTGTCAACCACCTGCAATTCACCCCAGTTCAGCCGCTGTCCCGTCTCCAGCATGGCGCGTGTCAGAAAGTATACTTCGTCTCGATCAAGGCTGTTTTGTCCGGTCGCTACCAGAAACGCCGCCATTTCCATTTTGGAGTAACGGCTTTCGGCAATATCCTGGGTAATCGATTCAAAGTCAGCCAATGACAGGCGTTCTCCGTTGATCTTGCGCCGCACCGCGTCCATTGAAGCGGCGTACTCAGCGTGATCCACACTGACTGCACAGTCTTCGCAAGCGTTCAACTGCTGAAAAGCCTGCTCAGACAAGCCCAGCTCAAATGGTGTGACAATCGCTTCATCGTCGACCACATTCAGGACAGCGAGGATTCTGTTTCCGTCTGCGCTGACGCGAATCTTTGACAGCGCCTGGAAACCTTCCGCGCGATAAACCGCGCATTCACGGTGAAGATAGGCGACATTTTCGTGGTAGGTATCGATTGCTACACGACAAAGCTTCAGTGTCTGATTATTCATTAATTTTCTTGTTTTCCGAATTCAATGCGCACAGAATTATAGCTATTTCCATATTCGCGGCTAACAACAGATTCGCATTACGCTTTCTCAACCGTACTACACATTCGAGCACGCAATGGCCAGGAACGAGAGATAACGATAGACTATCCGGGTATTTAATCACACACTTCAGCACACGAATCATGAAACTGTTAAGTTGGAACATTCAATGGGGTCGCGGGATGGACGGTGTTGTCGACTTCAACCGTATTCTCAATACCATACGAACGCTGGACACGTTCGATGTCATCTGTCTTCAGGAGGTTGCCGTCAATTTTCCAGGATTGGCCGGCAGTCAGGGCGAAGATCAATTTTCCCTGTTGTCGCACGGATTATCAGAATATACCGGTATTTACGGTATTGCCACCGACTTGCCCAATGCAAAAGGCGGACGCAGTTATTTTGGCAACGCCATTTTTTCTCGCCTGCCCGTTGGCCAGGTCTGGCGCCACTTGATGCCTTGGACAGCTGAAGAATCAGTACCCAGCATGCAGCGTATTTTGATAGAAGCCGTCGTTCATTCCGGATCCGATGCGCTACGCGTACTGACAACACATCTTGAATATTACTCGCAGCATCAAAGAGTACAACAGATTGCACACATACGCCGTCTGCATCGCGAAGCCTGCGCAATGGCCCACCGTGCACAATTCAGCGAAGAACAGAACGGACCTTTTGAAGTGCATGCCCGTCCTGTCAACGCCATCCTATGCGGCGACATGAACTTTCCGGCTACGGCCAGGGAGCGCGTACAATTACTCGCGCCGTTTGATTCCGGTATACCTGACTTCCACGATGCAAGAACTGTCTTGTTCCCGGATGAACCACACATGCCTACGGTTGGCATTCATCCGGTGGATTTTGTCGAAAAACCGGAATGCTTCGATCATATCTTTATCACCAACGATCTGATCAATCATCTGAAAATGCATCGTGTCGACATAGAAACGACAGCTTCCGATCATCAGCCGGTATGGATAGAACTACGTTGAATCGGCAAAAAAAAGCCGCCACTCGGACGGCATTTCAATCGGAGGAGAGAAGAAATGTATTAAATGACAAAAACAGTAACAGGAATTCGACTTTCAGATAACACGTAACGCATCAAATCAAACTCACCAATAGGATCACCGGAATTAGCTTCATTCCATTAATCTCAGTAGCTGAACATGAAATGACCAATGTTGGTATGTATATCGAGCATCACATTGGGCGGATAACCGTAAACGGGAGCCGGAACCACAACCGGCGCAGGTACCGGCGCATAATAGTTATAGCCATAAGCTGGCGGACGATAGTAAGGTTGCGGCTGGTTATAAGTATAGGCGTAACCGCCGTGATGATGATGATGATGATGATGATGATGGTGACCATAATGATGGTGATGATGACGGTGATGTCCCCTGCCCGCTTCAACCACTGAAGTCATGCCCAATAACAGACTTATGGCGATTGCGCCAACAGCACCCGGTAATAAATTTTTCTTTTTCATCAGAAACCTCCATTCACAAAGTGAATCAATTTTTTTGTTACAAGAAGTTTATATAATCCAACCTGAATCAAAAATGAACAAAGTAACTGATTTTTTCTCTCGCGGTCTACTTGTGAATCAAGTCGTCATCAGTTATGTTATCGGCTTTCGGTGATGAATCACGCCACATGACCGCCTGATCAAACACCCTTCACCCAAAAACCTCGGTTGAATGGGATTTAAAGTGCGTTGATTTTGATTTCCGGCAAAGCGCGATGAGGCGTAATAACGCGTTATTACAACGAATTGCAACGTAGCCGGAATTAAAAAGCAGCGTGCTATAAATACCATAGGGTGATTCACCATTGGGTAAGCTGATATTGTTCAGGTTGTTCCATTTATTCATACCGTTAGTTATCGCGGATAACGGTAAACTGAGGTCTCTAGGAGTCTGTCGGACATAAGTAATCGTAGCGAGCCGAGTGGGAGAACGAGTGCAGATTTTCTCAATTTTGAGGCGCATAGCAAGACTATGTAACGAAAAATTGAGAAAATATGAGCCGTTATCCCATTGGCGCAGTAGATTAGCCTTATGTCCGACAGACTCCTAGCCATCGCAGATAACGGTCAACTGAGGTTTCTAGGTTGAAT
>CAZXBP010000216.1:0-4728 GCA_964639015.1 uncultured Nitrosomonas sp.
GTTTCCGGTTGCTGCATTGATAGGATTGCTGCCATTATTAGTCAAAGGGGAGCAATCGTTACCTAGATTTTTAAAGGGATCAAAGTTGGCGGGGCCTCTGATTTTTAGGCTAACTCCTCCCAGAGAATAGGGATCATCTGAACCGAGAGGTCTAAGAGAAAATTCATGACACATGGGGCCTGTTGCTGTAAGCTCATTATCGAAATAAGCTTCACCCTCTGTGCGAAATAACCATTTAGTAAAGCCGCGATCGGGAATATTACTCAAAGCAGCACAATAAGCATAGGGGGAAAGTGGTTTTGGTTGTTGAATGTTGAATATATCCCAAACACCTAAGCTATCCTCTAAATGCGGTGGCCAAGTATTTTCGTCAATAATTTTAGGAAACACGCCCGCTTTTGACGTTCCTGCGCACACCAGGATCAATAATAAAATCATAACCCTATAAAATAGGTGAAATAAAAGATTTGCAATGTTTTTCTGTAACATAAATGACATAATTTGGTAAATTGTTTTTAAAAATACAGAGCTCAGAAGTTTTTTGTATTCCCAAGATACATGGCAAATTTATAGCCACTCATTACCCAGTTCTTGAATACTATCGGCAATTTATGTTAGAAGTTCTCTACTTTAGACATTTATCCTCCATTCTTGCGTCGCCCGAACGGTGGCACAAAATGAATATAAAATGGGCCTCTTCCGTAGAATCTGCTGTTTCCAATTAAACCCCTGCCAAGCAGCGAAAACTATCCCCAGATATGCCTGAACAAATCAAAGGTTATATATAGTAGCTGCTTACAGCATTTCTATCCTGAGGCTTTTACACGGTAAAAATGGCGCCAGACAAGCGAAAATGATATAATTGTTCATTTATTCATAAGGTTACTTGCTGTGGGTTTAAGTCTGGTCGATAGTTCTGTTACTCGAAGAACACGCAAAGGCAATTTTCTGAATCAGATAAATCAGCTGATTGACTGGACGTCCATCGAAAAAGCAATTGCACAGTACTATGCACCAGTATCCGATGCCACGGGTCGTCCTGCTTATCCGGGATTGCTGTTATTCAAAATGCTGCTGGTTGGCCTGTGGCATGGCGGTCTCAGCGATGAATCGGTCGAAGACATGGCCAACGCCAACCTGCATGTCATGCGTTTTCTCGGACTGGATATGGAAGACGACGTGCCGGATCATTCGGTACTTTCCCGTTTCAGGGCACGCCTGACAGCTGCACAAGCGTGGGACGGTTTGCTGGAACAGATCAACCGGCAAATAAGACACACCAGGTACCAGTAACAAAAGGCTGTCACATCGATGCGAGCATTACGCACAGCCCGCGCAAACCCAGGGCGAAGCCGGCGTATGAAGTGGTCAATGATCGCGAAGATCGTGACGATGAGACAGACGCCCGGACGCACATGAAAGTAATTGAAGCCACACAATCGGGCGTAGATGGTGAGGCGCGGTGGGTCAGGAAGGGTGGCGAGTCAGTATTTGGTTATAAGCAACATACGGTGGTAGATGACAATGGTCTGGTCATGGCGGTGGAGACAACCGCGGCCAATCGGCATGACAGCCACCCCATGCTGGCGCTGCTGGATAAGGCGGGAATCGGGCCGGGTTGCCGGCTCCACGCTGACAAAGCCTATGGCAGTCAGAAGCATCGCGAAGCTTTAAAAGCGCGGGGCATCAAAAACGGCAGTCAGGCGCGTTGGTTTGGCGGCAAAATCCCGCGCTATCGTGGTCTGGCAAAAGCGCATGCATGGCATGTTCTACAAGCCATGGCGTATAACCTGAAAAGATTACCCAGGTTGTTTGTTGAAAGTTTGATGAAACAGGAGAATTGCACTGATGTTTACAAAACTAAGACTGACTAACTTTAAAGCGTGGCAGAACACGGGCGACATTTCCTTGAAACCAGTTACCATGCTTTTAGGCACGAATTCATCCGGTAAATCCACGCTGATTCAAAGCCTTTTACTTCTTAAGCAGACGGTGCAATCACCGGATCGCAGCATTCACCTCAATCTTGGTGGCGACGAAAGTAACGATCTTTTCAATTTCGGCGACTTCGAAAATCTATTGCGGCAAGGCACGTTGCACTCTCGCCAGTTTTCCATTCAATTCAGTTTCAAGGGAGGTGCTTCTGCCCGTGTTAATGAGGGTGACTTTTCGTGTAGTTATGTCCAGAACTCGTTAGGTGGCGTGAATATCCAGGAATTGGATGTCAGCACTGATGACCGTCGTTTTCGCGCAATACGTCGTGAGAAAGGCGCTTATTCCATAATGGTAGATGAGGAGTCTCAGCCACGTGAAAAAGGTCGTCACCTCTCGCCTGAGCGTTCTATTTCCCTGCCGGCGCAAGCGATAACAATGCTAGGACAAGATGGTCCATTGCTCGAAGATTTAAGTCTCGCCATTCGCCGCGAGCTGGAAAGCATCGTTTATTTGGGGCCGCTGCGCCGTAAGCCGGAGCGCGATTATGTTTGGAATAAATCAAAACCCGGTGAAGTGGGTAGCGACGGCCATCGCGCCATTGATGTGCTATTGGCAAGTGCCTTGATGAAAGGCGAAGATCAAGATCGCATTATTGAAGGCGTTTCAAAATGGTTGGTTCGAATGAAAGTGGCTGATAAGCTTGAGGTTAAGCAACTGGGACGCTCAACACGCTATGAGGTCGTAATACATCGTGACGGTGTGGAGGCAAATCTGCGTGATGTCGGTATTGGTATTTCGCAAGTCTTGCCTGTTTTGACCATCGCATACTTCGCCCCAGGCGGCAGTACGATTATGCTGGAAGAACCTGAAATTCACCTTCATCCGTTGGCTCAATCAATATTAGCGGAATTATTTGTTGATGTTAGTAAAGAGCGCAACGTCCAGTTCATTGTCGAAACTCACTCCGAGCATTTGTTCCGGCGCATGCAAACGCTGATTGCCAAGCAGCAGATCATGCCCGATGAAGCAGCCATGTATTTCGTCGAGCGTGATGACAAAGCCGCACGGATGCGGCCGTTGGAACTGGATGATTTCGGTCGTGTGAAAAACTGGCCAGAAGGCTTCTTTGGTGATGCGTTGGGTGAAACGCGGGAGCAGGCGCGCCTGATGTTTGCGCGCCAGCAGGAGAACAAGGCATGAGAGATCGTTACATCGTAGACACCAATGTGCTGATTGCGGCCAGTGCTGCCGATCCAACACATCCCAAAGATATTGACGCAACGCCTGCTGATCCGAAGTTGCGCATGCGAGTGTGGCAATGGCTGGATGAATTTCAGTCCAGTTCATCAAGAATGGTGTTGGATCTGGCTGGCGGAATATATGGCGAGTACAACAACAAGCTGGGTTTCAATGACTTTGGCATTCAGGTAGTGATGCACAAGTGGAGCACTGCAGCCGTTGATGACGTTGATGTCGCCTATGACGAGCATGGGCATGGAGTGTTGCAACCGTCGTTGGCAGCAGTGATTCACGACGATGCTGACAAGAAAATGGTGGCCGCTGCACTGGATTCACACAGGCGGTTCGGCGAGGGCTGTGTTGCTTTTGCTGGGGATACCGATTGGCATGATTGGGAAGCAGACCTGTTGGTGAATAACGTCATTTTGGAACCGATCATTGAAGATTGGTCGCGGCAGAAACATGCTGAGAAGCAGGCGCGCTGAATGAGGGCCGAGGCTTGACCGACTTCTTCCGCTTTCCCCACACGCCGCATCTTGCTTGGCTGGGCGAAGGCTCGCCGCGCGACGACAAGGTGTTGTCATCCAGTGAGGTGACTGCCCTGCTTGCCAGTGATGTGATGGTGGAGGAAAAGCTGGATGGTGCAAATGTCGGGCTGTCGCTCGCTCCCGATGGTAGCCTGCGTGCGCAGAACCGGGGACAATATCTGGCGGAGCCTCACGTCGGGCAATTCGCCCGCTTGCCCGCTTGGCTAGCGCAACACGGCGAAGGCTTACTCGCCGTACTCAAGCCCAATCTCATTCTTTTTGGAGAGTGGTGTGCCGCGCGCCATTCGCTGGACTACGCAGCACTGCCAGACTGGTTGCTGCTCTTTGATGTGTATGACCGTAGCACAGGTCGCTTCTGGAGCAGCGCACGCCGCAATGCGTTGGCCAGTTGTGTTGGATTGGCGGTAGTGCCGCAGGTGCTGCAAGGAAAGACTACCTTGACCGCACTCAAACAGCTGGTTACCGCGAGACCGAGTCATTACCGCCAAGGCCCAATGGAGGGCGTTGTGATCCGCCGCGAATCGTCTGAGTGGTGCGAAGCCCGCGCCAAGCTGGTTCGCCCCGATTTCGCCCAAGCCATCGACACCCACTGGCGCAAGCGAGCGCTTGAGTGGAACCGAACGATCAATTCATCAGGGATTCTGAGATGAACCCTCTACAACGCACCCTTATAGAAAAAACCGGCAACGATAATGGTTTTGAGCATGTTGTGGCGTCGGATGTGAGTGGTGCCATACATTGCGGCACGTCATGCCAATCGTGCGTTGGTTTGGTAAGCAACCAAAGGTACAAGCAACCAAAGGTGCCAGGTCTTGCAAAACAACATTCATAGTAATCTGTAATTTAGCCTATCACCCAAGCAGCAAAAACCATCCCAGACATGCTTGAACAAATCAAAGGTCACATAGCAGCTACCTACAGCAATTTTTCCCTGAAAACCATCAGCAGCCCTTAATCCGATTCAAATACGCCCTTCAACTCCCGCTGGCGGTATCCCGCCAGATAC
>CAZXBP010000217.1:0-4725 GCA_964639015.1 uncultured Nitrosomonas sp.
TTATAAAAGATTTAACAGGAATTGCCTCTTTCTTTCATGCAATATTCGGGCTAACCCGTTTCGTATTCGCGCATACCGCAATGCGGCGCGGGTGATCGGCGAATTGCCGAACGAAGTGTCGAATTTACTGGATAAAGGCATGGATCTGACGCAATTACCCGGAATCGGCGACGATTTGGCCGGCAAAATTAAGGAAATTGCCACGACCGGACATTGCAGTCTGCTCGATCGGTTGCATACTGAATTGCCGTCAGCGATTACCGAATTGCTCAAAATTCCGGGGTTGGGGCCCAAACGGGTCAAAGCGCTGTATCATGACCTCGATGTGCAAACACTGGAACAACTGCACCGCGCCGCACGTGACGGCCGGGTCCGGGCTTTACCGGGATTTGGCGAAAAAACTGAAAACAACATTCTGCAAGCGATTGAGGCGCATGCTAATCAGGCGCAACGCTTCAAACTGGCGGTTGCGGCACAATACGCCGAGGCGCTGGAGAAATACCTGGTTGCCACACCAGGAATTTTGCACGTTACTGTTGCCGGTAGCTTCCGGCGTATGCGTGAAACAGTTGGCGATCTGGATATTCTCGCGACAACGGCGGCAACCACGGCTGCCGGAAAAGTAGTGCAACGGTTCATCCGCTATGACGAAGTGATCGACATTTTATCGGCGGGCGCAACGCGTGCCAGTATCATGCTCAAGTGTGGCTTGCAGGTGGATTTGCGGGTGGTCGGAGAAGAATCATATGGCGCCGCACTGCATTATTTTACCGGCTCGAAAGCACATAATATTGCGATCCGTATTCTGGCGCAAAAAAAAGGATTGAAAATCAACGAATACGGCGTATTCCGCGCGGGTGTCCGCATTGCCGGCGAATCCGAGACATCGATCTACGCAGCGGTAGGTCTGGCATATATTCCGCCGGAGTTGCGCGAGAATCGCGGCGAAATTGAAATTGCAAGAACAGGAAAATTACCGCAGTTAATTGAACGAAACGATCTGCGTGGTGATTTGCATGCGCATACCAAAGCAACCGACGGGCATAATACACTCCGGGAAATGGCTCAGGCGGGTTTGGCGCAGGGTTTTGAATATCTGGCAATTACCGAGCATTCCCGCCGGTTAACCGTGGCGCATGGACTCGATCCGCAGCAATTACTGAAACAATGCGATGCGATCGACCGGCTGAATGCCGAGTTGCAGGGAATCACGTTGCTCAAGAGCATCGAGGTCGATATTCTCGAGGACGGTAGTCTGGATTTGCCGGATAGTGCGCTGGCACCGCTCGACCTGGTTGTGGCGGCGGTGCATAGCAGTTTCAATCTGTCGCGCACCCGGCAAACCGAGCGGATTATTCGCGCCATGCAGCATCCGCATTTTACGCTGCTGGCGCATCCGACCGGACGTTTGCTGCAACGCCGTGCACCGTATGATGTCGACATGCTGCGCATAATCCGCGAAGCCAGGCAACGCGGCTGTTTTCTGGAATTGAATGCGCATCCGGAGAGACTGGATTTGCTCGATACGCAATGCCGAATGGCGAAGGAGGAGGGAGTGTTGATAAGTATTAATTCGGACGCACATAGTATTTATGATTTTGCCAATTTGCGTTTTGGTATTGGGCAGGCGCGACGGGGCTGGCTGGAAAAAAGCGATGTATTGAATACCTGTTCGCTGCAGGAATTACGTTTGTTGATTAACCATACCATGTAAAATTACCATAAGGCCTGACAATGTTTTTTCCGGACGTATCACCGTTCGGCGCCGAACAAATGATTGTCGGTCTGACTGTGCTCAATCTGAGTCAATAAAATTGTTTCCAGTAAATACGCCATAAAACTGAATGAGGAGGTTTTTCATGATACGAAACCCGATTGATGTGGCTACGCGCGTGAGTCCGAATTTATCAGCCTTGATCGAGAATCGCATAAACCGATCAGAGCCTGATCAAATCATTACGCTTGAGATCGTGCGCGAATTTTTGACCGGTTTGTTATCTGATGCATTTACAGAGACCGAACAGTTGCACCATTTTGATGTCAATGAATCGTTGCTGGATGAGTTGAATGCCTTGATTGAAGAATATGGCGAGACTGCGGCGGCGATTGATTTTATCCAGAAAGTGGCGAGCGAACCGCTGTCGCGAGTAATTGAAGCGGCAATCAATCAGCGGGATCCGGACAATCCGTCAACACTGAATATGGTCAGGGAAGCGATGATAGCGGGACTAACTGCGCGCCTTGTGGGCGAAGGTGCGCTGGAAGAAGACGAGGACGATGATCTGATTGCTGAAATTGATGCCTTGATTAACCGCTATGGCAGCGATGCACTGGCCGAGGCGTTTATTCGTTACGAATGAGTGTGAATATTTTCATTCGAAAATCCGCCTGGGGATGAAAAAACAAATTATGATTTATAAGACGTAATCAAAAATGAAATAGTATTTACCCTCTTGTTGAATATGATATAGAAATCAGTGAATTCAGAATCGATAATCGAACACCCATGGGATGTGCCACTGAACCAAGTCGGTTTCGGGGATTTGTTTGATGCTGTCGTTGAAGCCATGTTGCTGGTTGACGTATCCGGAAAAGTCATCATGGCCAATTCAGCCGCGCAAGACTTATGCGGGTATACACTTAATGAACTTCGCGATCTCGAAGTCGAGGCGCTTATACCGCAGCGCTTCCGGGAACATCACCGGCAATACCGCAAGCACTACCTGGCGTATCCGCGCAAGCGGCCGATGGGAAATAACCGGAATCTTGTGCTGCTGCACCGGGATGGGCATGAAATTGGCGTTGATATCAGCCTGAGCCCTGTCACCATTCAGCAGCAGGTATATGTACTTCTCGCGCTGAATGCTGTTGACCGTTGCAGCCAGGCCGAATATGCACTGCGTGAAAGTCAGGAGCGTTTGTGGCTGATCAAGCAGATAGTCAATGTCGGGATATTCGATATCGATTGCGTTAGTCGCAGAATATACTGCGATGAGCGTCTGCGAGAGCTGTGCGGCAACGGTATTGACGAAATCATTACGCTGAATGACTTGTCTGCTGTTATGCATCCTGATGACCGTGCGAATTGTCGGGCCGCCTACGACAAGGCTGTCAATTCGAGTAAGGGCGGTAAGTTCCGCACGGAATTCCGCATTGTGCAGGCCGGTGATCAACAATCGGACCGGCATCAGGAGCGCTGGCTTACCATATTTGGCGAGACGCAGTTTGAAATGGGACAAGCCAGGCGGATTGTCGGTATTGTGCGGGATGTCACGGATCGAAAGCTGCGTGAAAAAATGCTTCAGCAGCACAGAGCTGAAGCAGAAGCGCTTTTTAAGCAGCAGGTTGCCATGCTTACTGCTTCGGCGATTGCGCATGAACTGAATTCCCCGTTGACTGCAATTTCCGCTTACAGTGAGGTGGCGTGTCACGCACTGAATGAAGCGCCGGCTGGGTGTAATCCGGCGAAGGATGCAATGAAAAACTGCTTTGAACAGGCACAGCTGGCCGGTCACAAGCTATTTGAATTACTTAATTTTTTACAAAATAATACAAGTGTTGAAACCGAGGCGCTGGACCTCAATCAGGCCATAAAAGATGCGCTGTTACTGGTGCGTAGTGATGGGTACGGAGGATTCAGTCTGGTGCTTGAGCTGGATTCTAACCTTCCCGCGGTAAACGCTAACGGATTCCAGATTCAGCGCGTTTTGGTGAATCTTATCCGGAATGCGGTGGAAGCCATGCGTGCTGCGAAACTGTCCATAGCGGAGATACGGATTTCAGTCACAACGCTGGTGCTCGAAAATATGGCAATGGTCTCGGTCATTGACACTGGCCCGGGCATTGATCGGGATACGCTGAAGCGTATTTTTAACCCTTTTTTTACAACCAAGTCCAGTGGCCTTGGCGTGGGACTTTCGATCAGCCGGGCACTGATTGAAGCAAACGGCGGCCGGCTCTGGATAGACCCCGATTATAAACAAGGTGCCCGGTTTCATTTTACCCTGCCTTTTGCATGAGAAGACCCGATGATTTTACTGTTTTCATTATTGATGACGATGCAGCAGTACGTCACGCATTGACGCTTATGTTAACGCAGCAGGCAATCACTGTTCAGTCATTTGAAAGCGCGGAAAAATTTCTCGAAAATGACTTGTCGCACTGGAAAGGATGCATCATCACGGACTTGCAGATGCCTGGCCTGGATGGTCTGCAGTTGCAGGAAGCGTTGAGTAAAAGAGCCAGCATGCTGCCTATTATCTTTCTGACCGGTTACGGCACGATTCCGCAGAGTGTCAAAGCGATCAAGGCCGGCGCCGTCGATTTCCTGACTAAGCCGATTACCCGGGAAAAGCTTATGGCCTGCATCGAGTCAGCTTTTGCTGAATATAAAAATAGACTGGAAGCGGAAGATAATGCACAAAGGGCAAGAGCGTTGCTGACAAAATTAACCGACCGCGAAAGAGAAATTCTGACTTTTGTCGTTCAGGGGCTATCGAGTAAGGAAATTGCTGCACATCTGGGTATCAGTCATCGCACAGTGGAAATTCACCGAAGCAATGTCATGCAAAAAACCGGTGCAATGCATTTGCTGGATTTAAAGCAGATTGCTCTGGAAAGCGGTCAACATATAAGAAAAAACCTCAGTTGACCGTTATCCGGGATGACTAGGAGGCTGTCCGAGAATAGCGATCGTAGCGAGGGCGAGGCAGGTTGAGCGGGATT
>CAZXBP010000218.1:0-4670 GCA_964639015.1 uncultured Nitrosomonas sp.
AAGAATTGATTATTCCCAACAAGGAGTTCGTCACCGGCCAGGTGATCAACTGGTCGCTCACGGATTCCATTCTGCGCATTCTTATCCCTGTCGGCATTGTCTATGGATCAAATACCAAACTCGCCAATGAAATACTGCTATCCGTCGCGAAGCATCATCCAGATGTGCTCAAAGAGCCCGAGCCGAGTTCGCGTTTTGTAGGCTTTGGAGAGAGTGCGCTGAACTTCGAGCTGCGCGTATTTATCCCTGATCCGGATCTGCTGCTCGAAGTCCGTCATGATTTGTTAATGGAAATCGATCAGCGGTTCCGAGAAGAAAAAATCGAAATTGCATTTCCGCATCAGGATATTCATATCAAGAGCCTGCCTGATGAAATTAAGATCGTATCCAGATCGGTAAATCCTGGTCTGGCCAAAGGGTAAAATTCTGCCGTGCGGCCGCGACCCAATTTCTGCAAGCTGATATTCTCAGCCTTGATTAACCAGCTTACGCACAAAGTTAGGCAGCGCGAATATGCCGAGATGCGCTTCACCATTGTAATACTGAAGCTGGGCAAGCCCTCGTGACTTGATGCGCGCGTCAATCTCGTCTGCGGAAATCGCCTTGGGGTCAAGCTGCCTTGAACATACAGCAAGAGCCCATAGCGCGCCATACAGCGGAATATATACAGTGCAGGGACGCACAATGCCGAAAACACGGTTGAGTCGTTGCGCAAGTTCTGCAACGCGCTGAGGCTGCGCGGTCGGAGAGCCGATGTGCAACGTCAATGCGCCCTCCGGCGTAAGCGCTTCGCGGCATTGTTTGAAAAAGTCTTCTGAATAAAGTGCCGCAGCCGGACCGACCGGATCGTTCAAATCCAGTGCGATCAGATCGAATTTGTCGTGAGTATCGCGGACAAACCGCATGCCGTCATCCACGATGACACGCAGGCGAGGATTGTCGAATACGTTGTGATGGACTGCCTTAAAGTGTTCTTTGGCCACTGTGATGACATCTTCGTCGATCTCTACCAGCGTGACTTGCTCAACTGAAGGATGTTTCAGCGCTTCTTCGGACGAGCCGCCATCTCCGCCGCCGATAATCAATACTTTTTTCGGTGCACTATGAGCGGTCAGCGCCGGATGCATCAGGTTTTCATGGTAGATAAACTCTTCCTGCTCCGAAGTCATGTTGTAATCATCCAGGCGGAAAACCTTGCCATAGTGCGGCGTATCGTAAATAGCGATTTTCTGGTATTTCGTGCGCCATTCTCCGATGTGGCGACTTGCCTTGACGTAAAAGCCGATAGAATCGTTCAGCGGTTCAACAAGTACATGCGTGCCGCGATCGATCACATGCCTGACGATTTCGGTCGGCTGAAAATAATCGACGACCGCATCGAACAGCTGCTGTGCTTTGGCGCTGTTATCCGCGCAGTAGTTACAGACGTAAACGTCGAGTGTCAGACCGTTGGTTTCAGGCCATGTGTGGATTGCAAGATGCGATTCGGCCAGAACCACTGCGCCGGTGAAGCCCGAATTATCGAATTGCTTAAAGACCGCGTCCATTACGGTCAATCCTGATGCGTTGACCATTTCGATGCATCTGTCCCTGAAGCCGCTGCCGTCCAGCAGACGCTGCGGATCGCTGCGGCAATCGGCTAAATCGCCGATAAGATGCAGCCCGTTCATGGCCTGATCTCCGGATCAGCAATAAGGCGGTATTCGGTTCGATTGAAGGGGTATATTATGGTGATGCCGTTTGGCGGTGTAATATTGGAATGTTCTTTTTCGTTCAATTCGTGCAAAACCCAACTTGAGCCATGCTTTGCAATACAAAGTCTGACATCCGGTTAAGAATTCGGCATTTACCGACCGTACGCATAGTGCATCCGCCCAGATAACCGCGACCGGACGCACGCGAACCATGGATTTTACTTGGAAGTTCCTCGAATGGGAATAGCGGATTAAATTGGCCCGACGCGGATTTGCGTCTTTGAGGGCCATAACGGATCAGTCATGTGGAATGGCGTTATACGAAGAGTGTCATAGAAACAGTCTGTTGCCGTGCATATGCTACAGCAATGCGTGTGTCATAATTTGGACATCAATAACCGGCAAATAACCAAAACAAATAATAACTGGTGTCAGATACGAGTGGCACTGACAATGCTTATACCTAAAAACCTCAGTTTTGATCGTTATTCGACGCAGCTAACAATGTGAATAAATAGAATAACCTGAATAATATCTATTCATCCAGATGGTGAATCACACTATGGTATTTATAGTACGCCGCCGGAATTAAAAATCCACGCACTTTAAACCCCATTCAACGGAGGTTTGTAGATTAAAAAAACTTTTCTCCGGAAGAGTTTGCTGTGTTGCAACCAGCCTCGCCGGCGTGTTTCTTTCAATCTGAAAGTAGTCGGCCGCACCTCAACAACTACTTGACCGAGTCATTCGTTTTTTTCTTCAATTTCCGGTACAACCAGCGCCACAGGTAGCTATCAGGCATCACCTCGCCACTGATGATATAAGTCAATGTTCTCGGATTGCTCAAAAGCTCGGCCAGTGCGCTTCTGGCGGCTGGCCGGCCGCAAAAGAGAATGTGATCCTGATGTTTGATTTGCAGCGTGGCGTCGGGCAGCAGGAGATGGGTGTTATCACGCAGCAGCATTAATGGAACCAGATCAAGCTTGCTATCCCGATTGCCCGGATCCTGTTCCAGGTGATTAAGCGATATGGACCAGCCTTGCGAAATGAGACCGGTCACAGCCGGTGCGGAATAGCGATCGATAGCAACGGACCAGGTCTCGGGCACCTGTTCTCCGACAACACTGACCAGATGCGCAATCAACTGGTTTGCCCAGGCATTGGTCTGATTGCGCGCCAGGTAGAGAAACTGCGCGAGCAGGGGGGAGATCATATGTGCCAGACACGCGTGCGCGATGATATCACTCGGCTGCATGGAAATGTCAGCGCTGAACTGTTCGAATAGCAGATCGTTGTAACGCTTGTTCTTGCGGATGACGACAAACAAATCGGGGTTCATTTCGCGTGCGGTCATCACGATGGAAAGATTGTTGATGTCGTTATCTGTTCCGGCGACAATACCAACCGCATCCCTGATACCCGCTTCTTCCAGTGTGCCTGCTTCGGCGCCGCTGCCTAGAATGCAATCATCGCATCCGGTCATTTTGGGATCGGCTTCGATTATGACTGTGGTGATATGCGCGCGCTGGAGGTTTTTAACGACGGACTTGCCGAAGCGTCCATAGCCGCAGACTATCCATTTTCCGGTAGGCGGACAAACCGGTGATTGCAGAATGTGCCCAGGAACACCGGTCAACCACTCATGCAACAGATAGACGCCCAGTGCATGCACTTCCATCGCCAGTTGATCGCCAAACAATGCGTACGGGTTGATAATGTGATCGGTGCCGAAAGAAGCCATGTTTGCTGTCGTATCCATGTTTTCGGCACGTCCCAGCACCATCAGCGAAGGGCTAATCAGCTTAACCGAGATGGCTACCGCAAGATTTGCATGATCGTCATTGGTGAGCGCCGCAACCCCGGCGCAGAATGGATGCCTGATTCCCGCCTTGATCAGCGTATCAGGCAGGCGCGCATCCGCGCATAAAGCAGGTATGTCGTACTGGAAATCCTCCAGTTCGAGTTCACTGATCCTGGGCTGCTGGATCTCGATAACGACAGCACGTATATTCTTGCGGTCCAGTGCGTTAACCAGCAGGCTGCCTGTTTCTCCATAGCCGCAGATAATATAGAAGGGTTCACTGATTCGCTTGACTGACTTGACGAACCGCGAGGTTCTCACTGCAATTTTCAGGTTTGCGTCCTGCACCAGCGTGATAATCGTGCCAATGGCATAGAACCAGACAATGACAGTCAGATAAATCGAGAATGTCATCCATAACCGCTGCGCGGTACTGAATTCGTGCGGCACTTCGCCGAAGCCGATAGTCGTGGCGGTATAGCTGATAATATAAAAGGCCTGGAACAGCGACAGATGCGAAATCTCGCCGCCAATCTCTATACCCGGCATTAATGTCAGCCCGCCGACCGCGATACCGAAGCTGATAATCACTGCGATCAACGGTGCGCGCATGCGCCGCAGGATCAAAAACACGATATTATTCATTGTCAAATGCCGGCTTTTATTATCGCCGGAGCAAAATTGCCGGAGTATTTACCGGCGCAGGTTAATCGTTTCGGCAATCAACAGAATCACCGATACGATATTTGCCAGTAATGCGCCGCCGGACAAAGCAACGACATGATTAATCATAATGGTTTCATCAGGCGTGTCGCTGACCAGTGCATACAGAATTGCGGCGGCGATAAGGTGCAGATCTGCAACCAGGCTGGTCGCCAGATGAACGGCGCCAATCTGGGTACGATCTCCGAATTTCAACACAGTGGCGATCAAGCTGACGATAATGGCGGCATACAATTCATAAGGATGATGATGCGCGGGATTGTCCATGTCACCGATAAAAAATCCATAATTCAATGACAGGGCAAGTACAATAAAAAAACCAAAAACTACTTTTTCAAGGTTCATGACAGAATCTGATCCAAAGTGAATGATCGTGAGCTGACATTATTTTAACTGAAAGCTAGCCAAGAGTGCTGAAACATGAATGAAGTAAACCATGCACGACAAAACTG
>CAZXBP010000219.1:0-4653 GCA_964639015.1 uncultured Nitrosomonas sp.
GTATATAAAGGTGTGGGTGATTGCGTACCCAGCCAGCCCAGAACAAAAAAGCTGAACACAAACATTGCTAAGGCAAATTTGAAAATCGGCCCTTTATAACGGATTGATTTAACCGGACTCCGGTCGAGCCATGGCAGGAAACAGAATACAGCAACGCCGGCGACCATCAGGAAGACACCCCACAGCTTGGCATCAATCCACAGGAAATTGACTGTCACAGCACGCAACATTGAATAGTACGGTGTGAAATACCAGACAGGCGCGATGTGATCCGGCGTCTGCAATGTGTTGGCCGGAATAAAGTTGTTGTATTCCAGAAAGTAGCCGCCCATTTCCGGCGCGAAGAAAATAATACCGCAGAACACGATCAGAAACCCTATAACACCAAAGATATCTTTCACAGTGTAGTAAGGATGAAATGGAATGCCGTCAACCGGTATTTTTGTTTCAGGATTCTTGTTTTCTTTAATTTCAATGCCGTCCGGATTGTTTGATCCAACTTCATGCAGAGCAATAATATGAACAAAAACCAGCACCACAATTAAGACCGGCAACGTCACGACATGATAGGCAAAGAAACGGTTCAGCGCCGCATCCGACAGCATGAAATCGCCCAGTATCCAATTGTGCAGCGTTTCGCCGATAAACGGAATCGCTTCAAACATACTGACAATGACCTGCGCACCCCAGTATGACATCTGCCCCCATGGCAGGATATATCCGGTAAAAGCAAGACTCATCAGTACAAAGAAAATCGCCATGCCGATCAGCCACAGCAACTCGCGTGGTTTACGATATGAACCGTACATCATACCGCGAAACATATGCAGATAGACGACCACGAAGAACATGGAGGCGCCCGTTGAATGCATATAGCGAATCAGCCAGCCGTAGTCGACGTCGCGCATGATATATTCTACGGAAGCGAACGCAAGACTCGAATCCGGCTTATAACTCATGGTAAGAAAAATCCCAGTGATTAACTGGTTTACGAGTACTAACAGCGCTAAAGAACCAAAGAAATACCAGAAATTGAAATTCTTTGGCGCATAATACTCGGAGAGGTGCTCTCTCCAGGTCACTGTCATTGGAAATCGCTTATCGATCCACTCAAGAAATGAATTTTTTTGCTTGCTCATTTATGCAGATTCCTTGCTTTCTGCCCCGATTAAAAGGACGTTATCACTCAAATATACATGCGGCGGAACCACCATGTTGGTTGGCGCAGGCACGCTTTTATAAACGCGGCCAGCCAAGTCAAATTTGGAACCATGACAGGGACAGAAGAATCCGCCCAGCCAGTCTGCCCCCAGATCCTGCGGCGCAATATCCTTCCTGAACACCGGGGAACACCCCAGATGTGTGCAGATACCCTCCACCACCAATATTTCCGGCTTAATGGATCGTGTTCTGTTTTTAGCATAGTCCGGCTGCTGTTCCTTGTTCGAGTTTGGATCCGCAAGCTGCGGCTCAAGCTTTTCAAGCGTTGCCAGCATTTCGGGTGTGCGATCCAGAATCCACACCACACGTCCACGCCACTCAACCATCAGTAACATGCCTGGCTCAAGTCTCGATATATCGATCTCTACCGGCGCTCCCGCGGCTTTCGCTCTTTCGCTTGGCATCATACTCTTTACAAAAGGCGTTGCGATACCTACACACGCAACACCGCCTGCCACAGAAGTCGCAGCAACCAAGAATTTTCTTCTCCCACTCATTTCATTATTAATGCTGAAACTATCTGCCATCTTTTAAAATTCCATCAGTTAATTCTTTCATGCAATAAATAAATTTTTATATGCAAAACCGTTAACAAAATTCCCGCCCGAATCCATCTAACTTTTTATTAAGGATGAAGCAAAAAATACTTCCGGATGGTTTCCCCCATACTCTCAACTGCATTCCCACGTGCAACCCGTAACATGCAACAACTTTACTGAACTCAGCATTAAATAGAATCAAAAAGCTTTTGATTCTATTTAATTTATTTCGCGAATTATCCGCTTAATAAATGGGGCGCATTATACCATAATCGCACAAGGGGAATAGGAAAAAATAATTTTCCAACGCAATCTGCGCAAACCGTCAGCTTTGACTGGAAGATTTATCAAGAAATTGATTCAAAAAGATTCATTGTAAAGAGACTGACAAAATTCAGCGTATCTTCCCATGACACTGCTTGTATTTTTTTCCGGAACCGCAGGGGCATGGATCATTCCGCCCAATTTTTTCACCCTGACGTACAAACGGACGCTCTGGTTTTTCTCCAGCCTGGCCTTCAGAATTTCCATCGATACCGGCAGCAGACGCATCATCATGATGATATTCGATTTTTTCCGGTGACTTCATAGTCTCAGTCACTGCCTCAACCTGTTGTTCATTCCTGATCTGCACAGTCAGCAATATCCGGGTTACTTCTGCTTTAATCTCTTCAAGCATGTTGGTAAACAGTTCAAAAGCCTCGCGTTTGTACTCTTGCTTAGGATTTTTCTGTGCATAACCGCGCAAATGAATACCATGACGTAAATGATCCAAAGCTGCCAAATGCTCTCGCCAGTGCGCATCAATAATTTGCAGCATCAGCGCACGCTCATACTGATGCATGATATGCGCTCCGACCTGATCGACTTTACTCTGATAATGCTGGGCGGCCACATCGATAATCCGTTCGCAGAGCGATTCTTCATGCAGATCGGGCTCTTCCTCAAGCCATTTCCGAATCGGCAAATGCAGCTGATATTCAGAAGTCAGTGCTTTCTCCAGTCCCGACACATCCCACTGCTCCTCCACACTTTGCGGCGGAATATGCAAGCTGAACAGATTGGTCAGCACGCTTTCACGCACAGCAGTGATCGTTTCGGTAATATCGTGATCAGACTCCAGCAACTCATTGCGTTGCTGATAGATAACGCTGCGCTGATCATTAGCGACATCATCAAAATCAAGTAATTGTTTACGGACATCAAAATTACGCGCCTCTACCTTGCGTTGCGCGTTCTCAATCGCTCGCGTCACCCAGGGATGCTCTATCGCTTCACCTTCCGGCATTTTAAGGCGAGTCATAATGCTGGCGACACGATCGGATGCAAAAATACGCAACAATGGATCCTCGAGCGACAGATAAAAACGGCTGGAGCCAGGATCTCCCTGACGTCCCGAACGCCCGCGCAACTGATTATCCACACGACGCGACTCATGACGTTCCGTACCGATAATATGCAGACCGCCCTTCTGCAACACATCCTCGTGCGCAGCCTTCCACTTGCTCATGATTTCACTGATGCGCTTTTCCTTTTCCGTATCATTTAATTTCTCATCATTCCGGATACTTTCAATCTCAGGCTCCGGATTACCGCCCAGCACAATGTCCGTTCCACGTCCGGCCATATTGGTCGCAATAGTGATCATTTTCGGACGTCCGGCCTGCACGATAATGTTAGCTTCGCTCGCATGCTGTTTCGCATTTAGCACCTGGTGCGGCAGCTTCGCTTTATCCAGTAATCTGGACAGCAGCATATTGTTCTCTATGGATGTCGTACCGACCAGAACAGGTTGTCCTTTTTCGTAGCATTCTCTGATGCCTTCAATAGCAGCGTTGAATTTTTCGTCCATCGTGCGAAAAACCTGATCCATTCGATCTTCCCGTATCATTGGACGATGCGTCGGAACAATCACTGTCTCAAGCCCATAAATCTGCTGGAATTCAGCAGCTTCGGTATCCGCTGTGCCTGTCATGCCAGACAGTTTATGATACATGCGGAAATAGTTCTGGAAGGTGATCGAAGCCAGGGTCTGGTTTTCTTTTTGTATGGCCACACCTTCTTTCGCTTCAACAGCCTGATGCAGACCATCCGACCAGCGCCGCCCAGGCATCAGCCGACCCGTGAATTCATCGACTATGACGACTTCACCATTCTGGATGACATAATGCTGATCAATAAAATATAACGAATGCGCGCGTAATCCAGCTGTTAAATGATGTATCAGACTGACATTCGCAGGATCATATAAACTGGTACCACTCTTGAGCAAACCTGCTTCCGCGAGCAATTTTTCAGCGTGCTCAAAACCCTCTTCACTCAATATCACCTGATGCGCTTTTTCATCAACACTAAAGTCGCCGGGACTATCTTCCTTTTCCTGGCGTTTCAATTTTGGAACCAGCTTATTGATGCGGAGATAGATTTCAGTATCACCTTCCGCCTGACCGGAAATAATCAGCGGCGTGCGCGCCTCATCAATCAGAATGGAATCGACTTCATCCACGATCGCAAAATTAAGCTGGCGCTGTACGCGTTCGGATTGATGCGTAACCATATTGTCACGCAGATAATCAAAACCGTATTCGTTATTGGTACCGTAAGTAATATCCGCTGCATAGGCGCTCTGCTTATCCTCGTGCGGCATATGACCATAGATGACGCCGACACTGACACCCATGAACCTGTAAATCTTCCCCATCCATTCCGCATCACGCTTCGCCAGATAGTCGTTCACAGTAACCACGTGCACACCATGGCCCGACAATGCATTTAAATAAGCCGGCAAAGTAGCCATCAGTGTTTTACCTTCACCGGTGCGCATTTCCGAAATTTTACCGTCATGCAGCACCATCCCGCCGATCAGCTGCACATCGAAATGGCGCATATTGAG
>CAZXBP010000220.1:0-4646 GCA_964639015.1 uncultured Nitrosomonas sp.
AACTGAGGTTTTTAGGATGAAAAAAGGAGTTTTAAAATGACCATTGTCTATACTGTCCGTGAGAATACCCGTGTGCAGGATCGTCGGCGGGACGTTCCTTTTTTTTGCGCTTACCATCTGGGCCTTAAGCCGGGCAGACGTGCCGGCGAGCGACGCGCCGAAACAGGGCGCGGCGGTAGTGCTTATGTCGATCGCTACGCGGATCATTTAATGTTTTGCGTTATCGGTATCATGTTGTTAAGCGTATGCGATGCGGTTTTTACGCTGAAAATTCTGGACAACGGTGGCGAGGAACTGAACTGGTTCATGCTGATTCTGATTGAAGACAGCATAGATAAATTCATTGCGGTCAAAATGGCGCTTACCGCTTTGGCGCTTGTCATGCTGGTGATTCATCAGAATGTGAAACTTTTCGGCGGCATGCGCGTCAGGCATTTGCATTATTTGATGCTGACCGGTTACGGTTTTTTAATTGGATACGAACTTTACTTGCTTGAACAGGCCTCGAGTTTGTAGAATAAGCGTTCTTTAAATTTATAAAGTCGAGAAATAAAATGACGGAAAGCGAAAAAAAAATCATCATTGACGGCGCCGAATATCCATTGTCATCGCTGAGTCAGGAAGCCAAAGCGCAGATCACCAATTTGCGCGTTGTAGAGAATGAAATCGCACAACTCAAGGCCAGGCTGGCCATTGCAGGTACCGCGAAAATGGCTTATCAGGCCGCTTTAAAAAACGCACTGCCTGTCGACAGGCATTGATTACTTCAGTATTGCACCAGTCGTTGTCAAATTCTCCGGCGTTGAGTCAGCCGGTTTGAAGTAGGACGCGATTTTACGCAAATCATCCAGTACCAGCGTGCCGGCGGCCAGATTCAGGCGCAGGTACGCAAGCAGAAAGTTGTATTTAGCCTCCGCCAGATTGATCTCGCTGTTAAAAAGCTGCTCCTGCGCGTCGAGCAGATCCAGGTTGATGCGGATACCGCCCTGTATGCTTTTTTCGGTGGCATGAATCAGCAGCTTTGCCGATTTTACCGCCAGTTCCAGTGATTCGATACGCCTGACGCTGCTGTAAACCCGTTGATATTGTCTGCGCAGTTCGACCAGCACATTATCCATGATGGCATCCAGTTCTGCCTCGGCGCGCGCATGATTGGCTTTTGCCTGACTGGTCAGCGCATTCACGCGTCCGCCGGCGTATAACGGCAGATTGACTTCGACGCCGACAGTCGCCAGTTCAACATCGCGATCGAAAGTAATGAATGATGCCGATTTGTTCCGGCTGAGACTAGCGACAAAATCGACTCGCGGCGTGTGGCCTGCGAAACTCTTGCGTATTTCTTCCTTGCCCGATTGCACGATATGCCGCTGAGTGACGAGTTCCGCGTTACGATCCAGCGCAAGCGCGCGCCAGTCTTCAAAACCGGGCAGGAATACCATATCGGCGCGGAAGATATCCGACAAATAGTGAAGCTGTGTTGCTTCTCTTCCTATCATCGACTCCAGACGTAATTGCGCAACTTCAGCCTCGTCCTGTGCTTCGATCAGACGGGCCTGCGCCTGCGCATGCCTGGACTGTGTTTCCAGTACATCGGTGGTGGTGCCTTCGCCTTTCAGCAGCATGTTTTCGTTGACGCGCTTGAGTTCGGTGAGTGAGTCCAGCTGCGCCTGCGCCAGTTTCAGGTGATGCTGTGCCAGTAATGCCTCAAAATAGGCTTCGACCAGCCGGACAATCAGTTGCTGACTTTGACCGGTAAACCGCGACCGGCTGGAATTGGTCTGCGCCTGGCCCTGGCGATAACCGGCGGCGGCTTCCATGTTAATAATCGGCTGGCGCAGGGTTAGTGCGCTGACCTGACTGCGAAAACTCAGATCATTGGGTATGCCGGGTGTCGATGTTTTCTGATTGCCCACACTTTTGCTGTCGGTATGCGTGATGGTCAGATTGGGTAACAGGCTCGCACGGGTGATGATTTCGGCTTGCTGCCCGGCCTCGTTTTCATAAAACGCCGAACGATATGTTGGATCATGTTCCAGCGCGGCCTCGTAAGCATCGAGCAGACTCAGCGCATGAAGCGGGCCGGTCAGAACGGTAGTGAGAACAAGGACTGTTATTTTGCGTGCTATAGTCATGAACAGTTTATTCCTCGCTCATTGACGCATGAAGCCGGTCGAGAATCGGTTTAAACAGGTAATTCATCAAAGAGCGTTCGCCGGTTTTGACGAAAATTTCCACCGGCATGCCGGCGCGTACCTGGTGATGCGTCAGTAACGCCATGCCTTCGGGGGTAACCTTGGCTTTCAGCTGATAATACGGCTCGCCGGTGCGTTCGTCGGTAAGCCTGTCGGCGGAAACCTGCAATACTTCGCCCGGAATATTCGGCGTTTTGTTCTGGTTAAACGCGGAAAAAATCAGATCTACCGGTAGTCCGGGATGTAATTTATCGATCAGATGCACCGGCACCTGGCCGGTAATCGTGAGCGGATCATCGCTGGGCACGATGTCCATCAGGCGGAAACCCGGTTGAATAACGCCGCCTTCGGTGAAGACGTTGATGCCGACCACGATGCCATCGGCAGGCGCTTTTACCAGCACATTGTCCAGCTCGAATTCGTGGCTGATCAGCTGACTGTGAAGCGAATCCGCTTCACGCTGTATATCGGATAATTGCTGGCGCACTTCTTTTTGATGCTCCTGAAGGCGCTGAATCCGGCGCTGTTTCAGTTCGGCAATCTGGCGCTGATTCCGTCCGATATTACCGGTTTCAGCAGAAATTTCTCCCGCGAGCTGGACATTGACACGCTCCAGATCGAGTACACGGTTGCGTGGTACAAAACCATCGGTCGACAGTTCACGCAAACTGATTAACTGTTCCTGCAGGAATTCAATCTGCTGTTTTTTACTGACCCGCGAGGCTTCGAGACCTTGCAGTTGCATCGTCAGACCGGCGATA
Organism: uncultured Nitrosomonas sp.; assembly: GCA_964639015.1. Taxonomy (GTDB): domain Bacteria; phylum Pseudomonadota; class Gammaproteobacteria; order Burkholderiales; family Nitrosomonadaceae; genus Nitrosomonas. The sequence goes on from CAZXBP010000220.1 coordinate 2,954, forward strand.
TTTTCGTCGATGGCCGCAAGTTCATGTTCCATCGCGAGTTGACGTGACCTGAATAACTGATTTTGCGTAAGAATAGTGTTCTGAATGCGTGGATCGTGTTGCAGGGCGAGTAAGTCGGCGGGATATTCAATGGTGTTTTTTCCATCGCGTTCCGCCAGCAAACGCGCTTTTACCGCGCGCGCGGTGATCAGCTGGGTGCGTGTGATTTCCGTCTGCGCGTTGATCTGGACATCATTCATGCGCACCAGAACCTGGCCGGCTTTGACATGATCGCCTTCTTTGATATAAATCTGATCAATAATTCCGCCGGTACGATGTTGTACGGCTTTACGGTTGGTGTCTACCGTGACCGTGCCGGAGAGCGGCACGCCTTTATCCAGCGGTGCAAGGAATGCCCACAATAAAAACCCGCCAACGCCGACCAGCACGATCCACCAGCCCAGCCTGGAATGCACCGATTCATCGGTTTTGACATCATCCGTTTGATCGTGCTCCCCCTGCTCCGGCTGTGCCGGAGCAGGGGCGGATGGGATTGCGTTATTGTCTGCCTGCAATTTCATAACTGTTCCTGTCATATACGCATAGCGCTTTAATGTACTTTTGTTTTAAGCCTCTGTGTCAACCACATTGACGGTTTGCACAGGAAGTTGCGGCTGGGCGGCGGCCGGCGCCGGTTTCTGCTGTGCGGGCTGCTGGGTCGCCTGTTGTTGTTTTTTTAATTCGGCCAGCACTTGCTCTGTCGGACCGAACAATCTTGCCACGCCTTCCTGTAGTACCAGCAGTTTGTTGGTTACGCTGATCACACTGCTGCGATGCGTGATCAGTACAATTGTTTTGCGACGGTTGCGCAGGTCGATCAAGGCATTCAACAACGCCTGTTCGCCGACATCGTCCAGATTGGAGTTGGGTTCGTCAAGCACGATAAGCGCAGGGTCGTCGTACATGGCGCGGGCCAGTCCCAGGCGCTGTTTCTGGCCGCCGGAAAGCCCTGCGCCGCCTTCACCGAGCTTGGTATCGTAACCTCCCGGCATGTTCAGAATCATTTGATGGACGCCCGCGCGTTGCGCTGCGAGAATGACTTTGCCGGCATCGATTTCACCAAACCGCGCGATATTTTCGGAAACCGTACCGCTGAACAGCTCAATATCCTGCGGCAGATAACCGATATGCGGGCCGAGTTCTTCCTTGTTCCACAGATAAACATCCGCGCCGTCGAGGCGCACCTTACCGGCCGCTGCGGGCCACACACCAACGAGAAGCCGTGCCAGCGTGGATTTTCCGGATCCGCTGGGACCTACAATGCCGAGCACTTCACCTGCTGTCAACGACAGACTCAAGCCCTTGATAACAGGCACGCGCGATCCCGGCGGCGCTGCGGTGACATTTTCGACGTTAATAACGCCGGTCGGTTTCGGCAGCGTCATGCCGGGTTCACGCGCGGGGTGTTGTTCAAGCAGTTTGGTCAGCCGGTCATAGGCGCTGCGTGCGCCGCCGAATTGCTTCCATACATTGATCAGCAGCTGCACCGGCGCAATGGCGCGACCCATCAGAATGGATGCTGCAATCATCATGCCGGGAGAAATTTCATTTTCCAGCACCAGCAGCGCACCGAGTCCCAGCATCAGCGATTGCAGTGCAACCGTTGTCGATTTCGATATCGCCGTAACGATGCCTGCCTTTTCACTGGCTTCCG
>CAZXBP010000221.1:0-4639 GCA_964639015.1 uncultured Nitrosomonas sp.
TGCCCCAGTCCTGATGGTAACCCAGGCGCGGGTCTTCGTGTTCGTACAGCGCGGTACCGTCAAAACGCGCCAATGCAAACGCATCCAGTGGAAAATGGCCCGGCACCCAGTCAAGAATCACACCGATCTGCGCCTGATGACAGGCGTCAACGAAGTATTTGAAATCGTCGGGAGAACCGTAGCGACTGGTTACGGCAAAATAACCGGTGGTCTGGTAGCCCCAGGATTCGTCAAGCGGATGCTCTGAAACCGGCATCAGTTCGAGATGGGTAAACCCCATTTCCAGCGCATAAGGAATCAAATGCTGAGCGATTTCCCGGTAATTGTAAAAGCGGCCGTCGGGATGGCGCTTCCATGAGCCGGGATGAATTTCCAGAATATTCAGTGGCGCATGCAGCCAGTCCCAGCCGGCGCGCGCTTCCATCCATGTCGCATCAGACCATCGATAGGCATGATTCGCGGGTGTCAGCGCCGCCGTATTGGGGCGCAATTCAAAGCGTGTCGCATAAGGATCGGTTTTCAGCAGTATTTCGCCGCTGTGCCGGTTGCGTATTTCAAATTTGTACAGTGCGCCGGACGGCAGTTCCGGAATAAACAGCTCCCACACACCGCTGCTGTGATGCGCGCTCATCGGATGCACGCGGCCATCCCAGCAATTAAAATCACCGACCACGCTGACACGCTCGGCATTCGGCGCCCACACCGAAAAACGCACGCCTTCTATCCCGGCGTTACGCACGCGATGCGCACCCAGCATGCGATAAGCCTGGTTCAGCTTGCCTTCATTAAACAGATAAAGATCATGATCCGTCATCTGCAATGAAAATGAATAGGCATCGTAAACGTTATAAACATGCTTTAACTGCGCCGTGGAATCCTGTGTTTCAATGCGCAGCCGTAGCGGCATCGGTGGCGATTCCACGCCGCGCCACTCATAAATGCCGCCGGCATGAATGCGCGTCATCGGTTCAAAGTCCAGCGCTGTTTCAATCCAGACGGCATGGGCGTGCGGCTGAAAAACCCGCGCCCGGTATTCATCCGTTGTCGTCTTGTGCACGCCAAGATACGCGAAAGGATCATGCAGCCGCGCGCCCAGAAGCGCCACCTGAAGCAAGTCCTGAGAAACTGCCTGTACTGAGTGTTTTAAGGTCATGAGAGACATGCGGGAATTAATATAACCATTCTTGGATTTGCCTGATTACTGCTATCATAGCACTGTATTGCCTTACGATCTGCGCCGAACCGGAGCCGGTTAAGAATTTACCCTAATTTGATCAGGAGGTCATCGATGGAACAGCAGTACGCGCTAAACCCTGTCCGCAACAAAATCACCTGTAACACCATCGCGTTGATACTAGCCGGTGGCCGCGGCACGCGCCTGAAGCAAATGACCGACTGGCGCGCCAAGCCCGCCGTACCCTTTGGCGGCAAATTCCGCATCATCGATTTTCCACTGTCAAACTGTGTCAACTCCGGTGTACGTCAAATCAGTGTCTTGACGCAATACAAGGCACAAAGCCTGATCCAGCATATACAGCGCGGATGGAGTTTTCTGGACGGACGCTTCAACGAATTTGTCGAACTGGTGCCAGCGCAACAGCAGATCAAGGAATCCTGGTATCAGGGAACAGCAGACGCGGTATTTCAGAATCTCAGCATACTGCACCATCACAATACCGATTACGTTTTGATTCTCGGCGGAGACCATGTCTACAAAATGGACTATGACAAACTGCTGGCCGAGCATATCGAAAAAAAAGCCGACCTTACCGTTGCCTGTATCGAAGTGCCGCTGGAAGAAGCAAGCGCATTCGGCATTATGGGCGTTGACGATGACTGGCGCGTAACCAGTTTTACCGAAAAACCGGAAAATCCAGAACCCATGCCGGGTCATCCGGACAAAGCGCTTGTCAGTATGGGTATTTATGTTTTTAACACGGCGTTTTTATTTGAACAACTGATCCGTGACCATGAAACCGAATCTTCGTCGCACGATTTCGGCAAGGATCTGATCCCCTATCTGGTGCCCCGCTATCGCGTTTTCGCACACCGGTTCCGCGACAGCTGCGTCAACATCGTTGCCGGAGTACCGTACTGGCGCGATGTCGGCACGGTAGACGCCTACTGGGAAGCCAACATCGACTTGACAACGGTAACCCCGGAATTGAATCTGTATGACGACAGCTGGCCGATCTGGACTTATCAGGAACAATTACCGTCAGCGAAATTCGTTTTCGATGATGAAGACCGGCGCGGTCAGGCGCTTGATTCCATGGTATCGGGCGGATGTATCATCAGTGGCGGCACCGTGCACCGTTCACTGCTGTTTTCCAATGTGCAGGTGCGCAGTTACAGCAAGGTTGAAGACTCGGTCATTCTGCCCAACGTCGATATCGGACGGCATGCGCACTTGCGACGCGTCGTGGTGGAAAAAAACTGTAAAATCCCGGAAGGCCTCAGAGTCGGTTTCGATGCAGATGAAGACAGAAAACAATTCCATGTCACCGATAAAGGTATCACACTGATTACACCCGAAATGCTCGGACAGAAAATACATTACCTGGGGTAACTTCATCGCATGAAAAAAATTCAGCTAGTCCTGTTATGGCACATGCATCAACCCGATTATCGTCACTATGATAGCCGGGAATTTGAAATGCCCTGGGTATATCTGCATGCCATTAAAGACTACGCCGACATGGCCTTTCACCTGGAATCGCATCCCGGCATCAAGGCGGTCGTCAATTTCGTGCCGGTGCTACTTGACCAACTGGAAGATTACGTCGATCAATTTTCTTCGGGACTGATACGCGATCCGTTGTTGCGCCTGCTGGCAACGCCGGATCTGGACAAAATTTCCGGCGAGGACCAGGAACGTATCCTGACCAATTGTTTCAAAGCCAACCACAACACCATGCTCAAGCCCTACCCGGCTTATGCGCGCTTGCACGATCTGTACGACACGCTGCAACAAAAGCATGCAGCAGGTCTGGTTCATTTTTCAGCGCGCTATCTCGCCGATTTGCTGGTATGGTATCACCTCGCCTGGACAGGCGAGAGTGTGCGGCGCAACAACGAAACAATCCTGCAATTAATGACAAAAAGCGAGAACTTCAGTTATGCCGAAAGAATGCAGCTTTTCAGTTTGATCGGCGCATTGATCAAGGAACTGATACCTCGTTACCGCAGACTTGCCGAGAAGAAACAGATCGAAATCTCGACAACACCGCATTATCATCCGCTGTCACCACTATTGATCGATTTTTCCTCTGCGCGTGAGAGCATTGCCGACGCCAGCCTGCCTGCCAGCAGTATTTACCCCGGCGGGCGTAACCGCGTGGCGTTTCATCTGGATAAGGCGGTGACAAGTCACGCCCGGCGTTTTGCGACAAAACCCGCCGGTATCTGGCCCGCTGAAGGCGCCGTCTCCTCCGCGCTGATACCGATTCTGGCGGAATACGGCTGTCAGTGGTGCGCCAGCAGTGAAACCGTTCTCGCCAACAGTCTGCGCAATAACGCCACCCCGGATGGCGCATTGCCTGCCCGCAATCAGTATCTGTACCGTCCCTACCGCATCCCGGCAAAAACAGGCAATGTTATCTGTTTTTTTCGCGATGACACGCTGTCCGATCTCATCGGCTTTGAATACGCCAAGTGGTATGGACGGGATGCTGCTGAGCATTTCGTCGACTTGCTCGAGCAGGCAGCATTGCATGCCGAACCTGAAAACAACATCATCAGTGTTATTCTGGATGGCGAGAACGCCTGGGAGTATTATCCTTATAACGGTTTTTTCTTTCTCGATGACTTGTACACACTGCTGGAAAATCACGCCGATATCGGCACTACAACGTACAGCGATTATATCGCCGCGATAGAACATACGGATATTGCACCGCTACCGGTACTGACGGCGGGCAGCTGGGTATACGGATCATTTTCGACATGGATTGGCGATCCGGAAAAAAACCGTGCGTGGGATCTGCTCTGCGCAGCCAAGCACAGTTATGATCTGGTCATGCAAAGCGAACGGTTGACCGAAACCGAAAAAACCGAAGCGGAATTACAACTCGCCTCGTGTGAAAGTTCTGACTGGTTCTGGTGGTTTGGCGACTATAATCAGGCCTGTACGGTAATCCGGTTTGATCAGCTTTACCGGGACAATCTGGCGAATCTTTATCGTCTGCTGAAACTGCCCGTACCCGCAACGTTGACCGAACCGATCAGCAAAGGTAATGAAACCACCGAAGAAAGCGGCGCGATGCGGCGGTCGTCATGAAACGCAATCACCACTGCGCCGCCACGTCCGCCAATAACCTTACGTTTGATCGTTGTTCGCTTTGCATGGTTGAATCGAACATTCAGACGCATGGCAAGATGTTGAAAAACGTAATCGAGGCAGTCGATGCATGGCAAAAACAGGCGAGAAAGCGGCGCTTATGCGTGATAAATGAGCATTTCGAGCCTGTTTTTAACGCCGCAGCGGCATCGCGGCTGGTTTTTCAACATCCTGATCGTTACACAAGGGCGTCTCTAAAAATTTAGAGTTTTAAACATAAAATGAGCAAAACGCGGCGCGAACAAAAAATGTTGACGCCGCGTATAACTGATATGTAAGGAAACATTTTTTGTGAGCAAC